>JBMFIF010000067.1:0-7886 GCA_049976445.1 Thermoprotei archaeon | reverse complement strand
AGTATTCAAAGATATTCACCGACACCTCACCACAAGTAGTACCGCAAACTCACATAAAGCTTATGTGGACAGTCTCTCTGTCTTACTTTTGGGATCCAGATTAACAGTCGGTTCATCTAATATCAAAATTTCTGGATTCATTGCTAGGATTGTTGCAATTGCTGCTTTTTTCTTTTCTCCTATACTCAAATGGTGTGGAGGACTATTTTCACGATCTTCTAATCCTACAATTTTTAATGCTTCTCTTGCTTTTTTTAATGCTTCATCTTTAGATAAACCCATATTTAATAGACCAAAAGCAACATCATCCAATACTGTTGGAGAGAATAATTGATCATCAGGATCTTGAAAAACAAGTCCAACTTTCATTCTTATTTTATGTAGATTACTCTTATTTGTTAACATACCAAATACATAAACTTGTCCTTCAGTTGGTTTAAATAGACCATTAATAAGCATTAATAATGTGGACTTTCCAGCTCCATTAGGTCCTAATATTCCAATTCTCTCTCCTTTAAATATTCTCAAGTTCACATTCTTTAATGCAACATAACCATCTGGATAAATGTATTTCACGTTTTTCATTTCTACAACGATCTCGTTCATCACAGATAACACCTAAACCAGAAATCTATTAACAAAACTGTGAAAAATATTAACGAAGAAATTATCAAGAATGCCCAATCTTTACGGTTTATTTTTATGTCATTGATCGATCTAACTTCATTTGTATATCCCCTAGCTATCATTGCCAAATAAACTCTTTCACCTTTTTCATATGCTCTTATAAACAAAGTACTGATTATTTGTGCTACTGATCTCATAACTAGTAATTTGCTCTCCTTATTAACAGTCCTTGCTTCCTTTGCTAGGATCATTCTGTACGCTTCATTAATAAAGAAAAAGATAAATCTGTAAGTAATAATTATCATAGAAGTAAAGATTGTTGGAACTTTTATTTTTTCCATTGAATAAATGAGTTTATAAAATTTTGTAGTAAGAATTAAAAGTGATAAAGAAGCTACACAAACCCATATTCTGAATGTAAATTGTACTGCTTTATATAATCCTTCCCACGTAACTGAAACAAAATATTTATCATAACCTATCATAACTAATTTTGAACCTGGTGTTATGAAAGGTAATGGTAAAACTATTATAAAAGAGAACAAAGGGATGAAAGCTGTTCTTAAAAAGAATAATTTAAATGAAATTTTTGATGTAATAGCGAGCATCATAACTATTATAAAAATGATACCTAATGAAATTATAGAACTTATATTAATTGCTGCTAATATCCATAAAATAAAGCTATAAAGTTTTATGCGAGGATCAATGTTTTGGAGGATCCCATTGGCGTTTGCAAACTTCTCTGAAAACACACTATATTCAAGTGCTCTTAATATATCTCGCAACATGTGATTAGCCTCTAATCATTTCTGCGCTTTTAAAATTTTACCCATGACTAAGATTATTACAAAAATTAGTATCGTAAATACTGCACCTAAAAAAACATTCATCATCAAATTTCCCTCAAATCCGGGTATTTCATAATCTGGGAATAAAGGTGTCCATATATTGGACTCAGAAGCATTAAAACGCTCTGCAATCACATCTAAAGTTTCATTAGAGTAAGAAAACCAAAAAGTTCCAATAATAACAAAAACTAGAGAAGTAATCAAACCTATTACAACTAATCTGTCCATTTTCATCCCTCCTTTATGAATGTTATAGGATCAGGCATCCATGAAGGTGCTATTTTTTGTAATCGTAATAAATCCGGCCTTGATTTCCAGAGAATTGAGATAATCATTGTTGTAATAATACCTTCTCCAATTCCTATGAATAAATGGTGCAATCCCATTGCAGTAACTGCTACTTGTATGCTATATGGAAATGTTGTTGATAATCCCAGTTCAAGTCCAGCAAAGATTGCAGCTAAATCATCACCTATTAGTGCTCCTATGAAAGCTCCAGTTAACATTCCTTTTTGACTTTTTATTATTTTTGTAGCTAAGAAAAATATTAAATATGGAATAAAAACACCAATAACTCCCATGTTCCAAACATTTGCACCAAAAGTTGTAATACCACCATCACCAAAAAATAATGCTTGAATTAAGAGAATAATAGTCATTGATATTAATCCAGCATATGGTCCTAAAGTAATGGCTAAAATAGGCCCTCCAAGCAAATGTGCAGTTGTACCACCAACTATAGGGTAATTTACCATCTGTGCAGCAAAAAACATAGCTGTTAAAGTAGCCATCAAAGGAATTTATTTCTCATCTAGATTTTGTCTTGACTTCCGAATAGCAAAAATCCAAAAAATAAGTGTGCCGAAATACATCAGAGCGCATATTCGTAAATCCAAAAATCCATCAGGAATATGCAAACTCGCTCACCTTTAGTAACACTAATTTAATAATTAGTGTTACCAATATTTATATTTTTCTATGAATATTTAGAGAATGGGTGATGTAAATTAAAACTAGGAGTGGTGTTATAAGATTTGGAGTTTCTGTACCTCCTGAACTACTTACAGAGTTTGATAAAATAATTACACGCATGGGTTATGATAGGTCTAAGGCTATCCAACTTGCAATGCGCAATTTCTTGACTGAATATAAGTGGGAATATGAAGAGACAGGTATCGTTGCAGGGACTATAACACTCATTTATGATCATGAAGTGAAAGGGTTAGAGGAAAATTTAACAGATATACAACATCTTCAACGTAATGTGATTATTTCAAATATGCACATTCATATTGATGATAGAAATTGTCTCTTAGTAATAGCAGTAAAGGGAGAAATAAAATCTATTAAAAATCTAGCAAAGGAATTAATGCGCATGAGAGGTGTTAAACAACTCAGGTTGACTACAATCACTATTGGAATCTGAATACTAAAATAGAAACTAGATCTAATCTTACTTAAAAATCTTCTTTAAATAGAAGTAAAATCATAAATAAGAATGGGGGATTTTAGTGGATTCTTTACTGCTTCCTAAGCAAATAGAGGCTGTGTTTAGAGAAAATTCCTTATTAGCTAAATCAATTATCTCACAGATACATCAAATTACCCCTTTAGTTGTAAAAAAAATAAAAAGAGAAAAAATAAAAATTATGAATTTTTGTGGTTCTCATGAATGGACCACTACACATTATGGTTTAAGATATATGATACCAAAGGAAATAGAACTAATCCCTGGACCTGGATGTCCAGTATGTGTAACACCCTCTAGTGATATAGAGAATATAATAAAATTAGCAATGAAAGGTTTTAGAATATACACTTTCGGAGATGTTTTTAGACTACCAACAGTAAGACATTACAAGAAAAATGAGGTAGGAAGTCTTGCAGTAGCAAAATCCATGGGTGCTGATGTTCAAATAGTTTATAGTTTTATTGATGCTGTTGAAGATGCAAAGCAGAGTAGGAAACTTTCTGTATTTATGGGGATTGGATTCGAAACAACAGCACCAAGTTACGCTATCCTTTTTGAAAAGAATAAAGTACCAGAGAATCTTCTCTTTTATTCATCATTAAGGTTTACAGCACCTGCTGCCGAATATGCCATCAGATTACACAAAAATAAGGGATTAATTCCTATCTCAGGAGTTATAGCACCAGGACACGTATCTACTATAATCGGTGCCATGAGCTGGGACTTTCTACCTAAAGAATATAAAATCCCTGCAGTCGTTACAGGCTTTGAACCTATGGATGTTATTGCTAGTATTCTTAAGATACTGCAAATGATTTATACTGAAAACATATCTTACACAGAACTTGAATACAAAAGAGTCGCCACTCGTGAAGGAAATAAATATGCTCAAAATGCAATAAATAAAGTTTTCACGATTGTTGATGCAATATGGAGAGGAATAGGACTAATACCTAAAAGTGGACTTGCATTACAAGAGAAATATTCAAAATACGATGCTAAGTATCAGCTTGGTATAAAAGATGTACCATGGGATTATGATTTACCCCCAAATTGTAAATGCGCTGAGGTAACACTTGGAATGGTGTATCCCACAGATTGTCCAATGTTTATGAAAGCTTGCACTCCAGCAAAACCTTGGGGACCATGCATGGTATCTATGGAAGGAGCATGTTCCGTGTGGGCACGGTTTGGATCTATCCAAAAGGTATTAAATATTATGAATGAGGTAAGATAAAATGTGTTGGGGTGTTCCTGCTAAAGTAGTATCGATAGATTCGGATGTAACAGCGACTGTTGATTTTCTAAGTGGCACATTTAAAAAAGTTGTAATAGGAGTGGATGACCTTAAGATCGGTGACTTTGTTATTGTACACGCTGGTGTCATAATATCTAAAATAACAAAAGAAGATGTAATAGAAAATATAAACTTTATCGCAGAACAAATAAGAGAAACAGCATTAATGACCGGAGAAGATGCAGATAAGGCAGTTAAAGAATTTCTTAATACAGCAATGAAAATTTTGGAGGAATAAAAATATGGATACAATACTCATTTCTCATGGTAATGGAGGAAGAGAGACACAACATTTGCTTCAACAAATAATTTTTTCAAAAGTGCCCGAACAATTAAAACAAACAATCGGAGGAATAGGAATAAATTATCCTGATGATGGAGCTGTAATAAATTTAAAAGGAGACAAATTAATCATCACAACAGACTCATACACAGTAAATCCTATATTCTTTCCTGGAGGAGATATTGGAATACTAGCAATTTCAGGTACAATTAATGATTTGATTATGATGGGAGCATCGCCAATTGCCATGCTAGATTCAATAGTAGTTAGTGAAGGATTTCTTATCAGCGACTTAGAGAAAATTCTTGAATCCATGCTAAGCATTCTAAAAAATACAACATACCATTAATAGGTGGAGATTTTAAAGTAATGCCGTCAGACTCAATGAAAGGAATAGTAATAAATACAGTAGGCATAGGTATTACTGAAAATCCAATAATAGATATAGTAATGCCTGAAGACAAAATAATAGTTACTGGTCCAATAGGAACTCATGGAGCGGTCATAGCTGCAATGCAATACGGAATCCAAACTTCATTAAAAAGTGATGTAAAACCCTTAATACCATTACTTAGAATTTTTAATAAATATAAAGATAAGATCCATGCTGCGCGAGATCCTACAAGAGGAGGACTTGCATCAACATTAAATGAATGGGCACAATTAGCTAAAAAAATGATAATAATAGAAGAAAGCAAAGTACCAATACTTCAAGAAGTTAAATCCATTACCGAAATAACTGGGCTTGATCCGTTTGTATTGGCTAATGAAGGAACTGCCGTCCTTTCCGTAAGCCCAGATATAGAAAAAGATATAATAAAAGACCTTGAATCATTAAACTTCCAACCTTCAACCATAGGATATGTAACAGAACCAAAAGATTGGGAAAATAAAGGAATAGTGATCACAAAAACTACAATAGGCGGAGTCAAAATTCTTGAAATGCCAACAGGAGATATAGTACCTAGAATATGTTAAGCGGTGCCCTTAGAGTTTTACTTTATACACCCTAGGGATTGAAGTAGGGGAAATCCCCCCTACCCAAGGCTACCTCTATATTTTCCAGTAGAAATATAGGTTATTTATTCACATGATTTCACGAAACAATCCCTGTTTCCACTGGAAACTTGCAAAAGAGTATATACCCTGTTGCCCCATCATCCGATGGGCATCTCCCACACATCGAATCCCCTCACAAGATCAGGAGTAGCACGTGAGTGGGGAGTAACCCGCCAATCATAACTCCCTTGGACGTTAATGGATGAGCCTATCTTTCCATTGGAAATCCTACCTATCATCAACCCAGAGAAGTTATGATCCAAAGTGCATTAAACAAGAGAAGTATATAACATCCGCAAACAACAGTTGCACTAGACCAAAGTGTAACAACGCTTTTAGAATCACTTCATGATAACAAATTTAATTGTTTCTGGTTTAAGATTGAGAATGATTAGTACCTTTTGCCTTCTCTATTATCTCTTTCGCAATTTCATCTCTGGTCTTACCTTCAGTATTGATTCCAAGGTTCTTCGCAATTTCTATGAGTTTATCATCACCCGATGCACTTGATACAGTTTGTGAACTTTCAGTAGATGAGAGTTGTGCTATTTTGTTTATCTCTTCTTCTAATCCACGCGATGCTTTTTCGTATTCCCGTTTTGCGCGTCCTAGTGCGCGGGCTAACTCTGGTATTTTACTTGGACCCCATATTATTAACGCTAAAATAATAATACCTGCAACAAGTGTTTCAAGAGGATCTAATGCCATAGTTTTTCACATAATAGTGTATTTTAGTGTATCTTATAAGTTTTTTCGAGTTAGCATTTTAACTGAACATTGTTTTTGAATGTAGGTTATTGTAGTTGTTCGTTAATTCCCCTGATAAGTTCTTTTAGTGCTTCTTCTCCATATGCAATTATTTTAATTTTCTTTAATGATTTTAATTTTCCTTGAGAGATTATATTTTTTATTGCCTTAATCATGGTTGCACCAGCTTCATCTATTTTAAGTCCTCCAACACCGGCTCCCATCACAGGAAAAGCTATACTTTCAATACCTAAATTTTCGGCTTCTAACAATGCTGCTTCAGTAGCCTTATAAACATTTTCTGAACTTATTTTCATTGCCGGTTTTTCCATTGTTGGTGCATGTATTATATATTTCACCTTTAATTTTCCTGCTTTCGTGTGAATGGCTTTACCAACAGGCACAGGAGCTTTTAATAATGCTTCCTTCTCAATCTCATTCCCTCCTTTTCTTTTTAATGCACCTGCCACACCACCACCCATGATCAAAAGGCTATTTGCAGGGTTAACTATTGCATCACAGGGCTCTTCAGTAATATCACCTGAAACAATCTCTAAAATAATGTTATGATTAAGAACTCTTGTATACATTTGAACTCATTATTATAACTAAAATAAATAATTATAAAGTTTATTTCATACGAATGTGAAGACTATCTCTTAATTATTTATAGGTAAATAAATTTTCTTGAATATTTTTCAAGGCGTTAGGAATAATCTTCTTTAAAAGAAAGCATCAAATTTATGCGCTCAGGTACAAGAATTCTTAAGTTTTATGTTGTGAAATGAAAAGAGGACTGTAAGTTATATTCATTATGTATATATCCTGATGAGCACAACAAGAGATATACTTAAATAAATTCTTGAATATTAATTCTTATGATGTTATCATCTTAACTTTGTTTAATTAAAAATCCCACATGAGAGGTCAGATTACTGCACTTAATTTTTTAATAATTTCACCGTTGTATTCATGAATTCTACCAACAAACTCTTCTATGCTTGGATCAATAGGTATTTCGATTAGATTGGCATTATATTTTTCTGAAAGTTTTTTTGCATGTATAATATCACCGAATGGTCTGATTATAGTATTTTCATAGTTTATATAAGCCATATTCACTATTAGATATTTTGGGGCGATCTTTGTATCGTTTAAGAATTGCAACAATTGTTCTACAGTTTTAGTAGAAATTTTTGATGGTGTTGTTACTATAATTGGGTCATACTTGGTTATTCTATTCAGTATTAAGATTTCATCACTTAATCCTGGTGGCATATCAAATACTACATGTTCAGCACTTCTAAAGTCAGAATATGATATCAATGATTCCATTACACTTCCTCTATCACTTCCTGGCAATACTATATATCTGTCTTTGACTATACCGTTCAAGGTTATAATCCCAAGGTCTTGTATATAAAATGGTAGTATGCCATACCTTGTTACACTATGAAGTTTGTTTTCTACTCCAAGAGACTGTCCACATAAGCTTTATGTGAGTTTGCGGTACTACTTGTGGTGAGGTGTCGGTGAATATCTTTGAATACT
>JBMFIF010000066.1:0-7946 GCA_049976445.1 Thermoprotei archaeon | reverse complement strand
CAGTATTTTTAGTTCAAATGGTACTTTGTTTCTTTTGAATATGTTAAGTTGTTTGAAGTGTTCAAAGATGTTCACGACACCTCACCACAAGTATTACTACAAGCTCACATAAAGCTTATGTGGACAGTCTCATAGAAGTATTAGAAATTTTTATAAGTTTTATTTAATAAAGTTGTTAAGGGTCATCTATATGCCATATCTAAACCCTGAATTAGTGTTTTTGGTATCAGTTGTATTGGTATTATTTCTCATATTTAAGAAGATTAATATAGCACTATCATTAGGTATTGGGACAATTTTTTATGGAGTTTTTACTCTTGGTTATGATGTTCTGAACGCAACTATGAGATCTTTTAATCTAACTATGGCTGAAGTCATCATTGCTCTTACTCTAGCAATGTTTTTAGCTGGACTATTTAGTTCTTTAGGCGTGTCTTCTAAGATGGTTGAGGGTTTAAGTGTATTTGGTGAGAAATTTGCTGCAGTTTCTACACCTGCTGTAGTAGGGCTTCTTCCAATGCCAGGAGGAGCTTACGTTTCTGCTATTATGACAAAATCATTATATGATGAAATGGGACTTACTCCCCATGAAGAGACTTTCATAAATTATTGGTTTCGTCATATTTGGGTTCCATCATGGCCTCTTTTTCAAGGTGTAATATTAGCTGCAGGAATACTTGGGACAACAACGCAGAATATAATTAAAATAACATGGCCCGTAACAATCATAGCGATCTCAGCAGGACTTTTACTAACTATACCTAAATTAAAAAGTCGAGTAACTACTAGAAAAAATGGTTTCGGTTTAATACATCTTTGGCCCTTTATTTTAATTGGTTTTCTCACAGTATTCATAGGTGTTGATGTGGTCATATCCACCGCAATTACAGTACTAATCTTTATTTTAGTATACAAGCCTAAGAAAGTTCATTACATCAAAGCACTTAAACATGCAACAAATATTATAATATTATTAGTCATCATCTTTTCATTGATTTTTAGTCAGTACATTAAAGAGAGCGGTGTCTCAAATAATTTAGCTATTATTCTTAAGCCTTTAGGTAATTTTATGACATTTCTTATACCATTCTCGATAGGTTTTGCTACCGGAATTGAGTTCACATATGTCGCATTAGCACTTCCCCCACTAATTCCACTACTTTCAGGGTATGGACTCTTATTCGCATTTACTGGAGGATATATGGGAGTTATGCTAAGCCCTGCTCATAGCTGTTTAATCTTATCAAGTCAGCATTATAATGCTGAACTTCCTAAAGTATACAAACTAATAACGCCAGCTGTTATAGTAACTATAATAACTGTTTTCTTACTTTTCGATATTATTTATTCAATATTATAATAGGATAAACGACTTTTCTCGCTTAAAGGAAAGGCTTTTCATTGAAAAAATCGGGAAAAAAATATTTACACATTGATTATGTTTCTTATCTGATCATTGTAATTTAACAACATAATTTTGGAGAAAGAATGATATTCTCCTGCTCTAGAGAGTAAGGCTTTCATTCATTATAAATTAATCTTAATAAAATAGTAGGATGAGCCTAAATATTAAGGGGTAAATTTTAAATATTTTTATAAGATTTGATCATTGAGATATGATGCTTGCTACGGATGTTTTAAAAGAGGAGCATAGAATTATAGAGAGAATGTTACGCATTTTAATCACGATTTTAAATAGATTAGAAGAAGGAGATTAGAAGAAGGTAAGATTGTTAATGCAAACGTTTTTGGATACGTTTTAGATTTCATAAAGAATTTTATTGACAAGTGTCATCATAGTAAAGAAGAAGCAGTCTTATTTCCAGTATTAGAAGCTCATGGTATTCCGAAAGAGGGTGGGCCGATAGGTGTGATGCTTGTTGAGCATGAGTATGGTAGAAAATACATTAACGCATTAACTGATGCCGTGAAACGTTATTATAGTGGAGATGAAAATGTGAAGCAAGAGATAATAAATAACATTGCAAATTACGTTAATCTTTTAAGTCAACATATAATGAAAGAAGACAGCATGTTGTTCCCAATGGGTAATGAAGTTCTTCAGGAGTATGAAAATGCAGAGATTGTAGAAAAATTTGAAAGCATAGAAATGGAGAAAATAGGACCCGGAAAGCATCAAGAATACATTAAATTAATTAATGATCTTGAAAAAATGTTCTTATAAATACTTCTTCATTAAAGAGAAAACCTTTGGTTATTTAGTGAGAAACAGATTTTACATATTTAAATACTATAATGATTAAGTAATAAAATATATATAGATGGTATAACATATGTTATAATGGTGAGAAGAAATGGGTACAGAAATTAATGGTATTGATGAGGAATTGCTTAAATCTTTGTTAGAAGAGGCTAGAAGAAATCCTGAGTTTGTGCAGAAAATAAACAGATGGTCTGCTAGAGTAAAATGGATAGGGTCAGGTTTTAATTTTAGATCCTATGTTAGAAACCATTCATTTATTATTTCTGAACCTTCTGAGCTAGGAGGGCCTGACACAAGTCCTAATGCCGTTGAGTATGTACTTTCTGCTCTTGGTGCATGTTATGCTACTGGGTTTGTTCTTAACGCAACAAAAAAAGGTATTACTATTAGAAATTTAGAGATAGCTCTCGAGGGTGAAATAGATAATATTCTTGTGTTTCTTGGACTTTCAAACGAGGGTCATCCAGGGTATAAGAAAATTATTGCTAAGGCTTATGTTGATACTGATGCAAGTATGATAAAAGAAGTCTGGGAGGAAACAGTAAGAACTTCACCGGTTGGTAATACACTTGCTAGGAATGTTGAGGTAACTTCTGAGATACGTATTGTGAGGTGAAAAATATTAGACTTTTTCCAGTTACTGTAGTCGGAAGTTGGCCTAGACCAAGATGGCTTTTAGATGCTTTAAGAGCTAAAAGGAGCAATAAAATTTCGGATGAGGATTTTAGATCTATAGCTGATGAGGCAGTACTTTTAGCTGTCAAGTATCAGGAGGATGCTGGTGTAGATATATTGACTGATGGTGAACAGAGGAGAGATAACTTTTATTCGTTTATAGCCGATAAAATTGATGGTATAGAATTAAAATCAATAGCAGACATTATTGATCTTATACCTGATAAATTAAGATTTGAAAATATTTTAAGGGCTTTAGATGTACCTGCATACGCTATTAGAAATCCAATTGTTGTTTCTAAGCTAAGAATGAGGAGAGAAGGTATTGCTGTTGATGAAGTTGAATTTCTTAAAAGACATACGCATAGGCTTATTAAAGTTCCGTTACCTGGTCCCTATCTTCTAACTAGATCGAGCTGGGTGCCTGGTATTACTGATAAGCACTATAGTTCTAGGGAAGCGTTGGCTGATGAATATGCAAAGTTATTAAGGAATGAAATTCTTTCTTTAAAGAACTTAGGGGTTCATTTTGTGCAGCTTGATGAGCCAGTTTTAATGGAGATACTCTACGGTAGCGATGCTTCTCAGCAAACATTCATGTGTGCGGCACTTTTTTCAAGAAGCAATCCTAGAGATGAGCTAGAGTTTGCAGTTGATGTAATAAATAAGGTTGTGAAGGGAATTAGTGATGTAAAACTTGGAGTTCATGTTTGTAGAGGTAATTGGAGCAAAAAAGAAGAATCATTACTCAAAGGAGATTATTATGCTTTAATGCCTTATTTAGCTGAGATTAAGGTACACCAACTTGTATTAGAATATGCCACTCCAAGAGCTGGTGACATTGATGCCTTAAAAGAATATTTGGGAGATAAGGAAGTGGGATTGGGTGTAGTTAATCCAAGAACAGATGATGTAGAAAAACCTGAACAAATTGTTGCAAAAGTAGAGAAAGTTCTTAAATTCACTGATCCATCTAAAATTTATTTAAATCCTGATTGCGGTTTTGGAACCTTTGCTGAAGTTCCAGTAAACACTTCAAGAATTGCGTTTGAAAAACTTAGATCTATAAAGATTGCAGCAGATAAGCTTAGAGAAGAATATGGAGAAAAATAGGAGGAAAATAGATAAATGCACAAATCAAGTATTATAAAGCTTAATGAGCTTTTATATTTAATAAAAGAAAATACAGTAGTAGTTGTGGATATTAGACCATACTCGGAATTTGTAAAGAATCATATTCCTGGATCTCTCTGGATTCATTTTTGGGATTTTCTGAAATATGATGAAAACATTCCAAGATTAAAATCGCATGAAGAAATTGCAAGTATTTTAGGTAAGAATGGTATTTCTGATAAGGACAATGTGGTTATAATATATAATAACAACTTATTACAAATTGCAACATACACATTATGGATTCTCGAATACATGGGACAAACATACGTTGGATTATTGGAGGTAGGATTCGAAGAATGGGAACGCAGTAATATGCCTCTTGAAAGAGGAATAAGCAAACCTACCCCTAAAACATATACTCCTAACATTATACATGATATCAGAGCTTCTTTAAATGAAATAATCAACATAGTTATGAATAAAGCTGATAAACCTCTTTTACTAGATGTAAGAACCTTAGAAGAATATACGGGTAGTATTCAAATTACTCCTCGACCTGGCCATATACCAAAAGCAATTCTTTTACAATTGAATATATCATCTCTTACAAATCTTACATTCTTAAATAAGGTGATCGATAATTTAAATAAAACAGGAGTAATAAATGAAATTAAGAAAAAGGGAGCAATAACGTATTGTTCTACGGGAGAAAGAGCATCGTTGGCGTGGTTTATGTTAAGAAAATTTTTACACTTAGATAATATAAAGCTTTATCCAGAGTCATATATGGAATACTCATCAAGAAAAGATTTACCAGTTGAAATAAATTAATTAAGGTTCATAAAAAAGTTGATTTTATTTTAAAAAGATGGTTTGTATCTGTTTAGTGTCATAGAATTTGTGACTACAGTTATAGAGCTGGTGGCCATTGCTATAGCAGCATAAATTGGGTTTAACATAATGCCAGTGAATGGATACAATATCCCTGCAGCAACTGGAATTAATACTATATTATAAAAGAATGCCCAGAATAAGTTTTCTTTAATTTTTCTGACAGTTTTTTTACTAAGTTGTATTGCAATGATTACATCTTTTAGATCATTTTTTATCAATATAATTCCACCGGTCTCTTTTGCAATATCAGTACCGCTTCCAATAGCTATACCTATATCAGCAGCTGCTAAAGCCGGAGCATCGTTTATTCCATCACCGACCATAGCTACAATTTTACCTTCCTTTTTGAGCTCTTTTATGACATTAGCTTTATCATTCGGCAAAACCTCTGCTAATACTCTCTTTATTCCAAGTTTCTTGGCTATAGCATTAGCTGTTCTTTTATTATCACCTGTAAGCATTATTACCTCGATTCCCATCTTTTGAAGAGTTTTAACGGTCTGTTCAGCTTCTTCTTTTAGAGTATCAGCCACGGTAAATACTGCTCCTAGCTTCTTGTTAACAGCCATAATTATCACAGTTTTACCTTCATTTTCTAACTTTGTCAATATATTTTCAATATTGCTTATATCAATGTTATTGATTGCCATTAATTTTCTATTTCCAATAAGGATTTCATTTCCTTGATAATATGCCTTTATTCCATGACCAGGTATTGCCTCAAATGATTCTGGATCAGGAATATCTATATTCTTCATTTTTGCACCTTTTATTATAGCATCACCGATTGGATGCTCTGATCCTTTTTCTGCTATTGCTGCAAATCTTAATGCTTCTTCTTCGTTAAGATTCTCGAGAGGAATTACATCAATTAACGATGGTTCACCTTTTGTAAGTGTCCCAGTTTTATCAAACACTATAGTGTCTATTTTATGAGCTCTTTCAAGGTATTCTCCACCTTTTATTAGTATCCCATTTTGTGCACCTTTACCTGCTCCGATCATTATAGCAGCTGGGGTAGCTATCCCTAACGCACATGGACATGCTATTATTAAAACTGCTATTAGTGTAGTTAACGCAAGTCCAAAAGGTAATTTAGCTACATAGTACCAAAAAATAAATGAACCAATAGCTATTAATACTACTAATAACGGTACAAAATATGATGAAACAACATCTGCAAGTCTTTGAACTGGCATTTTAGAGACAATAGCTTCTTCAACCATTTTTACTATTTGAGAGAGAGTTGTATCGGCACCAACTTTAGTAGCTTTTATTTTTAAAAGACCATTTTTATTTATTGTTGCACCAAAAACTTCATCACCAATTTTCTTCTCAACAGGTATACTCTCGCCTGTTAATGCTGACTGATCAACATAAGAAAAGCCTTCTATTACCACACCATCAACGGGTATTCGTTCACCCGGCTTAACAATTATTATATCCCCAACCTTAACTTCCTCTACTGGAATCTCAACTTCTTTTTCACCCCTAATAACTCTAGCCATTTTAGGTTGTAAGTCTAATAACTTTCTAACAGCCTCTGAAGCACGACCCTTTACTAAGTGTTCCATAACTTTTCCTAAAAGAATAAAACCAATTATAAGACTTGACTCAGTAAAGTATACCTCTGTACCACTTGTTGTAACTTTTGGAAATATTGTAGGAATCCACCCTAAATATTGAAAAGTATAAATAGTACTGTAAAGCCACGCTGCAGTTGTTCCAATAGCTATTAACGTATCCATATTAGCTTGCTTAGATTTTATAGCATCCTTCATTCCTACATAAAATCCCCATCCAGCACCAAACTGTATGGGTGTAGCTAACAAAAAAAGCCAAACATAATTTGGAAATAGCCAATTAATTTGATAAAAATACTCAAGAATAACTATTGGAATACCTAAACCAAATGCAAACATAGTCATAATTTTCAGTTGTTTAAAAGCTTTTTCAGGTCTTAAAAAAGTATTCAAACAATTTTTACTACAAAAATAATACGTTATATCTCCTTTTGTCACTTTAAACGGGGCCTTCTCCTCATCTACGTACATTCCACAAACAGGATCCTTAGCCATTATTACCACTTTCTAATGCTATGTTTTCCTAGAATATTATATCAATTATTAAGCTAAAGATCACTAACAACACCCATGCGAATGCTCATGCATATGTTCATGCGATGTACCATGAGTATATTTTTCAGGGTTACTCTGAAATTCTTTTAAACAATTTTCAGAACAAAAATAATACTTTATACCTTTGTACTCTGTCATCCATTGCGTATCCTTACTAACACTCATTCCGCAAACTGGGTCTGTAAATTTTTTCTTTTTTAGGAAACCGAACATATTCTTCGCCTCACATATCAGAATCTAATATGTCATATTTAAACTTATCTTACTCATGAGATTATCCACATAAGCCTGACTAATATGTCATATACAAGCTTTATATGAGTTTGTAGTACTACTTGTGGTGAGATGCTGTGAACATTTTTGAACACTCTGAGCCATTTTAGTTACTGCTGCTATCTTGAGAGCTTCTGAACTATATAATGCCCCTGCTGCAACAACAGCTGGCGTTGTATCAATCGTTCCACCAATCCATGCTCCAGCAAGTACTCCTGTAAAACCAAGAAACTTTGCTAAAGGAGGCATGCTAAAAAGCATAATTATAGAAGTGAACAATATAAGACCTATTACATGACTGACTTTCTTTGGATCAGCTTTAATAGCACCTCCTGTTGCGATCGCTGCAGAAACACCACATATTGAAACACCAGATGCCAATACAGCAGAAAATTCTTTATCTAATCCAAGTTTTCTAGCTACAAAATAAGCAACATACCAAATAACGAAGACAACAGCAAGTGCTTGAGCTATTGCCTTAGGTCCTGCAATGATAAGTTCGTTAAATAATATTTCAGAACCGAGCAATACAAGACCTATTTTTATATATATAGTTGTTCGATAATCTGTTTGCCTGTTAGTAAAGTTTATTTTGTGTTACACACACTATACCATATGCCAAGAAA
>JBMFIF010000065.1:0-8695 GCA_049976445.1 Thermoprotei archaeon | reverse complement strand
GCGCCGGGGTCGAAGAAATCGCGAATCTCAAAAAATGAGTGTTGAAAGTCCTTGACTTCTCATGAAATATAGTTTGTCTAATTGGAATCTCAAAAAATGAGTGTTGAAAGCAGCAATGTTGATTTTCCAACGCCTGACTCTCCTATCAGAATCTCAAAAAATGAGTGTTGAAAGTAATAAGTATGAGGTTACGAACCCACGAAAGAAGAATTCGAATCTCAAAAAATGAGTGTTGAAAGGTCGGTGGAGCCATCGCATTTTGCCCACGGACGATGTTGAATCTCAAAAAATGAGTGTTGAAAGCAGCTATAACTATGGAACTGGTAACTGGGTATGTTCCATTTTTGAATCTCAAAAAATGAGTGTTGAAAGTTACCATTAACGTTAATGTAGTTTATCGTGGCATTAGAATCTCAAAAAATGAGTGTTGAAAGACGAACATTGGAAAATAATAGACCCAATCAAGTCTAGAATCTCAAAAAATGAGTGTTGAAAGTAACCCGCTATGATATAAACATTATCTACAAAGATGAATCTCAAAAAATGAGTGTTGAAAGGCTACAATACAGCGAAGTGCTATTTCTCCAGCCCAGAGAATCTCAAAAAATGAGTGTTGAAAGTGACATAAAGTTGTTGAAGTCTTTTGCTGCTTTTTTCCGAATCTCAAAAAATGAGTGTTGAAAGAATATTACTCCCACGCCAATTATACCATCCAGTCCCCGGAATCTCAAAAAATGAGTGTTGAAAGAAAGATATTATTCAACAAATTATAGATGTAATCATGAATCTCAAAAAATGAGTGTTGAAAGTTAAATGTTTTTATAATAGCTTGATTATAATATGGGTGAATCTCAAAAAATGAGTGTTGAAAGGTGATTTCTGCACCAGCTGGAATTACGCTTTGGTTTGAATCTCAAAAAATGAGTGTTGAAAGAATTTTTTCCAAGAAAGAAAGGAGAAGAATTACAAAGAATCTCATACAATGAGTGTTGAAAGACATTACCGATTACTGGGTAGTCTCAGCTTGTCATGATAAAAATCCTTTCACGTCATTTGTAGAGCAGAGCACTTAAACTTTAACATGATATGCAGAGACTACCTCCAAATATGTTAAAGCTAAGCCTGACAGGATATCGCTCAAGCTTGACTGGAATGGTAACCGTTCTGAAATAAACTTTTACGGCAAAGGTTTGAAGGAAAAGGTTGAATACATGCAAACAATAGACTTTACTTCATTTGCTCACGGTGTGATAGAAGCTTATGAAGAGGCCTACGATAAGCTAGAAGTTGTCCCGATAAGCTTTAGGGAAGAGGTATACGAGAACGATAAAGTTGCACTAGACCTTTACCTAATTGGAAGTGCAGGCATTTTTGACATTTACGTAAAATAAGGAAAAATAAATGGAACTCATTGTATCAGGCTTACATTATGCACAATCATTTGGCCTGGGCATAAAATGAGGGATAAAGACTCGCCATGAACTTTTTTAACTCGGCAGCAATTATTTCTGATCTTTTCTCAAGAAAAGCATCATAATTTTCCAGTTTCCAGAGTTGTTCGTCTAAGGGTATTAATTGCTTTGAAAGTTCATCATTGTCGATGTTGTATTTCTTGATGTATGTGTATGGTTGCTCTTTAAGTCTTTTGTTCGTTCCAGGGTTAATGAAAACTATGTTGGCTAACGCCTCTCGTTTGTCTTTTTCAATACCAACATTTCTAAGAAGGCTTCTTGGGAAAAAGTGATGTTCTTCAATCGTGAAATCTCTGTTTATCTTGGATTTGAAATATCCTAACCTAACTTTAGTGAACCAATCAGTGGCTTGATTTCTGTAGACTACCAGATACAATACTAATTTTAGGAATCTTCCCTCACCCTGGTAATGTACAGCATTCTTCACGCTATCTTTAGTAATCAGTATTGTGTTAGTTTCTCCATGCAGCTTCATTATTGCTTCGTCAAAGTTACTGGCATTTTGAATCTTGTTGATATCTTCCTGCAAAGCGCTTTCAGCAGATCCGCTGTATCTGCCTTGTGCTAGCGTTACAAGAAAGAAATGAAATGCTTTGTTGAAGTCAAATTGATTCTGAAATTTATGATAGAGATAAATTAATGGGATTATGGTGTTTTTAGCGTAGATTAGGTCCGAGTTCAAGACGCCAAAATTGGTTAAATCTGGAATCAATCTTTCGAGGCTTCTTTTAAAGTCAGAGAAAGCTTTATTCAATATACCGTCCTTATTTTTCAAGAAGTTATCACTAACATCCCTTATTATAGCTTTGTTTTCTCCAACTGTAGTAATTGCACGTATAATTAATGTGGGATCGAAATAAAATCCTTTATCCTCTAAGGCGTCTAAGTACTTCATGAAATTTTCTCTGATCCAACCTTTGTTGTATGCAGCTATGTATGATAAGGTAACATCTGCTTGCTTTATTCTAGTTCCAGCGCTGTTGATTCTTTCAAATATTGTTGCAATGTTCTCTAAGGAAGTATTTACTTTAATTACTGGAATGGTAATATCTTGAAGATCCCATATTCTCTTAATATTGTTGTAAATTTTTGTAAAAAGTTTAGCATCTATTTTGTTCGATAATTCGCTTGCAATTTTCTCCAATTCCTCCTCTTTTTCAGCATTGAAGATCTCTTGAGGGTAAACCCACACAGGATCTTTCTTGATTGCAGAGTATTCGAGTGCAACATCTAATGTTAGAATGTTCACTTTTATTTTATACCTGTTTATTAACTCATTCCACTCAGTTATTTCCATCCAATAAGGCTTTCTTGAAGTTAAAAGACACAATGATACTATCCTCTGCTGGCCGTCCACTATCCATTCTTTCTTCTTTTGCTCAAAAACATGCTTGCCTGTAGTATAGTCGTTGAGATCCCATATTAACAATGAACCTATCGGATAACCTTTAATCAATGAGTCTAGAAGGTCTTTAACTTGGTCTTTAGTCCAAATAAATTCCCTTTGAAACTCTGGTATGTCTATTTCTCCCTTTAAGGCATCTTCAACTAACCTACGAATGCTTATCGGAAAAGTTTCTGGTTTGTAGGCTGGCATTCAATACCCTCAAATAAGATGAGCATTCTAATATTTAAATTTATTTATGTTTTTGCGAAGACTGTCCAGATAAACTATCAACCACAACATCATTTCTACATAATAAGTGGGCAGTTTCACAACGGCTTGAGTAAATCTATTAATCTTCTGAGTAATTTTGCTTCTCACTTATTCTTATGGCTTATATTCTAAGGCTGGTGAAAATTCTAAAATATTATTTAATTTATATTATTTTGGGATGTTAATGGGCCGGCCCGGATTTGAACCGGGGACCTCCCGCGTGTGAGGCGGGTGTCCTAACCAGGCTAGACCACCGGCCCTTCCATGATTTAATCGTTTTTGAGAAATAATACCTTCATTTAATATGATATTATACACTGAGGAATGTTCAGCTTCTTCCTAAACTTATAAACCCACTTATCGACCGCCATCTTGGATACTCTATGATACTGGATAGAGCCCTAACAACTCTTCCCAAACTGCACATCTGAACGTAGAAAGCTAACCCAGTCTAAGTGGAACCTTATTCCCCTCGAAAACACTCAACTCCTTAACGAGAGACCTAACACTAATACAAAACCGTTAACAGGTCAGATACAAGACATCTTAAGTTTTCAGGTCCAAAATAATAGTGAATTGAGCGATAAATTTAATATTAAAAAATGTAGATATAATAGTTATGTTTTTTACAATAGAGGATTTAATAAAATATTCGAGAATGTTTAGAAGTATGTTAGTAGATGTTAGTGAAGAGCTTAGAGGATGGAATTGGAATGTACCACCATTGATTCCTGCATATCCGGTGAAAATGTCGGTATCAGATCTTACAAATGAGTTTTGTGGAACAGGTAGGTTTGTGTATTTAAAATATGTAAAGAGAGTGCAAGAGTTATTACAGCCGAAGTTGATGAGAGGAAAGTTAATACATGATACAATAACAGAAGCATCAAAAATGGCAAAGTTATTGATTTATTCAGGGTACATAAAAAACTTTAGAGAGAAATTCACAGAGAGTGGAGAAAGAGTATATAGTAACATGAATATAATTGGTGTGGAAAATAGTGAAGAGATTTTTAAAATGATTTGGGATTATGCAGCTGATGTGTTTTCGTCTAGTCTTGTTAGGGCTAGGTCAAGGTCGCCGTATTTGTCAGTAGATAGTATAGTGGCTTTGACAGTGCCGGGTACGAACGAGTATCCAGTGGATGGTACACTTATAGGATTAACAAAGACGATAAGAATAGATAATTTGTTACCTCCGTCGATAATAGTAGAGTATAAGACGAGGGAATTTCAACCGGTTTATGAGGTAGCATTGGCAGCGTATGCGTTAGCTTATGAAAGTCAGTATGAAATTCCAATTAATTATGCAATATTGGTGAATATAAAAATAGATGAGAGAAGAAGGGATATAAAATATTATGAAAAGCTGGTGGCAATTTCAGATTCTTTGAGGCAACAGTTTATTGATTTGAGGGATAGTTTAGCGAAGATAGTAAGTGATCAAATAGATCCGGGTAAGCCGAAGAGTTGTCCTGTAGATTGTCCGTATTTTAAAGTGTGTAATGAATGATATTTAGAGATGCATGGTAGTTTTAAGGTAGTTTAAGGCTGTTATAGTGTTTAGTAAGAGTCTGCTGAGGGAGTAGGATATGGGGTATTTGGAGAGCAAAATTTATTTTAGTGGTTGAGGGAAGATATTCTAAGCTTATAGGTTATGTCTTTGTTTGTTTGGAAGTGAAGAAAAGTTTAGTTTCTTAGCTATAGCAAGGGGAAGATTTCGAGTGGTCATTCTCATAGCCACTATTTACAAGAGTCAATGCTTTAGTAATATTACTACATTCTAACTTCAACAGTAATCCTAATACTCAGAATATCTCACCCTATAAAATGTATCAGACAAAAATGAACTGAAAGTGAGGACTAATAAGAGGGGAGAGGTAAGCTATTGGCTGAACGACAAGAAGGCTCTATTCCAATATAGGGATAAGTGGGATATAATAGGTTCTGGTTTTAAAAATAACCAGAGTGTGTGGCAGTCATGTGAGAGAGTTCAGTCAACAGTTTTGAGAGACTGTTCATTTAATATGTAGGAGTTGTATTGTGGTTAATGATTTATTTGGACAATTTTAAAGAGATTTGGATAGAAAATATTTTTAAATATTTACTGAATATTAGTCATGAGTATGAAATGAGTAAGAGGAAGAGAGAGTATAGGAGCAATCCTCTTAAGCTGATTGGGATGATAGCAGAGGGATTGAATAACAATTTCATTGATGTATCACTTATAAAGATGAGTTATGAAGAACCATTAACGAATATTTATATAAAATATGATGAGTTGGTCATAACGATAGAGGTGCTTGGTGTAAAGAAGGAGGATATTAAAGTCTATGTAACAAAAAGAATGATTAGAGTTAGAGCAAATAATAGATTTTATAAAAACATACGATTACCGTTTAAGATCGATCCAAATAATGCAAAGGTAACTTACAATAATGGTATATTGGAGATCAAGGCAGGAGTATTGAAAACAGGATAGAATAATTAAAATCTATTAATAATCAATGGGTTTAATTATTTTGTATGAGTAATTTTTGGGTCTTATACAAGAATTGTTCTGTTAGTTTCCTGTATTTTGATAGTGGAATCAGGTTAGTATGTATCAATTCATACTCATCTTTTTTCAAAATAGTATAAAGTTTATTCAGATGGAAATGAACTGAAAGATTTGTATCAGTAAGCATTATTAGTATGAAGAAATGTATTATAGTTCTTCAATTAACTTTTTGTTTTAATTTCACTATGCTATTTATGGTTAAAAAAGGCAAATAGATCATCGCAAAACTATAGATGTTCTGTAAAACCATGTCAAATTATGTTAAAGCAAGATGCGAAATGTTTTTTAAGCTAAGTAAGTTATGATTGTATGGGAGAGTTCTTCAATGGGAAGAGTTGGGCATATTTTTACAAGAAGGAGAAGAATAGGGCACATATATGATTTGGTGAAAGAAAGTGGCAGTGAGGGTAAAGATAAGGATAGAGGTACGCAATCTTAAGAAGGTTATAGAATCATCTGCTCTTGTGAATACAGGATTCGAAACGGAGAGACCGCAACTACTGGTCCCTAGGAAGTTAGCTGAATTACTCGGGTTATGGCCTCCTCCAAGAGAGGCAGAGGTGACAGTGTTAGGTACTGCTGGTGGTCCTTCACGTATGTATCTAATTAAAGATGGATTAAATGTATCAATACTAGTAGATGGAATAGCTAAGAATGAAACTATCTCTGATATTCTGATATCAGATATTGAAGAGGAAGTGCTGATCAATGATAAGCTTGGTGAAGAGCTTGGAATAATAATTGAGAAAATGGCCTCAGGTGAATGGAGGCTTTCAACGGACTCTCCAAGCACAAGAAGAAAAACTGAAAAACCAGAATACTGGAGATAAATGTTACACAAGTAGTACTGCAAACTCACATAAGGCTTGTGTGGACAGTTTCTGCACCATAATTGTATTAAGATTAAACTGTTTTTCTTGTTTTCTTTTTTGGTTCCCATCTAAATCTCCAGAGACCTTTAGCGATATCTTCGATTGCTATTTCAAGGGCACCAGCTAGTTTGTCGCTAATTAAAGGTTCATCAGCCAGATGAGAGATTACCAAGTCTGCATCCACTTCTTTTGGCTCCGAATCCTCTGTTATAACGCTCACTTTAACTGCTCTAGGTATGATCCATACTCTTAGAGGTCCCCCGGCGGTGCTGAAAATTGTTTCTATAGCTTCTGGTGGAGGAGGCCAAACGGCAAGGTCTTTTGCTAAATTTATAGGCACTAAGAGTTGTGGTGTGTCTGCTTCATAACCACTATTAACTAAGGCTACTGTTTCTTTGCTTATATTTTCTTTTTTAAGTCTCAGTTTTAGTCTGACGGCCAATCAAGACACCTCTAGCATCAATTCTACCAACGCGGGGAATCTTAGCTTTTATGCGTCCAATTTTCACTTTTAATAAACCCCATATTGAAGTGTAGAAAAAGATGCATATAAGGTTTTTTTTGATATTTAGAGGCTGTCCAGATAAGTCGTTAGTCATTGTATCATTTCTATATATTAGGTGGACAGTCTCTATTTTTGTAGTTGCATATTTATGTCTCTGTTGAAATACCTGATTTTTTAAGTGTTTTTCTTAATTTGCTTTGTTGCATAATTCTGATGTGGTTTTGATGTGTTTTTTATGTTAAGAATTCTTATGTGTTGATAATTTGATAACGTTTTCTCACAGTTTTGATGAACACTCCCAACCGACATACATCAAAACACATCAGCAAGCATCGTGAGATTGGAGAAACGTGTAAAACGTTCCACAAAATCATGTACGAATTATGCAACAAAGTAGTTGAATAGTAAAGTTTTAAATGATGTGTTAAAGAATTTGGTTGATGCTATGTTTGTTTCTAAAATGGTTATTATTATATAGCCGATCTCATACTCAAAAATAGTATTAAAAGTATAAAATTCTAACTTATATGCCCAAAGGTTCTTTAATAGTTAAATAGTAATAAGGGTTTTGTTTAATTATGATTAGATCAAACTCTGACAAAAGATTGTTTAGGGTGGGGGAGGACAGAGGCTTATGTTACTGATAAAAGCTTAAAATTATTGTAGTAGAAAAGAGGATTGACACTCTTCACGACTAAAGTCGGGAGATTCTTGCTTCTGAGATGCTTATCAATCTGTTTTTCATCACCCTTCTAGACTCCCACATCAGAAGCAAAGGCTGCGTCACGATAGTCTCTGCATGTCATGGTAAAGTTTAAATTAATTCTGTAAGTAATTGTGTGAGGGAATTTTATCATGACAGGCTGAGACTATCCATTTTTAGGGAGATTTTTTAAAAGTTAACAAGTTTATGTTCTATTATATTAACAAGGGTGAAATATTTATTAAATAGTTTCAAAATATAATAAATGAGAAACATGTCTATTCCTGAAATTGTAATACGTCCCTTAAGCTTAAGGGGAAAAATACTTATAATAATTAACATACTTGGTATTTTAATAGGATGGATTTATATGTTCTATCATTATTCACAACTACCAGAAATAATAGCAACAAACTTCAATTCAGATGGAGCAGCTATAGGTTACGGGCATAAATCCGCACTCCTCATAGCACCAACAATACTCACCATCACAATTCTCCTCATCCTTTTAATAATACATTACCGCTTTACCCTAGTCATGCACTATCCATGGTTAATAAACCTACCTGCATTCTCACTAATAATCGCTTCACCGAAACTCTCACCAAAACTCAGGGCTGAATTTATTAATAGAATTTTTAACGTAGTCTTGCTTATCATGTTAGGTATTAGCTGGTTAATCCCTCTCATAGCATTCTTAACAATTAACGGAGCAATCAACAAACACCTACCATTTAACCCATTATTAATAATACTCCCAATACTCATCATGATACCAATAAGCTTTTACATTTACTATCAAATTTATCATCAACTCATACACACAATAAAACAACAAGATCTTCATACAACGAGATGGTTTCAAAATATTTAAGCCTTACTCTCTATCCTTTATCTATGGAATTCCGTGAGCTTAACGACGTTGA
>JBMFIF010000064.1:0-8860 GCA_049976445.1 Thermoprotei archaeon | reverse complement strand
TTACCAATGATTAAAATGATAAACATTGGAAGAGATTTCATACCTCCTCCTATAAAAGCTGCAGGTTTAAGATTTCATGGGGTAGCAGCAAGTTTATCTGTATTAATTAATGAAGGTTTAGTGAAACCTAAAAGTTATTCTCCTGAAGAAGTTAAAAAAGCTGCAGAACTCTTTTATAAAACAGAGGGGATACTTCCAGCACCAGAAAGTGCTCATGCAATAGCAGCCACAATTGAGGAAGCTCTCAAAGTAAAACAATCTAGAGAAGCAAAGGTGATTCTCTTTAATCTTAGCGGACATGGTCTTTATGATGAAGATTTCTATGAGGGATGAGAGTATTGAAAGAACTAATAGCAAAACTAGCTGAAGGTAGAAGTTTAAGTTTAGAAGAAGCATACTCATCATGTATAATAATGTTAAAAGGATATTATGATCCTATTGAGGCATCGGCGCTCTTAATGGGTCTCAGAGTTAAAGGCGAAACACCGCAAGAATTTCAAGGTTTTTCAAAAGCGTTAGAAGAAAACGTCACACGTGTAAATACTACAAAAAAAGTTATAGATATAGTAGGTACAGGGGGAGATGGTCTAAATACTATTAATGCGTCTACGTTAGCATCAATTGTTATAGCTTCGATGGGAATTCCAGTTGCAAAACATGGTAACAGAGGTTTTTCGAGTCTTTTTGGATCAGCAGATTTTATGGAAGCGGTAGGTTATCCAATAGAACATGATGCTAAAATTGCATCTAAACTTATTGATTCCGTAAACTTTGCATTTTTATATGCTCCACAATACCATCTGGCACTCAAAAATATAGCTCCAGTAAGAAAGAAACTTAGTATCAGAACAATATTTAACCTAGTGGCCCCCTTAATAAACCCTGCAAGACCTACAGCTCAAATCATAGGAACTCCTAATGAAAAAATCGCAAATATTATCTCAAATGCCTTAACAGGATCTAGTGAGAGAAAATACGCTATTGTAACAGGTTATCCAGGAATGGATGAAGTATCTCCAATAGGTCCTACAAGAGTAATTATAAAAGAATCACTTCAAGAAATAATAATACATCCAAAAGATTTGAATTTACAAAAAATTCCCGTTGAAGCCATAACAGGAAAAACAAAAGAGGAAATATTTAAAAAAGATTTAGAAGGTTTAAAAGGTAAAGATCGTGCAACATCGGCTTTCATAGCTCTTAATTCCGGATTAGCGCTCTATCTTATCGATGAAGTCAGGTCAATCCATGAAGGATTCAAAAAATCTCTTAACCAAATTAAGGAAGGTTTAGCATGGAGAAAACTAAATGAAATTGTATCTGAAGCAAGGAGGTTAGTTAACATTGATTAAAGTGAAAATTTGTGGTGTTACATTAAAAGAGGATGCTTTAATGATTGATAACCTTGGGGTTCACTATATTGGTATTATCATTGATGAAAATCTAGCTAGAGGAGTAAGCCTTGAAAAAGCTTTAGAAATTTCATCATCAATAAAAACTGCTAAACCAGTTGCAGTTATAGTAAATCATAAAAAGCTTAGTCTGATTGATAAACTGTCAAATACGTTTGAGATCTTTCAACTGCACTATAATCCTATACCGAAAGAAGATGTAAACTTTATTGCAAGCTTAGGTCTTAAAGTGTCACCAGTAATTATAATAGATCCTAATGGTAATGATTTTGATATCTCACTTATTAGTGAACTTAATACTCTAAAAAATAAAATAGAATATTTACTGATAGACGTTCAGAAGAGTTCTAAAACTATTAATCAAAATGGTCTTAAACTTCCTTTAGATTTTTACAATAAGTTTTGCTCACTATTTAGACCTTGCGGTGTTGCTGGAGGAATAAATCCTGAAAATGTACAGTTTTTTAAAGAAATTAAACCTGATGTGATTGATGTAAGTAGCGGTGTTGAAATAAAAGTTGGAAAGAAAGATCCAATAAAGATTAAAAAATTAATAGAGGTGGTTAAAAATTTATAATTTTAGATTCATTAAATTGTCTACAAAAGAAATATCGAACATAATAAAAATCATTCCATTAATGTTTAAAAAGGAACCGTATGCGATATTTTATAGTTCACAGGGATCCAAAATTAATATTTCTATTGGAGCTGAGGTTTTTTACAAGCTTTACAAGAAATCCATAGTAATTAATAATAACGAAACCAAAACACTAAATTATGAGAAAGACCCGTTCAAAGACCTTAAAAATATGTATAGTTTAGCAAGAAATCTTCATAAAAATCTCCCAATAATCGGTTATCTTTCATACGAAGCATTAGTATACTCCGAACCTAGCCTTTTAAATGACATTGGTTTCCCTGAATTTCCTATAGCTGTATTCATAATTCCTAAGATTTCAATTCAAGCTGAAATCAATAAAGGAATAGCTCAAGTTATATATACGAATGATTTTTCAGAAAATGATATAAAATCCATATTTACACAACATTTTTACAATGAACATGAAACTTTTATGAAACTTAAATTCTTAGAAAATTCTCACAGTAAAAATGAATTTGAAAAAATAGTACGAGAGGCTAAACAAAGAATCATAAATGGGGAAGTTTTCCAAATAGTTCTCTCACGATATAAAGTTTACGAATTTAAGGGAAATGAAATGGTGTTATTCATTAAACTCTTAAACATGCTAAATATGTTACCTTATGCGTACTATTTTAAGTTAGATGATCATTCTATAATTGGTGCCAGTCCTGAAACTCTACTTTATGTTTGGAGAAAAACAGTAAAAACGTATCCTATAGCAGGTACTAGAAGAAGAATTAATGGCATTGAGAGACTGTCCACGTAAGCTTTATGTGAGTTTGCGGTACTACTTGTGGTGAGGTGTCGGTGAATTCTTATGTGGACAGTCTCTATTTTCTAAATCAAAAGAGAGAAATATAACTTTATAAAGTGAGCGTTTCATCACCCCTCCTCAACTTCTCCAATATTTCCTTCCATCTGTCCTTTAGCCACCAGTAGAAGTGTAGCAAAATTTCATGTTGGATAGTAGGCGACGAACTAATAACCATATCGTAACTCCATGATTTATAAGTGCCATGATTTTTGTAGTATTGAGTAAACCAGAGTTTAAACCACCTTTCGCCCAACTTCGTTATTATTGCATGGCAGTTGCCGCACAAAATCATAATATTTTTATCACCTAACACTTCCCCCATCCATGACCTAGGAACTATATGATGCTTCTCTAATCCTGGTCCAGAACAAAGGAAACAGTTAAGCGGTGGTTCGTACAACGCAAGAAACAGTTGTGTGGGTGATAGATGTAATCCTTTTCCATGTTCTGCTGCATGACAGTTTTTACATAGAAAATCATTTACTTCATGAGAAAACTCTAGTGCATGGGGGATAGAGTAACCACAATACTTACATTTGTCCCCAAGTTTGGCACTTCTTCTACTTGCCCTACCTCTAGCCCTCCGAGACTCCCTAGTCTTCTTTGCTCTTTCCCTTTTAACGATGAGTGAGCAGCCCCAACAATATTTTGTGGATGGCGCCCTAAATGGATCAAGCTCCTTACCACACCTCTTACATCGCATATTTTTGTTCCCCCATAAACGATCTATGAAGCTTTCTATTGTTTATCATATATTTTTAGATAGTATGCACTTCTTTTTTTCTTTTTTCAAAAAGCTATGAGGATGAAACAATATTATTGTTTCGTTTCTATTAACTATTGTCAAGCGAAATGAAAGAATATTATTCTTTCATCCTTATAGCTCTTTTGGAAAAAAGAAAAAAGGAGTTTACTCCGGCCCTGACCTCTAACCTTTCTTACATATGAGAAAGGAGGACAAACATTCGAAAGATGCGAAAGAGAATAAACTTTATAAAGATGGTTGTTGCTCTTACACTCGCTTGACAGGAGTGTTAGGATTTCCATAGGAAAGTATAGGAGGTACAGCCACAAAAATCTTACTTAAGAGCGTGTTTCTTTTGTGTTGGGTTGTTTGGGGTGTTCAAAGATGTTCATAGTGCCACACTGCAAATATTACCACAAACTCACATAAAGCTTATGTGGACAGTCTCTTATCGAACAACTATAACTTTATATACGTTACAAAAACATAATATACTTGGGGTATTCTGATGGTTAATGAAACTCGAAGATCATTGTTAAAAGTAATTGGTGCAGGTGTTATAGGACTGGCGGTAGGTGTCTCAGGTGGTTTAAAACTTGCACCTGAGAAAGTTAGAGAAGTTACAACAACGGTAACACAACCTGGAGGAGCAGTAACAGTTACAACAACTGTGACTAAGACAGAAACAGCTGTTACGAAACTACCTAAAGATACTATTAAGATAGGAGTTCTGGGGATTAGGAGCGGTACATGGGCTACTTATGGGACATTCATTGAGCAGGGAGCAAGATTAGCTGCAGAGGAGATAAACTCTGCAGGAGGTATTCTGGGAAGCAAGATCGAACTATCAATTAGAGATGAGGCTGCAGATGTGGTTAAACAAACTAGGGAGTTAGTTGAACAGGAGAATGTCGATTTCCTTGTGGGTATTGATTCAAGTGGTAATGCTATGAAAGTAGGACCTATAATGCCTGAACTCAATAAAATAATAATTTTTACGCATGCAGCAACACATAGAGCAACAGAGGAACTTGTATATAAGCAGGGAATAAAACATATATTCAGGGTGTCTGTTCCTGTATACCAAGATGGCATTCTTGCTGCATGGATAGCAAAGGATCTACCTATAAAGAAATGGGCTGGGATAAACCCTGACTACGAGTATGGAAGAGTCTCTTGGGACTTCTTCAAAACAGCACTTAAGGCTCTTAGACCTGATGTAGAGTTTGTCTCTGAGCAATGGAATCCATCACCTGGAACTACGGATTTCACTAAATGGATTAGTGCGGTTATGGCTACAGATGCAGAGGGACTCTTTACAGCCAACTGGGCCATCGAGCTTATAACACTTCATAAGCAGGCTATGGAGCTAGGTCTGTATAAGAAGATAAAGGCTGCAATTAATCCCCTGGGCTACTCAATGGACGTTGCATATGGACTTGGTAAAAACTACCCGAAGCTTGATTATGGGACTTGGGTAAGTGGTAGATATGTATGGTTCTATCCGCCAACCGATGTTAATAAGGGATTTGTTAATGCTTTTGTTAAGAGGTGGGGTAAACTTCCAGCATATTCTTCAGAGACTACTTATACTGCTATATATATGATCAAAACTGCTATTGAAAAAGCTGGATCACTGGATCTGGATTCATTAATTAAGACAATGGAAAATATGGTTCTAATATCCCCAGCAGGTGTTAGATGGATAAGACCTCAAGATCATCAGGCTGTATATGATGTACCTTATGGAAAGATCTCTGGAGATACATTGAATGTAAATGGTGATGTTCCAGTATTAACAGATATAAGAGCTGTTCCAGCTTTCCTATACTATAGATCTCCTCCTGATTATAAGATACCATTTATCAGTTAGTAAGGGATCGTAAGTGGATTTAGCATCTATTTTTTATCAACTATTCGTTGGCTTATATAGAGCTTCAATATATTGGCTAATAGCCTCTGGACTTACTATTATCTTTGGGGTTCTTAGGGTTGTTAACTTCTCACAGGCAGTCTTCTTAGTTTTAGGTGGATATCTGGCTTATACATTCTATATTTTTACAGGAGACTTCTGGTCATCTGTTATAATGGCCTCTATAGGTGTAGGCTTCATTGGTCTAGTTGTAGAAAGGCTTCTTCTTAAGCCTCTATATAAAATAGATGTTACATACCAGCTTTTAATGACTTTTGCAGTAAGTCTTATTATTAACGATGCGACGAAGATCTTGTGGGGGAAACTTCCTATCTCTATTCAACTTCCTAAAAATCTTGATATTGATATAGCTATCTTTGGTAGAGTATATCCACTATACATGTTGTTAATAATCGCTACTGGGTTTATTGTATATCTATTCATAGTAATTCTTATAAATAGAACCGTGTGGGGTTTGCGTGTAAGAGCTACATGGAGAAGACCTGAGATGGCTGAATCTCTTGGGATAAATACCAGCACTATATATGCCTCTGTATTTTTCCTAGGAAGTCTCATAGCTGGTTTAGGAGGCAGTCTCATGGTTGCCTTCTCACCAGTAGGGCCTGGATTAGGAGATTTTTTAATAATTTCTGCTTTTATTGTAACTGTTATAGCTGGTCTAGGACATTTAACTGGGGCATTCATATCATCTATAATAATTGGAGTTTCAGAGAGCCTATTCACATTATATTTCCCAGAGATCGATCTTCTTCTCATATATCTCATAATGGTTATATCACTTCTGATAAGGCCTCAGGGTATATTTGGGGAAAAGTGATTTGATATGGAAAGGTTTACTGCTAATCTGGAGTTCTATGGGATACTTATCATAGCAATATTGCTAGTTCTTATACCTATCTTTAGAGAGCCATTCTATATGTATATGGCTTCATTATTTATGATATTCTCCATATTCTCATTATCTTATAACATATTATTCGGATATGCTGGGCTTTTAAGCTTTGGACATGCATTATTTTATGCTGTTGGTGCTTATAGCTTAGCACTATTCACATTAAATATATTTAGAGATCCTCTAATTGGAACCATAGTAGCTGGAATTATATCTCTGATTCTAGCACTAATAGTTGGGTTATTAACACTAAGACACAGTAAAATATACTTTTCAATGTTAACACTAGCCTTTGGTATGCTCTTATATGCGCTTCTTCTTAAATGGAGAGGCATTACCGGAGGTAGTGATGGAATATCAGGGATTCCTAGGAATGGTGCTATAATAAATATACTGGATTTTGTAACTAGATATTATTATATATACATCTTTTTCCTCCTTATTCTTGTCTCACTATATATACTTCACAGATCTAGATACGGTCTCTTAATAAGAAGTCTTGGTGTCAATGAGGACTTTGTACCATTTACTGGACACTCAGTTTTTAAGTTGAGAATAATTGCTTTCCTAATATCTGGATTTACAGCTGGGATTTCTGGTGCTTTATACGCACTTCTAATGGGAGTTGTAACGCCTGAATTAGCCTATTGGACTACAAGCGCAGAACCCTTAGTAGCAACTCTCATAGGTGGAACTAGATTTTTTACTGGACCAATACTGGGATCTCTAATATTTATAATTTTAACAACTTATGCTGCAAGAATAGCTGATATATGGCAATTAATCCTAGGATCAATTCTTGTTGCATTAATTTTAGGATCTAAAGGAGGTATTTTAGAAGTGGTGGATAAAATATGGAGGGTAAGAAGAAAGAGATACTTAGAGTTGAGAACCTAGTAAAGAAATTCGGCGGTTTCACAGCATTGAACAAGGTAAATTTATCTATAGCTAGTGATGGTATAACCTCGATAATAGGTCCAAATGGTGCCGGTAAAACAACCCTTATCAATGTAATCACAGGAAAGCTGAAACCAGAATCAGGTCGGGTTTATTTCATGGGTAGAGATATAACCGGTTTGCAACCAAATAAGATAGTAAGGTTGGGAATCTCCAGAACCTTTCAGGTCATTAATCTCCTGGGAAGCATGACTGTATATCAGAATCTACTTGTAGCCTCTCTATCAAGAGGAGGCAATAATGTAGATGTCAGTCATGTATTGAGTAAATTCCATCTTGAGGATTACAAGGATACTGAAATATACAAGCTTCCTCATGGTATACAGAGGATTGTCGAAATGGCTGTGGCTACAACTACAAAGCCTAAGCTTTTACTGCTAGATGAACCAATTGCAGGGCTTAATACTGATGAGAAAAATTTAGTTATTAGCTTGATAAGGGATCTTGAGAGAAATATTCCAATCGTACTCGTAGAACATGACATGGATGTAGTTTTTAGTATATCCAAGAGAATCATTGTGATGAATAAAGGAGAAGTACTAGCAAGCGGAACTCCTGATGAAATAGCTGAGAATAAGTATGTTAGGGAAATCTATCTAGGTGTTTAGAAATGCTATCCATAGAGAACCTTGATGCATACTATGGAAAAGCCCATATCCTACATAAGATTAATCTATCTATTGATAAAGGAGATCTATTAACTGTAGTGGGGAGAAACGGTGTTGGAAAGACCACTTTATTGAAGGCTATTATGGGTTTAGAAGTTACTAAAAATGGGAGAATTCTATTTAGAGGAAAGGATATATCTAATCTTAAAACACATGAGATCTCGAAGCTAGGGATATTTTATATACCAGATGATGCAGGTCTGTTTCAGGGAATGAGTGTTTATGAAAACTTATTGTTAGCTGCCGGTAGAAAAGATATAGATCTAAGCTCTCTAGAAGAAATTTATCCTGAGATAAGGGGTCTTTTAAATAGAAGAGCTGATCTATTAAGTGGAGGAGAACGCAAAATAATAGCAATTCTAAGATCTCTCCTCACAAAAACAGACTTAATGCTTCTTGACGAACCAACAGAGGGTGTAATGCCTATAATGATTAAAAGGATATATAACATGCTAGATATGCTCAGGAAAAAAGGAAAAACCATAATAATTGTAGAACCAGGTACTAAGTTCAGGTCAATAACAGAGATTGCTACTAAAGTAACAATAATGAGCGGGGGCAGAGTAGTATATATGAATGATAAGGAGAACGCTCTGAAAGAGATTGATGTTATAAGGAAATATTTGTTCATATGAAATATGTTGAATTTGCTTTGTTGCATAATTCGTGCATGGTTTTGTGGAGCGTTCCACATGTTTTCTCTAATCTCATGATGCTTGCTGATGTGGTTTGGTATATGTTAGTTGGGAGTGTTTTAAAACTGTGAGAAAACGTTATCAAATTATCAACTCATAAG
>JBMFIF010000063.1:0-9312 GCA_049976445.1 Thermoprotei archaeon | reverse complement strand
ACCGTAACCAATATCTCAGATACCACAAGGACACTCCAACAACCTTACCCCCTACAATAGTAAGTAATGGTTCACCGTAATACTCGATAAATCTAAAACCATAATTTTCAACAAATTTGCGAATAGATTTGCCACCAACAAAAACCGGTTTTATCCCCATCTCATCTAAGACCATACCCACGGCTACATCTCTAGAAACATGACCATAACCTATATTACTAGAAGCATAAATCAACTTCCTCATACACAAAACCTAAAAATGTTAATAACTTAAATCTTTAGACCTCCTCATGAAATTGTTCATGGTTGTTAATGTAAAGTTAGAACGTTAATGTAAGAAGATTGTATCTTTTTTCATTGACATAAAAGAGTCTTCATGTTAATAAATATGACTTTTCTCACTAAAGAGTGAGGTTTTCATTCTTTATAAATACCTTAACTTAAATTTGATGTGATTACGAATGACAATGGAGTGGTGATACAGGCTATAGTAGTTTTAAGTGTCTGGTGATTGGGTCGAGTAAGTCTTTTGGGGCTGGTCCTATTCCAAGTGTTGTAATTGTTCCTGGTTCTAGTTGTGTTAATCCTGCGTCTTGGATGAGGGCTGTAGGTAATCCCTTTGCTTCAGCGGTTTCTTTTATTTTAAGCAGTTCATCAAGGTTATTTACTTTGACGACTATCTTTTTTTGACCTTCGTTCATCCATTCTTTGTGCCAGAATGGTCTTGTGTTTCTGCAGATTTCTGCTGCGAGTACTGCTGCGTGGGCTACTTGCGCTGCTAATTTTCCTTTACCCATTTTTAAATCAGCTCTAACTATGATGACTTGTTTGTATGTAGCTTCTTCTATTTTTTGGTTGTGTGCCACATTACTTTATTCTACTTGATTAATTTAAACTTCACGAGGAAACGTTATGGGATAAATTTTTAGAGTTGTGAATGCCTTATTGTTTTGTGAGCGTGCAGGCGGACTTGGTGGTTATTGGGGCTGGTCCAGCTGGTCTTTCGGCTGCGGTTACGGCTGCTGAGGCTGGGCTTAGAGTGGTAGTGTTAGAAGAGCATAGGCAAATAGGTAAGCCGCGGCATTGTACTGGTTTGTTGAGTTTAAGAGGTGTGAAAATTATAGGTGAGCCTGCTGAACAGTCTATAGAGAACTTGCTTAATGGTGTTGAGGTTTATGTTAATAATAGGAAACGCTTTTCTGTAATTTTTAAAGAGCCTCAAACGGCGGTTCTTGATAGGGTGAAGTTTGAGGAATTATTGGCAAAGGATGCTCTACAAAAAGGTGTTGAAATACACTTAGGTTGGAATGCTAGAAAAATAAGGATGAACAATACTGGTGTTGATGTAATTGCTGGTTCAAATAGTGGTGAACGTGTATATTCAGGGAAATATGCTATTGTTGCCTCTTCTGGTTCTGCTACCTTACTTCTCAGTGAGTATGGTTATAGGTCTCCTAATGGAAAATTGCCAGCTGCTCAGCATTTGATATGGGTTGATAATATAAATCCTAATGTTGCTCAGATGCATTTTTCAAGGATAATAGCGCCTGGCTTTTTTGCGTGGGTGGCGCCTGTAAGTGATGAAAGGGTGTTAGTGGGTTTGGCTGGGAAAACTAATGTGTGGTCTGCTCTTAGGTTTTTTGAGGAGAAGGTACTCGGTTTTAAAAGTTTAAAGGTTCATGATATTTATCCTGGTGTTGTGATAACTGGTGGTATGTTGGATAGGCTGGTTTATGAAAATGTTATGGTAGTTGGTGATGCTGCTGGGCAGGTAAAACCTACGACCGGTGGTGGTATACTTTTTGGTACTAGTTGTGGGCGTGTTGCAGGTAATATTGCTGCATTAGCGTTAAGTGGTTTAGCGAGTTTAAGTGATTATGAATGTATTTGTAAGATAATGCTGAGTAGAGAGATGCGGAGTATGTTGTTCATTAGAAGGATGCTTAATCGTTTACCTGATGAAATCTTATCCATGTTAGCTGATGTTGCATTTAGAAATGGTTTGGCATCAGTATTTATTAATGGTGATCAAGATTATCAGAGTAGTCTGTTAAGGAATTTAATTAAAGATCCTCGTTTTTATTTGACGTGGTTTCGATTTTTGTTGAGTTTGTATAAATTAAAGAGAGAAGTATAAATCTTAGTTCGTAGAATTTAACTTGAGCAGATATGGCGACAACTAGTGAGACAACGTTTGTTATTGAGTTGCCTAAATGTACTTCTTGTGGGAGGCCTATAGCACCGTATGATAAGGGTGTAAAGTTTATATGTCCAAATTGTGGCGAAACAATCATATGGCGTTGTAGTCATTGCAGAAAGTTATCAATAAAATATAAGTGTATTAAATGTGGATTTGAGGGACCATAAGGGGTGAGGGGTATGGGAAGTATTATAGTTGTGATCAGGGTTTTACCGAGCGACATCGATGTAGACTTTGAGAGATTAAAAGAAGAGATTAAGAAGCGAGCACCGATAGGTACTACTGTGAAAGCGTTTGATATTAAACCTGTGGCTTTCGGTCTTAATGCACTTTATGTTTACATTTCAATGCCTGATAATTACGAGGGAGGGACTACTAAGGTGGAGGAGGCTATTTCCTCTATTCAGGGTGTTGAACAGGTCGATGTAGAGTTTATATCTTTGGAGCACTAATTTCATATATAGAATTTGGGAGGCTCTTATTTAGATTATGTCTGAAGAAAAATTAACTGAAGGGAAAAGAGAGATTATGCTTAGGGTAGCGGAGGCTAAGCAAAGAGATTTATACAAAGGGAGGGCACGAATCGGAAGGGCAGACATGGAAAGACTTAACATAAATAGTGGGGATTTCATAGAGCTTGAGGGTAAAAGCAAGACTGTTGTTATAGCCTTGCCGGCATATCCTGAGGATGAAGGTTCAGGCTTAATTAGAATCGAATACACAATACGAAAGAATGCTGGTGTAAATTTAGGAGAAATGGTTGTAGTTCGACCTGCTGTAGTTAATCCAGCAATCTCGATAAAGATTGCTACGCAACAACCTCTAGATCCAGAAGCATTACAACAGATAACTGAATACGTTAAAAAGAAGATAATCGGAAGGCCGTTCGTTGAAAATGATATATTCCAAATACCAGGAATGTCACAATATTTCAGGGTAGTATCTACAAAACCAAAAGGACCAGTGGTAGTGACTGAAGAAACAAACATAGTAATGACGCGAAAAGTCGGTGTACTAAGCAAAACTATACATATATCTTATGAGGATATAGGCGGGTTAACAGAGGTTGTAGAAAAGGTTAGAGAGATGATAGAGTTACCACTGAGATACCCAGAATTATTCAAAAGGATGGGTATAGAACCACCAAAAGGTATACTATTCTATGGTCCCCCTGGCACAGGTAAGACTTTATTAGCTAGGGCTATTGCAAGCGAAACTGACGCATTCTTCATTTCTGTTAATGGTCCTGAAATCATGAGTAAATTTTACGGCGAGTCAGAGGCAAGATTAAGAGAAATATTTGAGACTGCAAAACAACACGCTCCAGCGATTATTTTCATCGATGAACTTGATGCGTTAGCTCCTAAAAGAAGCGAGGTTACTGGTGAAGTAGAGAAAAGAGTTGTGGCTCAATTACTAGCGCTTATGGATGGTCTTGAACCTAGAAGTAATGTTATTGTGATAGGAGCCACTAATATGATCAACGCTATTGACCCAGCTCTTAGAAGGCCTGGGAGATTTGATAGAGAGATAGAATTTCCAGTGCCAAATAAACAAGGTCGTTTAGAAATACTAAAGATACATACAAGGGGAATGCCTTTAGCTCCTGACGTGAATTTAGAGAGGATTGCAGAGATTGCTCATGGTTTTGTCGGAGCCGATTTAGCTGCACTTTGTAGAGAAGCCGCTATGAGAGCGATAAGAAGAATCTTCCCACAAATTGATTTTAAACTCGATCACATTCCTGCAGAAATACTTGAGAAAGCAGTAGTAACGAATCAGGATTTTATGGATGCTTTGAAGTCGATAACACCTAGTGCATTGCGTGAAGTGTACGTGGAGGTGCCTAATGTTAGATGGAGTGATATAGGTGGTCTTAAATCTGTCAAGAGAGAACTTGAGGAATCTCTTATCTGGCCTATTAAATATCCTCAGGTTTATGAAAAAATGGGTATAGAACCACCACGTGGTATTCTGCTCGTTGGTGCCCCAGGTACAGGAAAGACGATGTTAGCTAAGGCCATAGCTACTGAGAGTGGTCTTAACTTTATTTCCATTAGTGGTCCAGAAATATATAGTAAATGGGTTGGTGAATCAGAGAGGGCAATAAGAGAAGTATTCAGAAAAGCTAGAATGGGGGCGCCCAGTATTGTGTTTCTTGATGAAGTGGAATCTATTGGAGCGTTTAGAGGAGTAAATACTGATGAGGGTGTAAGTGAGAGAGTTTTAAGTCAATTGCTTACCGAAATGGATGGATTTAGAAATGGAGGTTATGTTTTTGTGCTTGCAGCCACAAACAGACCTGATCTCGTAGATCCTGCACTCTTAAGACCTGGAAGATTTGACAGGATCATTCTTGTTAATCCTCCCACTGTAGAAGAAAGGATCGAAATATTACAAATATACACAAGGAAAACACCATTAGCACCTGATGTAGATTTGAAAGAAATTGCAAGGAGAACTGAAGGTTATACTGGTTCTGATCTAAAAGCATTAGTAAGGGAGGCAGCACTTTCAGCCTTAAGAGAAGACATGAATGTCAGTATAGTAAAAATGGAACACTTTATTGAAGCCATGAACAAGATTAAACCATCTATTAATGAACAAATCGTGAATTATTATGTTAATTGGGTTAATAAAGCTCGTCAGTTGTATGCTTCAAAACCATCACCAATAAGTTTTATGTAGGTGAGCATGATGTCTACACAACTTGAAACAACAATTGTTGAAATACTAATGAAGAGTAGCAGTAAGGTTATTTCAGATAAAGAATTATTAAAAATGGTTAGGACAGAATTAGGAGAAACTTTTACTCTAAAAGATTTTTATAAAGCATTAATGAAACTAGAAATGTTTGATATTATACAAGTCGCCTCTCAGAAAGATGGCTTTTCCATAGCAATTAAAGGAGGTAAAGAGAGTGGGAGTTGATCTAGGAGATTTAATAACAAGAAAAACATTAACATTGCAACAGTTACGGGATAAAAGTATTGCAATCGATGGTTATAATGCATTGTATCAATTCCTAACTGTTATCAGGCAACCTGATGGTACACCTTTGATGGATTCTCATGGACGTATAACAAGTCATCTTAGTGGAATATTCTATCGAACAATAAACCTACTAGAGGAAGGTATAAAGCCTGCATACGTTTTTGATGGAAAACCGCCTGAAATAAAGGAAATGGAGATTGCTAGAAGAAAAGCGTTAAAAGAAGAAGCGATCAAAAAGTATGAAGAAGCATTACAAGCTGGGGATCTTAAAGCAGCAAAAATGTATGCTATGCAGGCTGCTAGGCTTAAGGAGGATATGGTTGATGAAGTAAAGAAATTACTCGATGCTATGGGTATCCCATGGGTTCAAGCTCCTTCAGAAGGTGAAGCTCAAGCTGCTTATCTTGCTATAAAGGGTGATGTGTGGGCATCGGCGAGTCAGGATTATGATTCTCTCCTCTATGGTGCACCAAGGCTTGTCAGGAATCTAACAATAAGCGGTAAACGTAAGTTGCCAAGAATCGAAGAATATGTAGAAGTTCAGCCTGAATTAGTGCTGCTCGATGATGTATTAAGACAACTTGGAATTACCAGAGAACAGTTAATAGATATGGCTATATTAATAGGTACAGATTATAACCCAGATGGTATAAAAGGGATTGGCCCTAAGCGTGCATATAACTTAATTAAACAATTCGGTAATTTAGAGAATGCATTGAAACATTTACCTGAAGCACACTTTCCAATTTCACCTCAAATAATTAAAGAAGCTTTCTTAAAACCTGCCGTTACGGATAATTACGCATTAAAATGGTCACCTATTGATAGAAGCAAAGTAATTGAGATATTAGTTGAGGAGCATGATTTTTCAACGGAACGTGTCGAGAAAGCATTGAATAAGGTTGAGGAATCATTAAAGAAAACTGCAAAACAAACAGGACTTGACCAATGGTTCTAATAGTACTATGAATTTCTATAGAGTGGTTAAGAAAAGAGGGATTCTTTGTTCACGGTTTTAATCTATCAACGTCTCTAGGAAACATTGTGACTTCTTTGATATTTTTCTTGCCTGTTAGTACTAGCATTAATCGTGATAATCCTAATCCAAAACCGGCGTGCGGTGGTGCACCACTGCTTAAGTATTTTATGAATATTTCAAAGTCTGCCGGGTTGAGTCCCCTTTTTAGAAGGTTTTGCATGAAAAGATCTTTATCCGTGATTCTTTCGGATCCTGATGCTATTTCTAACCATTCATAAACTAGATCAAACGCTTTACATATTTCAGGCCTTCTAGGATCTGGTTTAGTATAAAATGGTCTTAATTGTGAGGGCCAATCAATTATGAAGTAAAATTGTGAAGTAAATTCTTCGCTGAGGGCTTTCATCTGAGGGGCTCCGAAATCTTCACCCCAATTCATTTCTATTCCTTTGCTTTTCACTATTTCTACTGCTTCATCATATGTAATACGCTTAAACGATGAACTGGTAGGAGGTAATTTATGATTTAGTATTTCTAACTCTTTTTTGTTGTTTTCTTTAACCTTCTCTACGACATGTTTGACTAAGTTTTCAAGTGTTTCAGTAATTTCATCCATATTTACAAAAGCTTCTTCTACATCAACAGAAACGAATTCAGTTAAATGATATGTTGTTCTAGATTTTTCAGCCCTATAGAATAGGCCTATCTCAAATACTCGTTCAAAGGCACCGGCTAACATTTCCTTATATAATTGAGGACTTTGAGCTAGGAAAACTTTTTTACCGAAATAATCTACAGCAAAAAGGTCTGCTCCTCCTTCAGAAGCATAGGCTATTATACGTGGGCTTATCATCTCCACATACCCATTTTTCCATAAATATTCTCGCATCGCCATAAGTGCTGTAGTTTGAATTTTGAAGATGGCTTGATTATCTGTTGATCGTAAACTAAGATATCTTGCATCGAGCTTTGTATCTAGATCAGCTGGTGTTTTTCCAGTAACATCGAGAGGAAGTGGATGAATAGCCCTCGAAAGAATCTCTACACTATTTGGTATAATCTCATAACCTAGTTTTGCGATTTCTGACTTGACTACAGTTCCATGAACCATTATTACGTCCTCGTGATGAAGCTTTGATGCAACTGAGATTAATTCTGACACACTCTGTTTAGGGATCGTGATCTGAGCAAAACCACTACGATCTCTTAGTATGATAAAGATAAATCTAGCAGTATCCCGCACTTCATGAACCCAACCATATAAAGTCACGGTTGAACCAACTCTCTCTGGTATTTCGGATATTAATGTCCTTTCTCTCCTCATATCAATCCCCTTGCTCATATTATAGTAAACCTTATGGATTCATGAATCATATTCTTAAAAACTCTCCTCAGATCCTCTAGATCAACGATTATTCTTTTTAGTTCTCTTTTGTGTATCATTATATCGTATTCAATACTTCCATCAGGAAGCCACATAATACTAACACCATATACTTGTGCTGGATCAAAGATTTGAGAGATCATTTTCTTTATATTCTTAGACTGTTCAACAACCCTTACATCAACACCCATCTTGTTAGTTAACTGTTTTGAAAGGGCTGATAAAAATAAGTTATTAAGTGGTTGGGGATGAGAAACTAAAGCAATAATAACCTCACCACCATCCCTACCTTTCACTCTGTAACTTTTAAGAAAAATAAGGTCTTTAAGTTCAGGATATTGATGTTCGATTAAAAAGAGATTTTTAGTAAGATTAATATCGTCATCATTAACTAAACCACTCCTATATCTTTCCTCATCTACCTGGCATAACACACCACTTATTGCGCACACTTTACATACTGGGCCTTTCAGTCCCTGTCACCTCCTTTTTTACATGTATACTGATCCAGCTCCTTGGCACAGTCTTACCATTAGACAATGTTACATAAGTTGTTCCAATATTAATATCTTTTATCACTAATGTTGATACGAATTTATTACGCACAATCAGGACCACATCAACAGCCTTCGAAATATTAAAACCAGTACCCTTTACAGTAATATCATTCATTCCCTCATGAATGTGTGATAATAATTCTTTCACATATTCCATTGTGTCAAGCTCTCCAATTTCAATTACTGTTTCTTTGGACATTTTTATCGCCTCACACACTACTATCAAAAATATCAATACTATATTAAAAAAGATATCGAAACTCAATCTAGAAAATTAACATCCCAATAAAGAAGCAGAAGACTTCAAACTTTTGTGAAAAATACTGTAACCAATGTTAAGCATCAGGCGAGTTATTACGGCCCTGGATGGGCGAGGCTTTTATTTACTTTTTATAAAGTTTAGAAGAGTTTCAGGACTTGGTGAATAGTTGGTAGAAAGGCTTAAATCTTCTAAAGTAATTTTTCTTTTGGGCGCCCCGTTGGTGCAGCCCGGTAGCATTGGCGGCTGTCACCCGCCAGGCCCGAGTTCAAAGCAGAGATGCGAACAAATCTCGGACGGGGCGCCTTTCTAAGCTGTTTTAGGTTTCATAAAGGTTTATAAGGGTTGATTTTAGTTCCTTTATTGGAGAGCGGTGATGCTGAGGGTGCAAGGAGACTCGTTGAAGACCCTTGAGCTTGTCAGGGCATATTCCGTGCCGTTTAGAGATGCCAGAATCTCGGAACTAATAACATGGTATGCTAACACCCTCCAGAGAGCGATCGGTATCATATGGGATAATATTGAGTGGAAATACAAGTTCCCAAAGACAAGTAGGAATAAAAAGGTTAGGATTGGGCTGAAGATAAAGGTACCAACACTCCCTAAGAGCAATGGATTCAAGAAGATGTTGAGGAGCGAGCTGATGAAGAATAACCCATACGCCAGCCACTGGGTGGACGCTGTGATCAGAACAGCATACTCTATAATGGGATCTTGGAGGAAAAGATATTTAAAGGGAAAAGCTAGGAAGATCAGGCCAAAAATTAAGAGAAGATTCGCTAGATGCAAGATCACACTTATGAAGATAGATTATCAATCAAGAACCATTAGGATAACACTAAGACCGGGAGAATATTTGGTTGTATCGTGGAAATCAATGTGGTTTGAGCACAGGGTTAGGGGCTGGTATGTTGGTGAGGTTATAATCAAGGATGATAG
>JBMFIF010000062.1:0-9314 GCA_049976445.1 Thermoprotei archaeon | reverse complement strand
CCCTCATCCTTATTTAGTTGACCAGGGGAGGGCATCTTGAAAGAGAATTATGCGTTTGAGTATTTAAGTTTTACTCTGCCCTGAAGGGCGAAGTTTGTCCTTCTTTTATCAAAGTAATAAAAAAAATATAAATATTTTAAGTTAAAACATAATAAATTCTATAGAGTCCCATAATGTACTTCTGAATACTCGATCGTAAACACTTTCTTTATTCCATTAAGAAGTTTGCTAACATCAATAACTCCTGCTTCAGGAGGATACACACCACTCTTGAACCCTTGAGACGATGCAAGCTCCAATGCAGCAAGAGCAGCAGGTAAAGCAGTAGCTTGACTAGCCTCTTTACAAGCAACACCATACTTAATCACATGCTTACTACCATTTTTAATACCACTTATCATAACACTCAGGCCCACACCAGTTAATGCATATTCACCAAGCCTCTCATAGAGCGATGAAATCGTTCTCTCTACCTCTTCCGGTGGCGTAAGCTCCGATAATGCCAGAGTTATAGCTATAGCAACATCACGAGCAATGTAAGATTGCCCCTTAATACTCATCTCCTTCAAACTCGTAAGCCCTAGCATGGAAAAAGCTTTCGCTACATCATTAAGATCAGACGGCCAGACACCACCCTTGTTATATACAGTTCTGACTTTAATATAGCGCGGAATTGTAATTGGCTCAGGATGACCAGCATGCGCAACCTCCCATACACCTATAGGTTGTGGGAATTCATAATGTTCAGGTTCAGAAAGAGCCTTTATATCAACCCAAGCTCCATCCTTATATGTTTTAATCATACCAGTTATCGCATGAAAATAATGATCTATAATCGCAGGCCCCATCGTCGGATCTATAGCAGTCCAAACCCAATAAGTTCCGATCTCATGCACCTCATCAAATTTTTCAGAACCATACCTAGCAAGAAGATTAGTAATGCCAGGTGTAGCTCCTAAACCAATGATAGCTGTAACATTCCTTTTTTGAGCCTCTTCATGTAATTTGAGAGCTTCAGAAGTAGCATCATAATCATCGTTAATATCAACAAAGTTAACACCAGCACGTATAGCTGCTCTTAAAATAGGTACTCCAAACCTGTAAAAAGGCCCGATAGCATTAATCGCAACATCATAACCCTTTAATATACCAATAACAGAATCCTCAACAGATGCATCAACACTAATAACATTGATGTTTCCACCAACATCCTTAGCAACCTCATTAGCTTTTCCAATATTTTTATCAGCAATCGTTATTTCAACACTAGAATTAAGTTCACGAAGCTCCTTAACAATCCTTGAACCAATATGACCAGCACCACCCAGAACAATTATCTTAGACATTCCAAAAAATAATAACACTAACCACTTATAAATATTCTGGTTGCATATTTTATTATTTTTAACGATCTTAACTGAATCATCCTTGCATCAGTTTAGCTCTCTTCATTTTATGCATCTCCTCCAGCTTTAACTTAATTTGTTGCAAATATTGACCATCTAATGGATATTCTTTTACAAAAAACAAAGACAAAAACAATATTATAAGAGGTATTATTGACATTAACGATCTTATTCCAAATTCTACAATACCAGACTGTGGTATTACATCAGGAACATACCCTGTAACAGATAGAACAGACCCAATGATCATAGCTTGTAAAACTATCGATATTCTAATAAAGAAAGCATTAATCCCAAAATACATGCCCTCCCTCCTAACACCAGTTCTTACCTCATCCTCATCTATTACATCAGAAATAACGACATCTGGAAGTAATAAAGATCCAGAAAGTCCTACACTAATTAGCATCGCTACAACAATACCACTAACAAAATCAAAAGCAAAAAGAGCTGGTAACAACAGTAGAGCAAAAGAACCAATAGATAACATATAAGCCCTCTTTACTCCATATTTTACCGTTATCTTACGCCAAACATACAACATTGGTATAGCCGATAAAAATGCAGCTAAAAAGAATAATGAAGTTTCAAAATCTCCAACTTTAAGCACATACTTTGTATAAAAAGGTGCTGATGCTGTTAAAAGCAAATACGTAAGTTCTATCCCTACATTACCAGAAATATAAGTCATAAAGGACTTATTATGAAGAGTTGCAGTTAAAGCATCTTTAACATTAAGCGGTTTATCAAGCCTAAACTCCTCCTTCTCTCGAACCCCAAATAATGAAATATACATAGTTATAGCAGTAATCACAGCAATAAATACACCCATCCATAACCAGCCTAAAGTACTATAAATTAACGGTGGTGCAGCAATTCCGAATATTAATCCCACAACACCAAACAATTGCCTATAGGCAGATACCTCAGCGCGTTCACCCAACTCAGAGAACATCTCAGGAAACAAACTCGTCCAATTCAAAATAACAAAAGTATACACAGTATCAAAAAGATTAATAACAAAAGTATAATACATAAAAAACAATACCATATCCCTATTAACAGGTGGAGTCCAAATAATTATAAACGACAAAGCCATCGGTATGAAACCAAATAAAATATAGGGCTTTCTTCTACCCCACCTAGTCCTAGTCCTATCAGATAAATACCCTGCTAAAGGATCATTTATCGCATTCCAAACACCATACACCATCATTCCAATACTAGCAAGAGCAACCGAAAGCTTCATCACATCAACATAGAAAAAATAAAAATATGTAGAGAATGCTTGATAAGAAATAGCAGAACCTAAAGCACCCAAACTATATGCAATTTTATACAGCTTTCTCATTAAGAGTCAAGAGAATAGCCTCATTATAACAATATAAAGCTTGCTCTTCAGAACAAGAAAAATATATAAAAGAGAAATGCTTTGTTGTATAATTCATGCGTGGTTTTTATGAAGTATTTAACGTATTTCCTCCCATTTAATGATACTTTGTGATGCAACTTGATGCGAACAGTTAAAAATGCTCATCAAAACTATGGAGAAATATTATTAAACCATCAATCCACAAGAATTCTCAACATAAAAACACATCAAAAACACGCAGAATTATGCGAGAAGGTAGTGAGAGGCTGTCCAGATAAGCCATTAACTATTACATATACATGCTAAGTAGACAGTCTCATTCATCCCACGGTTAAGACTGTAGGCTTTCTTGCCGATTTCTTGTAAATAAAAAATTATATAAATTTTTATTAAGAAATAAGATGTGGTGATTATATGAAAACATTCCATATACTTGCAAGCAAAGGTGATATTGCTAAAAATGTAATAGTAGTTGGTGATCCAGGTAGAGCAAAACTCCTTTCTGGGCTTCTTGAGAATTCTAGACTTGTCAACGAGAATAGAGGTTTTATTACATATACTGGATATTATAAAGGATTCCCAGTAACTGTTGCAACACACGGTATCGGTGGAGCATCATCAGCAGCAGTCTTTGAAGAGCTAAGAATGTTAGGAGCTGAAATGATGGTAAGATTAGGAACAACTGGCGCATTTAAGGAGGAGATAAAAGTAGGTGATATTATTGTTGCTGATGGTGCTGCCCATCCTGCGGGTGGTACTATTGGAATGTATGTAGGTGTGGAAAATTGTTATCCCGCATCTCCTGATATTGAGCTCACGTATGCAATTTATAAAAAATTAAAAACTATACTGCCTAACGTATACATAGGTGGAGTTTTCAGTTCTGATGCGTTTTATGCGGAAAATCCACAATTTGTAGAAACGTGGTTGCATAAGAATATTTTGTCAGTTGAGATGGAGTGTGCAACATTATTTACAATTGCAAGGTTGAGAGGTTTTAAAGCAGGAGGTGTTCTAGTAGTAAGTGATAACTTAAAAACTGGGGAATCAGTATTAGATAAGCCAGAGATATTAAGCAAGAGATTCATGGAAGTTGGAAAAGCACTTATAGAAGTATTCATGGAATTCTAAAATAATTTCTTGAATTAAATGTACTTTTATTTATAAATTTTTCTTACATCGAATTTTTAGAAATTCGCTAATTTGTTGTGAATTTAGAAGATCTTCTAGTTCAACTTTGCTTATGAATGTTTTTATATTAGAGTTATCGTTACATGCGTTAAGAACATCGCTCAGCTCTTCAAATATACTCCATGGATAAATAATCCACGCATTAGTTTCCATGAGAATGCCATAATAATCCGGTTTAAAGATACTTCTTGGTTTTAGATAAAGTACTGCAGACCGTACTTCGTCTGCCTTTAATGACCTTAATGTTTCTGTCGCTACTTTTAGAGTTAAACCCGTGTCAGCCACCTCATCTATAACTAATACTTTACGATTCTTTACATTCACTTCTACAGGCTCTTGTACCTTAATTGTAGAACCAGCTAAACCTTTACTCCAATGTTGAATCCTAATTGACGATACTTCGTCAACGTTTAAAGCGTCTGACAATAAAAGAGCTGGTATTAACCCCCATCTACTTATACCTACAATAGTTTCCGGCTTGTATCCTGAGTTAATTACTTTAAAAGCTATATTATACGTTAATTTTAATAATTCTCTCCAATTTACGAATACAATATTATCCATAAAAATATTAACCGCGAGCTATATATAAATCTAAATCCTAAATCATGCGCATTCAGAATTTAATTAAATTATAATGATCCTACTACATTAAAAATCAGGACGCTCTTATCTAAGAGCGAATCAGGATATATTAAGTGTTATAAATTTTACCGTAAGAAGAACACCGTTTTCAAACAGTGGATGAAAATTGCCCTACTACGACTCCCCCATAGAGACTGTCCACTTAGCATGTAGAAATTATGTAATAGTTGATGGATTATCTGGACAGCCTCCCCCCATATGTAGCAAACTTTAAATATTTAAGACTCTCTACTAGGTGTAACGAAGCCACCGTTTTTAAACGGTGGTAGTTTACAGAATATGATTAGTGATAAATCATGGAAATATGTATGAGATGCGGATATGTAAGAGAAAATTTAGAAGTAAAGTGCAAAAAATGTGGAGGACCATTCAAAGTAGTAATTGATTTTCCATTTATAAAAGATAACCTAAGAGCTAACTTCCCCTACATAAGAGAATGGATTACTCTTGGAGAATTTAATACTCCTATGATAAAAAAGAATAACGTTTGGTTTAAGCTTGATTCCTTAAATCCAACAGGGTCATACAAAGATAGAGGAGCTGTTACGCTCATTTCCTATTTAAAGCAGAAGGGAATAAGGAAAATAAGTGAAGATTCATCAGGTAATGCTGGTGCATCGATAGCTGCATATGGAGCTGCTGCAGGCATGGAAGTTGAAATCTATGTTCCAGAAAGTGTGACCGGTATTAAGGCAAAACAAATCGAACTTTATGGTGCGAAAATTATCAAAGTTAAAGGTACAAGGGAAGATGTTGCAAAAGCAGCAGAACAATCAAACGCATATTATGCTTCGCACATTTTGCAACCACATTTTAGAGATGGGATAAGATCGCTCGCATACGAGATCGTCAGGGACTTAGGTTGGAAAGCTCCAGATTACTTCTTCGTTCCTACATCGGCTGGGTCGCTACTTCTTGGTGTTTATGAAGGGTTCAAACATTTATTAAATAATAGTATAATCGAAGCAATGCCAAAAATAATCGCAGTCCAAACCGAACAAGTTATGCCGGTTTGTGCAAAAATTAAAGAAATGAATTATACACCACCTACAAAAGTCACATCAATAGCCGATGCACTAGTTAGTACACAACCATATCTACTTAATGAAATGGTCAAGATCCTTAAAGAAACAGGTGAATGCATAGTTGTCAATGATGAAGAAATAATAAACGCACATAGAGAATTAGCAAAAAACGGAATTCTAGCCGAATATAGTTCAGCAACAGTATATGCTGCTTATAAAAAGATGAAGATAAAAGGCGAAAACGTAGTACTGCACATTACTGGAAATGGTTTAAAAACCATAAAACTCTAACCTCTTACTTATAGAGATTGTCCACTTAGTGCGTAATGGTGATGTCGTGGTTGATGGCTTATCTGAACAGTCTCCACTTATTTATAATAGCAGGGTTAAGTCTCATCCATTAGGACGAGAAGATAATCCTATGTTTAACATTTTACCTTTACTTGCTATTGCTAGAGCTTTCTCTGCAAGTTCTTCAGGGGTATTGACATATATTATGGGGGCTGTTAATCTATTATCAAAGCTCGAGTTAAATGCTTTCTCAAGCTTATCAGTTGATAAGCCAGTATTCCTTAATATAACAACTGGTTTACCATACGAGTAAGCCATGAACAATTCTATCATAGTGCCTATCTCACCACCAAGAGTAACTAATATATCTGACGACCTGACAAGAATCGTACTACGTGCTTTAAAATCTAATCCTGTATCAATAGGTATAAAGAATTTATTTCGTGGTGGTAATTCCCTTGGATTATTAGGTAAAATAAAAACAACCTGTATTCCTCTCTCTGCTGCAACATCAGCAACATCACGCATTAAACCCCAATATCCGCCTAAAATAATCCGCACATCATTTGAAAGTTTTTCAACAAATCTTCTAGCCAGCTCTCTATTACTACCTTCACTATGTGCCGCGACACCTACGTTGATCATACAAAAACGTATAAACTACATACTTTTAAAGTTTTGCAATCAATTGCTTTGTTGCATAATTCTGATGTGGTTTTGATGTGTTTTTTATGTTGAGAATTCTTATGAGTTGAGAGTTTGATGATGTTTTCTCACAATTTTAAAATACTCCCAACTAGCATACATCAAACTACATCAGTAAGTGTTATGAGATTGGGGGGAACGTGTGAAACGCTTCATAAAACCACGCACGAATTATGCAACAAAGCACAATCAATAAGATCAAAACCATAAGCATTGAATAACTATTAAGAGTCATTCTAAGTATTGCTGTTAATTATTTTTCGTTCTTAAGTAAGATTTTTGTGGTTGTTCTTCCTATTCCTATGGGTTATAGGAGGTTTTAAAATTGTTTTGTTAGTTGTCCTAAGAAGGTTTAGTCCTAAAGTTATTTAAAGAGCAACCACAACATTACTTATTTAAGAGCGTTATTTTTATACTACCACTGGTACTTTTGCTTTTCGTAACATTTCTCTAAAGTCATCAATATCCAATCCAGCCAAATAACTTGCCCTTCTTATATCTCCGGTTTCTATGTAATATTTTAGTGCTTCTCTGATTTTTGGTGGTTGGTTGTTTATGAAATCCCAATCGGCCATCCTCCTTCTAACACTCCTAGCCTCATCTTCAAGCTTAGTCCATTTTTTTATCTTCCTTTTTAGTTCTTTTTCCTGCATCTTTTTCGAACCTCCTTTATAGCATTCTCATAATCCTTACGTGGAAAAATGTGTAGTGTATCTTCTTCATACTCAAGAAATATCCCCTCAGGATCTGCGCAATCGATATTTAAATACCCGCTTAATTGACCTGCTAAAAGTATTTCGAGCGCTCTCCACACCACCACATCCTTATATTTATCAATGAACTCTGTAGACATGATAGCACCTCTATTCTCTGTTAATACAGTATAGCCTCTTCTTTTACCGATAACTAAACATAATGCTTCAGGAAGATCAACATGTATCATTATCGGAACAGCTCGTGTTTTATCCATTAATTCTCTAGCCTCATTAATTTCATCATTAGTCTCTGTATATAACGCTAATTTACCTGCAGCTAACATACCAGAAATCCATGAAATTGTGTCTTCAGACTTAATCTCGCGAATAACTGATTCAGTAACATATACAACGTTAAATAGTTTGAAAAGAAGATCCCTCCTCCTGTACTTAGCCCAATCTATTAGAAAGCATGTGTCTGCTATGGCAAATCTATGCAACATTAGGAATCTTAGCCCTCTTCCTTAACTCATTAAATTCCTCAATATATAATCCTGCAATCCTAGACGCGACATAAAGATCTCCGGTTTCTATGTAATATTTTAGTGCTTCTCTGATTTTTGGTGGTTGGTTGTTTATGAAATCCCAATCGGCCATCCTCCTTCTAACACTCCTAGCCTCATCAACGTCTTCTGCATTAATTCTTGCACGCAAAATTTTGGACACAATGTTTAATACATCCCATAATATTTAAAGCTTACTAAAATCACACATTAAACAAAGTTAATATTAGATATATATATACATGGTATCAGATTTCCTCTAAATTTGAAAGCTTTATCCTTAGAATAAGTAAAGTTTTTGGTTGAGGAGAATAGCGAAGAGTTTTTGTATTTTTATTTTTAATTCTATAGTCATGAATGTGAACCCAAAAATAGCACTATTAGTGGGGATTATTGCTGTATCGACTGCAAGTATTTTTGTTAGGTTAAGTAATTCACCAGCATTAGTTATCGCAGCCTACAGAATGCTTTTCGCAAGTATTCTTATGGGTTTATTAGGTATTAACAATTTAAAGAACATTAGAGCACTTTCCAGAAAAGAAATTCTTATTTTATTAATATCAGGGATAGCACTTGGTGCACATTTTGGTGCATGGACTACTTCGCTATTTTATACATCAATAGCAGCTAATACAATTCTAACAGATTCTTCGCCAATGTTTGTGGTAATAATATCCTATGTACTGCTTAAGGAACCGACCAAATTAAAAGAATTATTAGGTATCATTATTTCTCTGATCGGAGCTGTGATAATAGCTAGCGGTCCAGCAACGATTAAAAACATGAATAATCTTTATGGTGATTTATTAGCTTTATTAAGCGCATTTTTCTTGTCCATCTATCTAGTAGCAGGAAGAAAACTAAGGAGAAAAGTAGACTTAGCTTCATACACATTCACAGTATACGGAATAGCATCTGTAACACTTTTTACTACAGCACTATTCTTAAAAAATAGTATGGCAGTTCCATCACTGCATGAAATACTAATATTTTTAGCATTAGCATTAATACCATCAGGACTTGGACACAATTCTTATAATTATGCGTTAAAATACCTAAAGGCATCAATAGTGAGCGTAAGTATTTTAGGAGAACCAGTCGGCGCCAGTATATTAGCTGTGATTATCTTTAACGAAATACCAACAACATCAACAATAGTAGGGGGAGCAATCGTCATGTTAGGTATTATAATCACAACAGCACACAGAGAATAACAATATTCATTAGTTGAGGGAAAACTTTATTTATATTAAATATTCAATATATATTAAGGTGATAAACTTGCAATATTCTGAGTTGCATTTTGTTTATAAAGAATTTATAAATTTGATAAAACTACCGAACGAGATGGTTTCAAAATATTTAAGCCTTACTCTCTATCCTTTATCTATGGAATTCCGTGAGCTTAACGACGTTGAGTG
>JBMFIF010000061.1:0-9543 GCA_049976445.1 Thermoprotei archaeon | reverse complement strand
CAAATCACCTAGTATCAGACAAAAATGAACTGAAAGTTAGTATAGCTTGGTTAAGTGAAATGTTTTTAAGATTGAAGTATCAGACAAAAATGAACTGAAAGCCATTATCATAAACGCTTAATTTGTACGTTTTTACTTCGTATCAGACAAAAATGAACTGAAAGAGTGTATTGTTTGCGAAAATAGTACTCATGTGAGTTTAAAGTATCAGACAAAAATGAACTGAAAGAATAGCTCGCTTATTATTTTTTGTTTTAATTGTTCTAACTCGTATCAGACAAAAATGAACTGAAAGGGAATGTTAGAGATGCGAGAAATGTTGAGCGGGGAATTAGTATCAGACAAAAATGAACTGAAAGTTATTAATTAGATGCGTGAGAAAAAATGAGACTTGAATGTATCAGACAAAAATGAACTGAAAGGATAATGTCAATAAGTTTATTCCTAAAACGTGTTACTAAGTGTATCAGACAAAAATGAACTGAAAGTAAAAGGAAATGAAAATTGATGATGTAAGAATGTAGTTACCGTATCAGACAAAAATGAACTGAAAGTATATTAATCCTCTTTTCCTTATTTTCACTTCGTCCTTACGTATCAGACAAAAATGAACTGAAAGTGCGTGTTAAAACTCACGTGTGAGAATGCTTATAACTAGTATCAGACAAAAATGAACTGAAAGTTTTGTTGTTTTTGTGATGTTATTTGACCTTATTTATGGGGGTGGTATCAGACAAAAATGAACTGAAAGACCCGATTGTTGAAATGCTTGTAAATACGCTTTAACCATGTATCAGACAAAAATGAACTGAAAGATAAAGAAAGTTACCGTAATCGCACTGGTACCATTGTATCAGACAAAAATGAACTGAAAGATAAGTATCACTGTGCTTTGTGCACTTTTTCTTTCCATGTATCAGACAAAAATGAACTGAAAGAACAACGAACTATTCACAATCCAAATCCTCATCTCAATAATGTATCAGACAAAAATGAACTGAAAGAACAAATGCATGGTACTATAGCGACAATTGGAAAACGTATGTATCAGACAAAAATGAACTGAAAGTCAAACGCACGCTTAAATTTCTTTAGCCTTTTAATAGCCGTATCAGACAAAAATGAACTGAAAGAAGGGTGGTACAGTTACTTTAGCTCTACTTGGGTTAGGTATCAGACAAAAATGAACTGAAAGACCAATTAAAGCTTAGGCTTTCGCAAGGCTAAATAAGTATCAGACAAAAATGAACTGAAAGTTTTCTATTTCTTCACATATCTTGATTATTTTATTCATGTATCAGACAAAAATGAACTGAAAGTAGTAGAGGGATATCGTCATGTTCCCGATGCCAGTCCAAGCGTGTATCAGACAAAAATGAACTGAAAGTTCTTTGTTGAGAAGGTTACAGTACCTAGTGGTGAGTATCAGACAAAAATGAACTGAAAGTTTGCTGCAACCTAAGCTTATACAATTTCTCCAAAACAGTATCAGACAAAAATGAACTGAAAGCTAATGTTTTTAATCCGCCTATCGTTAATGTATCTAAAAGTATCAGACAAAAATGAACTGAAAGATAATTTATTTGGCTTACCAACTATATGAATATGCTAACATGTATCAGACAAAAATGAACTGAAAGATCTGTCTGATTTCCTCTTAGCACAACTTGGCAATATATTGTATCAGACAAAAATGAACTGAAAGTTTATTAACACCCTCCTGGTCTTGATGGCATATTAGGTATCAGACAAAAATGAACTGAAAGTATGAGTACCTGTTAGTGAGTAGGACGAAAGTGCGGAGTATCAGACAAAAATGAACTGAAAGGACCCATTTGGATATTATACAAAAACATATGCGCGATGCGTATCAGACAAAAATGAACTGAAAGCGTATATGTTAATTCTGCTAAAATTACTAATGTATGTATTGTATCAGACAAAAATGAACTGAAAGCAGGCGGAGCAGCAACATTCCACGCAAGCGATATAGAAGTATCAGACAAAAATGAACTGAAAGTTTTCACTATTTCCTGTTGATGTTAAGGAAGGTGGTAAGTATCAGACAAAAATGAACTGAAAGATAAGAATATTACTGAAAGTATGGTATTTTGTAACATTATGTATCAGACAAAAATGAACTGAAAGATACTGCGTATCCTTTTCCTATGTATTTGTCAAGTATTTCTGTATCAGACAAAAATGAACTGAAAGATCTTGCCCTCCTTGTTTATCAGCCTTTCATCAACTTCCCGTATCAGACAAAAATGAACTGAAAGAGTTTACAGAATACTCTATATTTTGATGTTGTCGTTACCATGTATCAGACAAAAATGAACTGAAAGGGATAAGGTGGATTTCAATACACGGGGCCTAACAGTGATGTATCAGACAAAAATGAACTGAAAGAGAGTAAAAAAAGAAATGACATCGTCAGAATTGACATGGCGTATCAGACAAAAATGAACTGAAAGCATCATCCAACGTTGGACCGAGTGAAACGAAGTAGGTATCAGACAAAAATGAACTGAAAGTTTATCTTAAAAATACTAATGCTAATGATGTGATAAGTATCAGACAAAAATGAACTGAAAGTAATACATATGCTTCTTCTTGACTTTCCCATGAAAATGGTATCAGACAAAAATGAACTGAAAGGATTCTCCCATGCGAATACCCATACTTCCCATTGATTCTCGTATCAGACAAAAATGAACTGAAAGAGTAGTCATAGTACTATTATACTACCTCATATTCAAGCCTGTATCAGACAAAAATGAACTGAAAGTTTCTCTTTTTCTTTTTCCTGCCTTATTTTTATGCGTGATGTATCAGACAAAAATGAACTGAAAGTGCGAACTATCGTATGAAAACCATCTTAAAAGCCACTCATGTATCAGACAAAAATGAACTGAAAGAATTATATTTTCTAAGGTCACAAGATGGACTAACATACAGTATCAGACAAAAATGAACTGAAAGTGTAGTTCTTCCTTTGCGATCTGAATATTCTTTTTCATTATGTATCAGACAAAAATGAACTGAAAGCCCCAAGTATCATGATAAGGTATTTCTTTGGGTTCACGCGTATCAGACAAAAATGAACTGAAAGATTGTGGGGGCTATTGGGCTATAAGCATTGGGCGCCCCCTGCGTATCAGACAAAAATGAACTGAAAGATTTTTCAAAATTTAAAAACTAATGAAATAGCACCATCACAGTATCAGACAAAAATGAACTGAAAGGAAACTTTGATTCTAATCTTTCCATGCTGGGGTATGTTTCGTATCAGACAAAAATGAACTGAAAGCATTTAAAATCAAAAATATATCTTTTCCATGTTTTACCATGTATCAGACAAAAATGAACTGAAAGCACAAGTGGGCTTGTGTATCGCCAAAGTCTAGTTGGCCTGTATCAGACAAAAATGAACTGAAAGTAAAAAATCTTTATGAAATACTAAAAGCATATTTTGGTATCAGACAAAAATGAACTGAAAGATAAAAAATAGAAACATCATTATATATACAGTTTGCGAAGGGTATCAGACAAAAATGAACTGAAAGTTAACTATTTCCTCAGCTTTTGCAGTCAGTAGTTTCCTGTATCAGACAAAAATGAACTGAAAGTTTAATTGTTCTATCAGTATAGATGAAAATGTATGGTATTTGTATCAGACAAAAATGAACTGAAAGACAGGTTCTGGTGGTATTTGGAATATAACATTAACATTATTTGTATCAGACAAAAATGAACTGAAAGTTGAATTCCTGCTCTCTCAACATTATCTAACGTTAAACGTATCAGACAAAAATGAACTGAAAGCACAGGTTGAAAAATTAGCACCAACATATGGTATTACTAATGTATCAGACAAAAATGAACTGAAAGTACCCATAGTATAGGTATGAACCCTACACTATGGGTTTTAGGTATCAGACAAAAATGAACTGAAAGTATATCCAATGTTCCATCAGAATTAACTTCAATACCGTTAGTATCAGACAAAAATGAACTGAAAGGTGTACGTCCCCATAATGTACTTACCCCTAGCGATTTTTTGTATCAGACAAAAATGAACTGAAAGTGACACATCAAACAAAAGGAGCTTATCATACTCTGTGAAGTATCAGACAAAAATGAACTGAAAGCATAGCGGTTACATCGTTATCTTCACCGCCCTCCTTCATTGTATCAGACAAAAATGAACTGAAAGTTCTCCTGAAGCAATGAGTACAACATTGCTAATTGGTCATGTATCAGACAAAAATGAACTGAAAGGAATTTATAAGACAAAGCTTTTATGGTGTAGAAAAGAGCGTATCAGACAAAAATGAACTGAAAGATTGGGCTTTGAGATGTGGGCGTCCCCCTCTTACCCACGTATCAGACAAAAATGAACTGAAAGTACCACAAACACTACACTTAATATCAGTCGTGTATATCCTGTATCAGACAAAAATGAACTGAAAGATTTCATCGTCCGAAATTTCGTATCTTGGAAGTATATCCCGTATCAGACAAAAATGAACTGAAAGGCATCCGCCCATTGCACCTGTGAAAGCACTTCTTTCATGTATCAGACAAAAATGAACTGAAAGATGAAATCTTTCACTAGTTCGTGTAGTTTTTCTTTTGCGAGTATCAGACAAAAATGAACTGAAAGGAAGGAATTTCAACAAAACTAGCATCTGCTGGAATTTCTATTTGTATCAGACAAAAATGAACTGAAAGATTTTTCGGCAAAAAGAACCAATTTGGAAAAATTAGATTAGTATCAGACAAAAATGAACTGAAAGGATATATCACTATATAAACTTGAACTGTGATATGCAGGTATCAGACAAAAATGAACTGAAAGTTCTCATACGTTTTTGCATGTGGTTCAAGTTTTTGGATTTCGTATCAGACAAAAATGAACTGAAAGACGCACGAAAACTTATATGACGATGATTACGAGGAGCTAGTATCAGACAAAAATGAACTGAAAGGTTGTCGGATCAAATGTGTTGGATTTGAACAATAATTTTTTGTATCAGACAAAAATGAACTGAAAGATTCTTATCATTTTCTTTACCTATTCTTTTATTTATTTGTGTATCAGACAAAAATGAACTGAAAGAAAGATGCCCGAACACGTGGAAGAAAAATACCTCAAAAGTATCAGACAAAAATGAACTGAAAGATGTATTCATATCTCATTTTGTATAGCCATATTAATTCGTATCAGACAAAAATGAACTGAAAGTATTCCTTCAACCTCCATCACTTCGCCAAGCCTATCCATCGTATCAGACAAAAATGAACTGAAAGCTAAAATATCGCTAAAATTCACACAAAACACGCTAAAAACGTATCAGACAAAAATGAACTGAAAGTGTTGTGTGTATTGTTGTATTTCTTTTAATTGTTCTATTGTATCAGACAAAAATGAACTGAAAGACCGTTCCGATGAGGGTAATGCCGTTTAACAAAATTATGTATCAGACAAAAATGAACTGAAAGTAACTGTCGCCGTACAGGTTTTCATCTGTACGACCGAGTATCAGACAAAAATGAACTGAAAGGTAAATAATATTTATAACGAACAATGATAAGGTATTTGTGTGTATCAGACAAAAATGAACTGAAAGCATTTAAAAACTTTTGTACTGTTTCGTTGTATTCTTTTAGTATCAGACAAAAATGAACTGAAAGTTATCGAATTGAGTAAGAAAAACCCCAGAATATACACATCAGTATCAGACAAAAATGAACTGAAAGTGAAAATGAAGGCTGATAACCTCATAATAGACTTAGGCTACGTATCAGACAAAAATGAACTGAAAGCACATAATGCTCCCACCGTCCGAAGTATTTCTAGTTCTTGTATCAGACAAAAATGAACTGAAAGCACATATCAACAAGCTCTTCCTCATCATGCTCTTTTGCATGTATCAGACAAAAATGAACTGAAAGTGTATCCATTTTTTCTTACTCATAGTTTTTAGCCTCCTGTATCAGACAAAAATGAACTGAAAGAGAACTAATCGCATTGCAGAATACATTATATTATTAAATGTATCAGACAAAAATGAACTGAAAGAAAGCACTTGTCTTTCTCGCATTATGAAATTCTAACTTTATCACGTATCAGACAAAAATGAACTGAAAGGTGTTTGCAGTTCCTAAATCGATTGTTAATAAGTTGTAAGTATCAGACAAAAATGAACTGAAAGCGTAAAGTGTAATCACTTACTTCTATCTCATTTCCACAAGTATCAGACAAAAATGAACTGAAAGGTAACAAGAAAATATGAGAGTGGATGAAAAATGGACCAGTATCAGACAAAAATGAACTGAAAGTTCTAGTAAGCATAAGAACCAAACTATCAATCGGTATTATGTATCAGACAAAAATGAACTGAAAGTTGTCCTAATTGTGAGTATGATAGCGCATTGTGGAAATTGTATCAGACAAAAATGAACTGAAAGGAGGAGTGTTGAGCCAGTGAGGACTAGGGTTCGCTTCATGTATCAGACAAAAATGAACTGAAAGATTTGTTCACTTGTTGTAGTTATTAATTGTGTCAGTCGCTCCGTATCAGACAAAAATGAACTGAAAGTGCATTATTGCAGCATTCAACTTATCCCACATGAAGGTATCAGACAAAAATGAACTGAAAGGAAAGCGTCCTATTACGGAGAGTGTAGGTATATCCCAAGGTATCAGACAAAAATGAACTGAAAGTAATCCTCCTCCTCTTCACATCAGTCTTAGCCTCATTGAGTATCAGACAAAAATGAACTGAAAGTTTGCAAAATCGTGCCATAACCCTCCCCTTCGATTACAATGTATCAGACAAAAATGAACTGAAAGAGGTATAACCATAGTGGTATTAAGTGGTATTGTGGGTGGTATGTATCAGACAAAAATGAACTGAAAGAGTAGTCGGTGTTGTTGGATTATTAACGAGCAAGATATGTATCAGACAAAAATGAACTGAAAGATATACATATACCTCTTTTTAAATGTCCATATTAATTCTGTATCAGACAAAAATGAACTGAAAGGTTAATGGAACCCACAGAGTAAAATCAGGCAAAAACTCCTGTATCAGACAAAAATGAACTGAAAGCCGTATTCTTTTTCGTAGTAGTCTGTGAATATTTCTAGTGTATCAGACAAAAATGAACTGAAAGGGTTTTACTAATTACCACTAGCCAATCCTTCTTTGTTAGCCGTATCAGACAAAAATGAACTGAAAGACAAATTGACATAACACGCTTAAAACAATTCTTCTTTGTATCAGACAAAAATGAACTGAAAGAAGCGATACTGCTAATGAATACTTCACAACAGCATTTGTCGTATCAGACAAAAATGAACTGAAAGGCTATTGATTGATAAACTTTAGGTATTGTTGTTACGGCAGGTATCAGACAAAAATGAACTGAAAGTGGAAAGGCTTTCTACAAAAACGTTTGGAAAAACACAGTATCAGACAAAAATGAACTGAAAGGGAACACTAGGACATAAGTTACCCTGGTTTTGCTGATGTATCAGACAAAAATGAACTGAAAGAGGGAGATTGAGTTAGAAAATCTCAAACAAAAAATAATGTATCAGACAAAAATGAACTGAAAGAATACCCATTTTTCCAGGTCATTCATGTTGTTTATGTATCAGACAAAAATGAACTGAAAGTCTTTTTCTATTATTTTTGTCGAGATTAACATTTTACTGTATCAGACAAAAATGAACTGAAAGCTATTGGTGGTCAAAACAATAACCCATCATCATCCCAACAAGTATCAGACAAAAATGAACTGAAAGATGAAACCCTCTTTACGTTCATTTTTGAATTTGTCCAAATGTATCAGACAAAAATGAACTGAAAGCGCAACTCATCCCTAACCCTCTTAAGCACACGTATTTTTTGTATCAGACAAAAATGAACTGAAAGTTTCGATCAATTCCTCTTCATCGTGTTCCTTTGCGTCTTGTATCAGACAAAAATGAACTGAAAGAAGTTTACGGTGCAGTTTACGACAATATTTTAATCAACGTATCAGACAAAAATGAACTGAAAGATCACTAACATTTACACTATCAGTAAGTGATGATGTGGTATCAGACAAAAATGAACTGAAAGTGATGACCGCTTTATGAGTGGGCGATTGATATTGTCATCGTATCAGACAAAAATGAACTGAAAGAACGATACCTTTTTATCACTATTGGAGTGTGGTCTAATAGTATCAGACAAAAATGAACTGAAAGTTATTTGATGGATATATTAACAATTTCATACCTTAGCATCCGTATCAGACAAAAATGAACTGAAAGGAACCTGGGCGGGGTAAATAATTTTCGGTTTTAGGTTTCGGTATCAGACAAAAATGAACTGAAAGCTATCTTTAGTGTTAGTATTGTGTGATATAATTCTTCGCTGTATCAGACAAAAATGAACTGAAAGTACTTTCCGTTTTTTTACCCGCACTTACCCACTCTATAAGTATCAGACAAAAATGAACTGAAAGTTTGTTTTAGTATTTCAGTTAATAGTCCTTCACTCATTAGTATCAGACAAAAATGAACTGAAAGAGATGCAATAGCAGGGTTCAGGGAATTTGATACTTAGTATCAGACAAAAATGAACTGAAAGAGGAAATAAAAAGACATATTATTTTGACAACATTGAGCAAGTATCAGACAAAAATGAACTGAAAGAAAAACTCATCATACTCACTTTTTGTGGTTGTTGCTGTTCGTATCAGACAAAAATGAACTGAAAGTCAATACCAATCAAAATACTACTACTACTTACAATATTACCCGTATCAGACAAAAATGAACTGAAAGTACTCACACCATCAGCCCTTTCATACACGTTCACGTTTTTCGTATCAGACAAAAATGAACTGAAAGATTAGAATATTACTGAAAGTATGGTATTTTACTATGTTACCATTTTGTATCAGACAAAAATGAACTGAAAGACTTGAGTAATATTTGCATAACTTACATATATCTTCGTATCAGACAAAAATGAACTGAAAGCATGTCCAGCATGCGAGAAAAACTTTGAAACCATGAACGGTCGTATCAGACAAAAATGAACTGAAAGCCATTTAGTAGTATATTTTCATAGTCATAAAGGAATGGCTGTATCAGACAAAAATGAACTGAAAGACCCAAATTTTCTCATACTCAGGCATACTTCCTCACAATATGTATCAGACAAAAATGAACTGAAAGATTTCTTCAATTTCCATTTTTTTCACCCGCACTTAGTATGTATCAGACAAAAATGAACTGAAAGTGAATAATTCCCATTCACGTTTAAATAGTTTTTGAGGTGTATCAGACAAAAATGAACTGAAAGATCTGACCTTATTTATGGGGGTGAAAACATGTATGATATGTATCAGACAAAAATGAACTGAAAGTTATCATAGTCGAACCTAATAATATCACTATCCCAATCGTATCAGACAAAAATGAACTGAAAGTCACCCGATGGAATAACATTTGTTACACGTTTTGGAATAAGTATCAGA
>JBMFIF010000060.1:0-9890 GCA_049976445.1 Thermoprotei archaeon | reverse complement strand
TGATCATAAATAATGATTGGTATTATTTATATAGAATATAGTAAATTTATCTTTGTCTGCGGAATGATAATCTTTTATGGGTGTTAGAAGTATACTGTGTACTTGGCTCGTTAGCTTGGAATTTCATACTTAGGGATTTTTATCATTTGATTGGGGTTCTTGTTTTATTTTGTATTTTATTTTTCCGAAGCCTGCTGTTCTGTTTCCTCCTACGTTGCTATATTCTCCGAATTTTAGGAGCGCGTGCGTGATTTTTGCCATTTTTTCGTCGTATGTATCTCTTGGTGTATTGTAATATACTGTGCCAACAAATCCTACATTCCATTTTGGTATTGTTGGATGTTCGAATATTCTATATGTTTTTAGGGTTGTGTATCCTGCTATTGCTATTCCGCCCTCTAATAGCCAGTTTATGTATTCTTTATAATTTATATTAATATCCACGAATTTTTTCCATAGTCGTGCTAGACTTCTAAAAAACAGGTATGGATCTGGTAATGGGACATAACGGTAATATTTTTTTCTTATATTTTTTGTTTTATCATATGGGTTCTTGAGTAAAGTTTGTCTAAAATATGTTGGTGTGAGAAAATCTACTGAGAACGCTGTTACCGGTGTCAGCTCGTTCATTATGCTTTTCATATCCATGACTGAAATTGTTAAGTTTATAATTTGTGCTTCGGCATCTTTAACTTTTATTATTAGATCATTATTCTTTATTAAGAATTCTCTGGTTTTCATTATTAAATCTTCTGTTAGTAATGATATGGTGAATGTAAATATATCATTTTTCGTGAGTACTCTATTTTTTGTTTCTAGCACGAGGGGTGATGTTGAATATGGTGCGATTTTCTTTATTTTATGAAGGTTATTTGCAAGATTAGGATCCATGTTTTTTAATATTTCATAAAAGATTCCCCTTGAAATGAATCCCGTAAATCCTGTTATTTGAACTGTACCCTTTGTTATGATGTTTTTAAATGTGAAAGTGGCGATCATTAAGAACACCTACATTAATAGTTTTGCTAACGGGCTCAGTTGTATGAGCAATGGTTTACCTTTCTTAACCTCTACAAGTCTCATTTTTCTAAGTTTTAATAAATGCCTCCTTATTGTACTGTCATCAATCTTTAATTCTTCAGCAATTGTTTTAATTGTTATAGGTTCTTGTGCTTGTGCTAAGATTTGTAAAATTTCTATATGTCGTTTTCTGATCGGTAATTTCATCGAGATAAATTCAGTTGGAATTGTTATTATGGTCGATGAGTCCTCGGTCTCAATTTCTACTGTTATATTCTTCACACTAAGTACTGTCAATGCTAGAAGCGTCTCAATTATTAGGATTCGCATACCACCACTCAAATTAACTACGATGTTTGTAACTCCCTTAGCCTCATTCATAATATTTTGTTTAATTATGTGAACTGCATCGTAGAAATTGTGCACCGGTATTTCTCTCACAAGTAATGTGACATCTTTACTGTAATATTTTGTTATGAATTCTCTCACCAAATTTATTGCTATTGTGCTCTTTTCTGTTGGTGGTCCTGTTAGTAGAAGGACCTTATCACCCTTATCTAAACCATGTCTTGTGATCATTCTGACTGTGAATTTCTCTTCAAAACCAATTGTAGCAATTATTAATTTTCTCATTCCGAATTGTGTATAAAAAAAGCACTATTTAAATATTTTATGCCTAAAAAGTTAAAAAACGATACTTTTATATGCTTTGATGCAAAATAATTACGTGATGAATATGTTTGAGACATTGGAAAAATCTCAAGAAAAACAAAAATCGATATACAAATATAGAAAGATAGCAGCTATACTTGCTACTGCTGCACTAATAACAGAATCTCCAAATATCATAGATAGAATGGCAAATGCACTTACCTCTGAACAAGCTATAAGAGCATTGAATGATGCGTTAAGAATTATAGAAAGCATTAAAAGCAGTTCGTCAAAAAGCAGTTCGTCAAAAATTAAATTACACGAGACAATCAAAGATGGAAAACCATATATTGAAATAACTGTAGCTAGTGAAAAACCTAATGAACCTCCACGATCCATAAGCGTTCCTTACGGATTTCCTAATGAATCTGATGTGACAATTTTTATAGATGACGTTTCAGAAAATGTATTCATTGCTAGAAAGATAGGAACTTTGGCTTCTGCCCTAGTAGTAGAAGGATTGGGGTGATAAAATAATGTTTATTAGTCTTTCATTAAGAGCTATAATTAATTTAGAATCACTGAATGATGTGGAAAGTGTTGGTAACTTATCAAGACACAGAACTGCACCTATAGTAATTCCATCTAATGGAGGTTATACTATAAAATATGTTCCGGTAATATCAGGGGAATCAATAGGTCATGCTTATCAAATGTTTCTAGTTAATATATCTAAGGATATAGGATTACCAGTAGGTCTCTATTCTAGTAGAGGTGAATTCATAAAGTTTAGTGAAGATGCTTATTTAAGAGATGAAGGTATAAATCCACCTGAAAATGTTAATGATATGAGGAGGTTTGAAGTTGATGTTATGCTTAAAGATGTAGTAAGTGATATTGGTGGATTCATGTATACTGGAGGACTGCCTGTGAAAAGGACATCAACATTTCAGGTAAGTTATATGGTACCTGCTTTAGATTCAGCTATTAAGGCTGCTGCTGTCGAAGCTCAGTTTCATGTAAGATTTTTAACTTCAGAATCTCAAGAAGGTGCTAGGTTAGGACAAATACCATATAATGTTGAAGTTGGTTCAGCATTATATACATTTACTTTTAATATAGATATTGATAAGATAGCAATTCCTTCAATAATACATGGAAATAAGCATTCTAAAGAGGATGAACTCTTAAGCTCAAAGAATAAAAGAGTAGAAGCATCAATTAGAGCTCTTGCGTTACTTATAGGTAGCATGAATATGGGAGCTAAGAGATCTAGATTTTTACCAAATGCTGAAATAGAATCGATAGTTATTTCAACATCTAAAAAACCATTTATAGTTAGTTCAGGTAATTATTCTGTCTATATATCAAAGACCATTCAAAGGGCTAATGATTTAAATGCGTTATTTAAAGATAATATCGTTGAAAAGATAATTTATATGAGCGAAAAAGAACCTCAGGTTAAACTAGGTGATAAATCACCACAACTAATTAAAGCCTTATCGGTTGAAGAAGCGATCAACAAAATTATAATTTAACATTATAAGTGAGAAGAATGCAGGCTTTAATAGTGGACTTTGAGCCTGTGTGGGGTTATAGTATAAAAAGACAAATTGTTTCAAAGGCGCAGTATTCACTCTCAATTCCACCACCAACATCTCTTATAGGAGCTATAACTTACGGATTAGGTAAATTATTATCAGAGGGAGAAATAAGAGTAGATAATAGTCAAAAAATAAGGTCTTTAGCATACTACTTTTTTGATATTTTTCCGTTTGTGTCAGCATTCATTACTAACTTTGGCATAGAATGGACAGATATAAATAGGTATCAAATACTTCAGTTTCAAAGACCTGAACGACGACATGAAGAGACCTATAGGTTCGGTGCTGTTCCTACTGGCAAAATTTATGTTAATGGTGAAATAATTGCCATTTATGTTATAAATGAGGAAAGTGCTATTAAAAAGATAGGTACAGATTATGAAGAAAAATTATTAATGTCGGCATATATGATAAATAGAATAGGAAGTAAAGAAAGTATAGTATCTGTTAACAGAGCTGAGTTTGCAAAATTAGAATACTCTGAAAATAAAACATTTTGCACTAAACTTTATCATCCTATGAGAGCAATCAAAAACATTTCATTATGTAAAGAAAAAAATGAATCCATTATGAGCTATTTTATGGAATATTTTTGGAATGAAAACAGTTACGAATGGGGAGGAAATGTTAAATTTGAAGAGTATTTAATTCCCGCAGAGAGGACTCCATTAAGATTTAAATGGATTAATATTACAGCCAATGATGATTATAAAGTATATTACATAAGAAGTAATATCAAAGAAGTGGAGGGACAGGGTTTTGCGGTTCGCTGATTCATATAAATATGTTTGTGAGAAAATGGGATGGAATGAACGTGATCTTTTAATAGAATTAATGGAACTTTTGGATACTGATAAGAGATTTATAATTTTTAGAGCTCCAACTGGTTATGGTAAAAGTACAATATCTTTTGCAATATATTATGCTTTATTTAGTGGAAATAGAAAGCTAGGTAATAGAATAATTCATGTGTTACCTCTGAGAACAATAGGTGATGACATGGGTATAAAAATGCGCTATTTTGCGCACAAAACTGGTATTAAGTATGATGAAATAGCTGTGCAACATATGGGAGTAAATGAGAGCCCCTTATTTGCTCATAGATTCGTAATAACAACATTAGATACTTTTGTATTATCTCTATATAAACTTCCACCATTCGAGATAGAAAAAGCTGTACAAATTCATAAATCACACTTTGAAGTACCTAGGGGTTTTATAATGAGTTCTATAGTAGTTTTTGATGAATTCCATTTATACTCTATACCTAAAGTTGAAAAAAGCAATGATAATAGGACGTTCACAACAACAATAGCAACATTAATTAGCTTGGCAAAAGCAGGAGTACCACTAGTATTATCTACTGCTACGCTTCCCACTAAAGTTGAGGAAGTTCTAAAACGGCGCTTAAAACTTGCTGGTGTGGAGTTTGAGGAACTTTCTAGATTTCCTAAAGATTCAATAATGAGAAGCGTGAATGTGAATTTCACATTTGATCCGATAAGAGATGCAATAGAATTATCTAAGGAGAAATCAGTATTGTTAATGAGAAATGAGGTAAAAGATGCGATAGATACTTATAGAGAGTTAAAATCCAAAAATGTTGAAACTTATTTATTGCACTCTAGAATTGCTGAAATAGATAGGCATAATATATTTACTAAGATAATAGGAAATAATAATAGAAAAGTAAAAAAAGGAATTATAATTGTCTCGACACAGGTTATGGAGGCTGGAGTTGATTTAGATTTTGATGCATTAATAACTGATCCTGCTCCGCCTGATAGTGTCATTCAAAGGTCTGGAAGAGTCGCAAGATATGGAGGAGATGGAGATGTGCTCATCACAGATAAAAAGAGCCATGTTTATGATGAAAAGCTAGTCACTTCAGTTTATAATTACTTAAATGAAAAGAAAAATATCAATGATGAATTATTAAATATTTACGATGAGTTTCTTAAGAATGAGGAATATATAGATAGGAACCTATTTTCATCATTAATAAAATTAAATGATGAACCCATTTTTACTGCCAGCACTGCATTATATATTCTTAGCAAATATTGTAATTTAGTGAGAAACTCAGACCTAATACCTATTATACCTAAAGAGTTGTATGAATTACATACTAAAGAACCTCTCAGCAAAATAACAATAGCAATTGATAGAGATAAGCTTGAAGAATTGTATAAAAATAAAAAAATAATAGGAATTCTGACTAGTGAGGGAGAATTAAAAATACATAACCATGAGCAGGATATTGAAAGATTACTAAACACTAAATGTATATCCATAAGCATGTTAAAAGATGATATAAATGCATTCCTGATTGAAGGGTATGATAAGGAGGTTGGATTACCGTGAAAATTCCTTGTGCGTTTGCTGGACAAAGTCTTGAGGATCACACAAAAGGTGTGATTGAGATAATTAAAAAACTGTTTATAAGCGATAATTACCATGAAGTTGTCGCTGATAGATTAAAAAGGAATAGAATTGATGCACATCCAGATGATGTGAAACGAGCTATATTAATAGCTGCAGGATTTCATGATATAGGGAAAGCTATTGAATATTATCAATCTAATTTTAATGATCAATGTAGTTGTATAAACTGTACATTTCCTTATCATGAAATATTTTCTGCTTCATCAATACTACATCCATTAACTGATGTATTTAGTGAAGAATTAAGATTTTTCATAATAATGTCTATAGTTAATCACTTAATTGCCTTAAGACCTTATGAAGGTTATGAATATGACTTTAATAAAGTTAATAAGATAATAAGCAAAGATAAAAACAAATTCGTTTCATGTGAAAAAATATGTGAAATAGTTTATAATGAAACAGGCATAAAAATTATACCTGAAGAACCAAACCAAGAATTAATAGAGGATCTCAAAAACTATCTAAAGAACTCCACACAAAAACCTAGCATTTCAATAACTAATAGTAATATAAGCTATATCAGACATAGTTACCAGAAATTATACACACTATTTTTGTTACCTATCGTTATAGGAGACAATTTAGATAGTAGTTCAAAGAGGAAAAAAGACGAAAATTCTAAAAAGAGAAGACTATTCATAGAAGAGCTCGAAAAATATTATGGTGAGAATATATGGAAATAATACTACCTCCCACATTAGCTAGAGACTTGATACTCTCAGTCATGCATTATATTCCTCCATATTCAGGTGTAGATCGTATAAGAATTAGTGAGGATAGAGTTATATTAGAAGGAAATGATCCAACTAATGGATTAGCAGAAGCATTAAGAACTATTGCAGATAACGTAAAGAAAAACAGATTCTCAATTCCTTTAAGTGGTAATGATAGAGGAATTGTAAGAAAATTATTTAAATGTTATGGTATTAATGAAAATGATACATCAGATAGACAAATACTAACATTTGCTAATTCCTTACTTAATGTGTGTAGAGAAGAGCATTTGCCATCTTTATTGAAACCTGAACTTTATGAATACAATAGAACACCAGGATATTCAGGTAAAAGAAAAATGGAAATAACATATCCATCAATGAGCATCATGCTAGGACTCATTGGATATCTAGGATCCAAGGTTGGTGTAAAAATAGAAAGGAGAACAAGACAGTCAGTACTTTTTGTTCCTCAAGAAGTTTGGATTATTGATCCTCGAGAATTATACTTTTCTTTGTCTTTGAAACGTTTCCTAGATTATATGGGTAATAGGTTATTTCCTAATATTTATCCTGAAACTGCTCTAATTTTATGGTTAGCACTACATATTGATCTCAGTAATTTTAAATTGTTAATCATAAGTGATCCAGCAGGTCAAAATCCAGCCACATTAAATTCCCAACTTGCAATAGATTTAAGTAGGGTTAAAGAGGCGTTAAAAAAATATGAAATATTACGAGATTCTGATGTTTACAAACGGCTTGATCATATACTGTTAGATGCATTAAGCAATGAACCTGAACCCGCCACGATTAGATTTTCTACATTATTATACGAAATGCTTTTGGAAATTAAACCATGGGATGAAACTTTATTCTTTGGTCTCAGGGATTACATGTCTAATTTATTAATAGGTGAAAAAAGAAAACCAATACTTGAAGATATAGGCATAGTATGTAAAGTAATATTTAAGAAAATTTCAAGCAAAGAATAAATGCTGCTTTGTTGCATAATTCGTGCGTGGTTTTATGGGGTGTTTCACAAGTTCCCCCTAATCTCATAATGCTTACCAGTATGATTTTGATGTATGTCAGTTGGGAGTGTTCATCAAAACTGTGAGAAAACGTTATCAAATTATCAACACACAAGAATCCTATACATAAAAAACACATCAAAACCACATCAGAATTATGCAACAAAGCACTTAAAGAATAATCATTATATTGGTTTGCAATATTTTAAATAATTACAACTTTTACATTTTGGTTCATAAAGTACTACTGGTTCTTTATTTGTTTCTAGCATTTGATAAATGTTTTTTATTATTTCTTTTGTTTGTTTCTTTAAAGCATCTGTAATTAGTATTGTTATTGTTTTTCTTGCTCGTCCATAGTAAATTACGGCCCTTTTCACTGTTGTTTTATATGCCTCTTCTATTAAAAGAGAATATGCAACAAGTTGCATTTTATGATGTTTTTGCGCATTTTGGTGATGCAGATCTGCATATTTCATATCGACCGGTATGTATTCATTGAATTTTGTAACTAGTATATAGTCAATTTTCCCTGTTAATTTAAGTTGTTTGCTTGTTAATTCAACATCTTTCAATATTTTCATTACTTTAAATAAAGGTATTAAATGTGTGATTGGCTCCTCTTTATGTATTTCTTTTCCTAATTCCATTGCCTCAGTCATTCTTTCATATATATGTAAAACGTTTTTATAGTATACTAACCTTGGGCAAAATGCATATTCTTTTACATCAGTTGGTGAGATATATTTAATTATCATATCACAACCTCTTCTTTTTCATAATCTATTTCCACTCCTAATACTATTCTTTGATTGAAGCTTGATGGCGATAATGGATATATTTGTATATTCACTTTTTCTTTTCCTTTTATTATTCTCTGAAGACCTGCAGCTATTTCTGATCGCTGTGCACTAGTTAATGGTCCTGCAAATGCACTCTTTTGTATTCTCTTTAATCCTTTTTGTCTGAGGTATTTTGCCACAGTTTGTCGTAATTCGTCGTCTGTTATATCATATATTATCAATGTAATTAATTCCATAATCACCACCTCGCTTTAAATGGTTTATATTCTCCCTCTCCTCTGATATATGAGGCAAGTTTTCTAGCCTGCTCTAGTATTAGAGATTGAATTGATGGTTTAGACTCCTTCATATATTTAATTACTGTTCTCCATATCTCTTTAATGCTTTCACTATTTTCATCCTTAAGCTTAAGCAGTATATCAGTATTATTTCTAGCAATAGTTATGAGAGGTCTATCTACTGCTACTGGCCTGAATTCTTCCATTAGATCAAATGCTAATACCATTTTCCCTGCACGCGGACTATGCAAAAATCCCAAATAAGGATTTAATCCGACTATAAATATTGCCTTCCAAACTTCTTTCAATAATGCTGAGTAACCAATATTCAAGGCTTTATTAAATGGATCTATATCACCAATTACTGGTTTACGGCTTCTAGGAATTCTATTAATAAATCCTATGCTACTCGGAACTAATTTTGCTACCTGACCCCAATAATATCTTGCAGCTACAGCTTCAATTTCCCTTACTTTATCAACAGTATTAACCTCTTCAATTTGTGATTCTAATTTCATTAATTGGTTCACTATTGATTCTAATTCATAATTTGGTTTACTTGCAGCTCTAAAACGTTTTGCATAATCGCTTAATACTACACGTTGATTATGTATTTTACCCTCAATAAAGAATCGCGCTAGTTTAACACGACTATTCTTATATACTCTAATCTGTTTAACCCATGTCTTTATAGGCGGGCCATACCTAGCTTGTATGAGTCTAGCAATAGGTTCATTACCATCCATAAACACTAAATCTATAAAAAATTCATTAGCAAGCTTAATAGCTGCCACAGATATTGACGCACCTGTAACAGTAAAAACTATAGCTTCCAACTCTACAGGCGCTAAATCCCATAAAACTTCATTCTTATATCTAAGCTGAAATCTACCATCTTTAACAGCTAAAAAAGCACCATACTTATCCACAATAGCAACCTTATTCATACAAAATAAATAAAACTTTAAAACATTATAAATATTATTGCCTAGAGAAATTATCAGACATTAAAATAAAAAGTATCTTTTATCTGCTTTGTTGCATAATTCGTGCGTGGTTTTGTCGAGCGTTTCACACGTTCCCCCCAATCTCATAATACTTACTGATGTGGTTTTATGTATGCTAGTTAGGAGTGTTTTTAAAATTGTGAGAAAACATCATCAAACTCTCAACACACAAGAATCCTATACTTAAAAAGCGCATCAAAAGTACATCAGAATTATGCAACAAAGCATCTTTTCCATATAAACTAAAAATCTTTTTCATCTCAAAATATTAATATCTCAATAAAAATTATTCCTTTTCATTCACTATTTACAAATTCTTTACTTTATTATTT
>JBMFIF010000059.1:0-10165 GCA_049976445.1 Thermoprotei archaeon | reverse complement strand
AAAGCACATCAAAAACACATCAGAATTATGCAACAAAACAATATAGGTGATTTTGGTGGTTAGAAAGAGGACTAGTGCATTGATGAAGAACTCTGGACAAGGTTTAAACTATATGCGTCTAAAAGGGCATAGGATGTTAGTCGTATCTTAGAGGAGGCTATTAAAGATGAAATGGTTGAAGAAAAAATAGATAGCGCTGTTATGGAGTTAGTGAATGTTGAAAGTTATGAGCTTGATTTTGAACCTGTAGAGCCTAAGGAAGGTACAGTGAGTCAATTAATTAGGGTTATGAGGGATGAAAGAGCGGATCGTCTATCTTGATAGTAGTGCTATAATAAAGAGATACGTAAAGGAGCATGATAGTGAGGAAGTTAATGCTTTGTTACATAATTTGTGCGTAAACCCACGGAGCACACAGAAAACTTTATCACAAACAAACACACTTTGCTCCATTGTATAGCTTAGCGCAATCATCTGCGAACTCCCATAGGGCGGGATGATCCTCAATTATGAACATGTTGTTTCTCTTCATTTCAGACACCTTTTTGTGCTTCGATGTATTTTTCAGTGGTCTCTTTAGAGACTGTTCCTATCGTTGCTTTGGGTGCTAGACTGTGTGGTATTGGATTAGAAAGATTTTGCTTCTTGAATGTTGATGATTTTTCACGAGCCTGCATAACTTGTGGTTATGTTTAATTTTATTGGCAATTATCCTGCAAAATCGTAGGCTTTCTTGCCGATTTTTTGTAACAAATTCCAGTTCTCTAATTTAACAGGATATAGCATGAGCCTGCTTTCAAGCTTCGCAATTGAATGTGTGGTAACCTAATGGATGTGGAATCCTGTCATAAGTGGCAAGGAGTTGCTAGGGCCTTAAATCTAGTGTTAATTAAGTTAAGTCCTCTTGGGTGTGTCATTTATTTGATTAGTGAAAATAGGGTAGGATTGAGGATTGCTAAAAGAGACTGGAAATAGAGAGAACAACCTCTCATCTAACGATCAACTTCGTATAAATGACAAAAACAAAGAGACTTAACTTAACACCTTGAATTATTCAATTTAGGCTTATTATTAACTGAAAAAGTTTATACTACTGGATAAGTAGTATACTACTGGGTGAGTAGTAATTTACTTTTCACCTGAACCGAAATACAGAAGGGAGGACTTATTTGACAGGGAGAAAGAGTTGAATGAGCTTGATAGAATTTTCAATGTAGGAAGTAAAATAGTCCTAGTTACTGGAATAAGGAGGATCGGAAAAACCTCTTTGGTTTCAGTTTATCTTAACGAGAGAAAAAAGACATTTGCATTAGTTGACCTAAGGGGGAGTTCAAATTCGTTTCAGGCATTATATGAGATGTTCAGTGAAATAATAAATCAAATAGACAAGAAGGAAATGATAAGGACTTTACTAAGTAAAATGTCAGGAGTACAAATAGGTGAATTTGGAATTTCCTTATCTTGGAAGAGGGGTCAAAGGGTTGAGTTAGTTAAGTTGATAGATGCAATAGATGAAATTGGAAAAGAAGTTATGATAGCTATAGATGAGGCTCAAAAATTAAGGGGGGCGCTCTCGAACCTCTTTCTTGAAATTCTAGCCCATTGTTATGACTATTGTAAGAACGTTAAGTTCGTTTTAACTGGATCAGAAGCTGGTTTGCTACATTCATTGTTGAGAATAAATGATCCTGAATCTCCCCTTTATGGTAGGTTCTTACCTGAACTCAGGCTTTTCCCTTTCAGTAGGGATGAAAGCAAGAAGTTTTTAAGTGAGGGGTTAAAACAATATAAAATTCCCTTTAACGAAAATTTGATTGAGTTGGCGTTTGAATACTTAGATGGTATTGTAGGATGGTTAAACGAGTTAGGTTTAAGATGTGTACTTAAAGGAGAAATAAATGAAGAGATTATAAGGGAAGTATTCAACTCTGCAGTCAAACTACAAATAAGTGAGATATCCCATTATTCACCTAACTATTCCTTAATATTAGAGGCTATAGGAAAAGGATATAACACATGGAGTGAAATGAAGAAATATATTTCCATGAAATTCAAAAGGACTCTTTTAGATTCAGAATTATTTAGATACATTAATAACTTAAAAATGAGAGATTATATTTATGAACAAGATAATGAGTATTACATCGGAGATCCAATTCTAAGAAAGTATTTCTCATCAAGCTAATTTCTCACAATAATTTAAAAGAGTTAAAGATCAGGTTTGTTGGATTCATACTTTCATGCTTAATCAATTTTTCATCCCAAATAATGCATAACTAACCTAAACTGTTCAAATCATGTGAAGTATTCAGCTTAAATTATGATAGTAGTTTCTTCATCTTCTTGTCCCTATTCTTTTCACGCTTTTCGATACAGATAAGGCGAGACTGTCCATTTAGTATGTAATAGTGATGTTGTGGTTGGTGGCTTATCTGGATAGTCTCGATAGAGCTGAAAATAAGTTTATAAGTGCATGTATACACTTAAATAATGGTATAGCAAATGACATCTAAAACTATAACTATCTCTCTTGAAGCCTATGAAGCATTATTACGCATAAAGAAGGCACATGAAAGCTTTTCAGACGTTATCCTTAGACTCGTGAGGAAGCATAGAAGCCTAATGGATCTTGCCGGTTCTTGGAGCGATGTAAATGAAGACGAAATCGAAAGCTTTTTGAATGACATAAAAGAGGTTTGGTCTCAGTGGTCTCTACAAGCAGGAAAGTAGTCCTTGACACAGACATTCTAGTAGACTTTTTGAGAGGCCATAAAGCGGCTGTTCATACAATTAAAAAGCTTTCGGAAGAAAGGTCTAATCTAGCCACCACGGCCATTAACATCTTCGAACTTGCTTGGGGTGCTCACAGACTTAAGAAAATTAGGGAAGTTGAAGAACTATCTGATGCTATTATAGTACTCAACTTGAGTAGTAAGGAGGCTTTAAAGGCTGGAGAGGAAATGGCTTACCTCTTGAATTTAGGAATAACGATCGATATAAGGGACTTGCTGATAGGTGTCATAGCTCGCGAAAACGAATGCGCAGTACTCACTGGAAACACTAAGCACCTAACTAAGATAAGAGGGCTAGAAGTGCTCGAGTACCAACGGAGATGATCTCCTTATATAACATATTAGTCGGTTCTCTCCACGGCTAAACAGTAGATCAAAACTTTTTTTTATTGAAGGATTATAGTTTAACGTTTATGCAAACAACAAACACCATTTTTACGAACCAACAACGAAAAAATACCTAACACACCTCAACGAGCTCATCAACAAATCCATGAACATACACGCACGAAACAACAAACCAATAAGAAAATCATCTCCTCTTAATAACAAACCCATACATAGAAAGAACCACCTCCTACACGCGACCAAACCATCAGAAACAACCTAAAAAACAAAAACCCGAACAAATACTAGGCGAAGCTTTCATTTTTTGTAAGTTTTACTAGAACGTAAGAGAGTATTGCGCTATTTATAGGCAAGCAAACCACCGAAAAACTATAGAATAAGAGACAGCTCATAGTTTCCATGTATCATTATCTTTTGATACTTTAGAATCACGGATTTTAGCCTCTTCTTCATTTCAGTTCAACTTCTATACGCGTTGTATGGCGAAAACGTGCTCTTATTAGAAAGGATATATGTTTCAATGTTTATTCCTGGTCGAATTCGATCTGGTGATGTAATCTTTGGGATTGGAAAATATTGTTTCTTTAGGATTAAGCAGCAGCTCTCAGATAGATTTTTATAAATATAGAAGTTTGTGGTTTTATGTTGTTATGAAACCCATCTATGTGGTTTTGACTAGTCTTCTGAGCGCCGTTCCCGGAGGCGAAGGACGAAGTACCGCTATGCTGTTGACTAATATGAGCTCGTGCAATGATTACGAAACATTTATGGAAAAAAAGGAACGATAATAATGTGGTCTTGTTGGTTATGCTTTGTTGCATAATTTGTGCGTGGTTTTATGATACGTTTAATGTGCTTCCTCTGATACTTTGTGATGCAACTTGATGTGAACAGTTAAAAATGCTCATCAAAACCATGAGAAAACATCATTAAATTATCAACACACAATAATTCTCAACACAAAAAACACATCAAAAACACATCAGAATTATGCAATAAAACAGTTGGTTAGTTAACTTTATATTTTATGATTGTAGAATATTTTATGGTTTGAGAGGGAGGTAGATGGAGGAAGAGGATTCTTCGCTTATGCCCGGTTTAAACCGGGTTTCTAGGACTAGCCAAATCGCATTAAGCATTCTTGGAAAACCGTTGATATTTCATGCAAGATTATTAGGAAGTATATTAGGTTTGAAAAATCTGTATTTGGAATTTGAGGGTGTTAATCCGACGGGCACTCAGAAGGATAGAGCAGCATTATCTCATGTATTAGAGGCTAAAGAGAGGGGTTATGATACTATAAGCGTGGGGACTTGTGGGAATTATGGTGTTGCAATAGCGTATTATGCTAGTTTAATGAAAATGAAATCGGTGATTTATGTTCCGGTTCATTATACGAATAAGAGAGTATCGGAAATGGTTAGAATGGGCGCTAGTATAGTGTATGTTCATGGAAGTTATGAGGAGACTGTTGAAGCTAGTGTTAGGGATTCAAAAGAGAATGATTGGTATGATGCGAATCCTGGATCAAAGTATGCTGATGTTTCATTAAGGGGTTATGCTACTATAGCTTATGAAATATTTAATGAGTTAGGTTTTGCGCCTGATATTGTTATTGTGCCTGTTGGTAATGGATCTACTTTGGCAGGAATATATCAAGGTTTTGTATCGTTGTATTCGTTAGGGTTAATAGATAGGTTGCCTAAAATGGTTGGTGCGACAACATGTAATGGTAATCCTTTATTAGAAGTGTTTAAAAAGAATCTCAACGTGTTAATCGACTTGTCTCCAAATGAGATTAAAGAAACTTCAGTAAGTGAACCGTTAGTGTCTTATCATGCTTATGATGGAGAGGTTGCTTTAGAGGCGATTAGAAAGACTAACGGCATTGTTGAGTGTAGTAGTGATAGTGTTATGGTTGATTATGCAAGATTAATAAGGAGGTATGCGGGACTTGATGTTCTGCCTGCATCTGCAGTTACTGTATCTATTATAAAGAAGTTGGCTAGGTATGATCCTTTGATTAGTGAAAAGAGCGTTGTTGCAGTATTGACTGGGAGGAAAATTTTGTGAAGAAGGCTATCATACTAGCAGAGGGCTTTTTTGGAACTAATGATGGGAAGACGGCTCATGGATTGCTTAGGTATAGCGCTCAGTATAAGGTTGTTGGCGTAATAGATAGCGAGTTTAAAGGTATGGATTCTGGTTTAATTATCGATGGTAAGCCGAATGGTATTATGGTCTATGAATCTTTAGAAGAGGGATTGAAAGCACATCCTGATGCTGAAGTATTAATAATAGGTGTTGCTACAGAAGGTGGGTATTTGCCAAAAGGTTATAGAGAAATTATAAGAAAAGCGTTAGAAAGAGGTGTGAGCATTGTATCAGGTTTGCATGAATTTCTTAGTGATGATCCAGAACTAATGAGAATTGCACGTAATAATAATGCAGAGATAATTGATGTGCGGAAAATTTTTAGGGATATGAAGATACCATTCAGAGGTGTGATTAAAGAAGTTAAAGCTTTGAAAGTTGTTGTTCTTGGTACTGATTCTGTAGTAGGAAAAAGGACTACTGCGATAATGATAAATAATGAACTGCTAAGAAGAGGTATTAAGTCAGTTTTTATAGGGACTGGACAAACTTCATGGATGCAAGGATTTAAGTATACTGTGGTTATCGATGCACTAATCAATGATTTTGTAGCTGGAGCTATTGAGGATATAATATGGCGAGCTTATAAGAATGAAAAACCAGATGTAATAGTGATAAGTGGTCAGGGTTCAATACTTCATCCTGCATTTCCAGGTAGTTTTGAAATTCTTGCTGCAGCAAAACCAGAGTTTATAGTATTACAGCATGCTCCAAAAAGGAAATTTTTTGATGGATTTCCAGGTTTTGAAATTCCATCGATAGATCGTTATATTAGGGCAATAAACATTTTAACGGAAAGAAACGTTGAAGCCATAACAATTAATCATGAGAATATGAGCAAGGAGGAAGTAAATTATATTAAAAGGGAATATGAACAAAAATATAACGTTGTGGTGTGCGATCCCCTATGGGATGGAGTAGGTAAAATAGTTGATATAATTTTGGAGAAATATTTGAGCGTGACACAATAATGGATTTAAAATGTTTTGAGAAAATTACAATTTATGAACCTGAAATTAAAAATAAAAGGATACGTGCTAAGATCGAGCTAAGTATTGATGGTATAAGAAAAGAATACTTCCTTATGCAGTATTATCAGGAACCAATAATTACTCCTATCACAGAGGAATTCGCAAAATTAGCTACAATATCACCTATTATAAATTATGCATTGTTTACTGATGAGATTAATATAAAATTTTCATTAACGAAGCTCGATCTAAAATTAATTAATGACATTACTAATATAATTTCACGTGATATATTCGTTAATAGGATTGTTAAACGAACAGGTTTCATTAAAGAGGAATACATTCCTAAAGAAGATGAGATAAATGATTTTAATGCAAGACCGAGGGCTACGATAAATGTAAAAGATGAGATTAATAATGAGAAGTTAGAATTTTCTCCTGATTATAAGAAATGCGGCGTATTATCTTCAGGTGGTAAAGAAAGTTTGCTTACATATGGTTTGCTTAAAGAAATTGGATGCAAAGTCTATCCACTCTTTGTAAATGAATCTGGGCGTCATTGGTTTACAGCACTAACAGCATACAGATGGTTTAAGGATAATATTCCAGAAACAATGAAAGTATGGACAAACATCGATCGCCTGTACTTATTTATCGAACGTAACATGAAAATCTTAATTCCAGGATTCTATAAAAAATTCTCAGACATATACCCAATAAGACTTTTTATATTTGGATACTACATATTTCTTTATATGCCACTAATATATAAATATAAAATAGGTAACATCAACATGGGTGACGAATACGATGACCCTAACAGTATCAACTATGAATTCAATGGAATAAGGCATTATTATGGAATATATGACCAAAGTCAGGACTTTGATGATTATATGACAAATTGGTTAAGTCAAAAAGGTTTAAACATAAGACAATGGTCAGTAGTGAGACCCTTAACAGGTTTATTAGTAGAAAGAATATTACATGATCGTTATCCAGAACTTTTCAAACTTCAAACATCTTGTCATATGGTTCATATAGAGAACAATAAAATTATTCCGTGTGGACGATGTTCAAAATGCGGTGGAATTATGCTATTCTTACTTGCAAACAACATAGATCCAACAATAATCAGATATAAACCTGAACATATTAAGAACTTGCCAAACATAATAAAGACCGGATTAAAACTCGATAAAGATGAAAAAGAACACTCCATCTATTTAGCCAGTAAAAACTATAACCTTGCAAGTGGTTTCAAACATGAACATGTTGAAATGTTGCATTTTGACGATAAAAATAGCAGGTTTAATAACACACCGCCTGAATTTAGAGAACATCTTTACAAAATAATGCTTAATTACGCAAAAGGTATAGTTTACTTAAAAAATGGAGAATGGATACCAATAACATTAGAAGATGCAATAAAAGGTTATACATGGAAAGAACTTCTTAAAGAACCTTCATTAAGCATTCTTTCTTTATAACTGAGATTATTCTTCAAAGCATTTTATTCATTAAACAATAATTATTTTAACACTCTTCTTATTGAAAGTAAATTTTGCGATTATTGCTTAAAGTAATGGAATCTGTATAGAAACAAGTATATAAATGATGGTGAAATTAGCAATTATTTAGATAGAGAGATTGAGAAGTATGAATGAGGAATGTCATGGATTAAAGGATAGGTGGTTTATAGTAGAATCATCACTTAACGCTATACCAAATGTTTATGATAAAACCAGTCGTCTCATGTCATTAGGAACGGACACAAAATACAGAAAAGAATCATTACGAAATGTTATTAGATCTGGTACAAAAATTGTGCTAGATGCAGGTTCTGGTACTGGTCTCATGACTAATGCATTACTTGAAATTAGCACTAAATTTCATGACTTCATTATTGAGTTTGATGCCTCAAAATCGATGATGAAGTTCTCAAAAGCACGGTTTAAGAAGAGGCCAGATGTGCAATTTGTGGTCGGCATATTTGAGTATTTACCGTTTAAAGATGGTTCAATAAACTTAACAATGTGTGGCTTTTCCCTCAGGGATGCTATAAACATGAAGATGGCTGTGAAGGAAGTTAGTAGAGTGCTAAAAGATAATGGATGCTTTGTAGTATTAGATATGGGTAAACCGAGCTTTCCCCTACTAAAGATCGTATTTGCAATGTACTGGACTATCATTCCAGTGTTAACTGTAGCACTTATTGATGTTAGTTATGTGAAGCACTATTCAAAATTATTGCTCACATATCTGCGGTATCCTACTAAAGATAAAATGTTACATCTGTTTAAACAATTTTTTAATGATGTAAAACATTACTTTAAAGCATTCGGGGGTGTATCAATTTTTATCTTAAGGAAAAATTAAACAATTCGCAACATTAGTTTTATTAAGGGCGCTAAAGTTAGTATAAACCTGTTTTTTCTGCATGCTACTATATCTCTCATCAAATTAGTACTCATATAACTTGTATATCTCCTTAATTTTTGCGCATCAAAGAGAAGTTCATCAGCAATCTTTCTATATTCCAATGAAAAACCTAGAAAATCACCAATTTCCCGCTTCATTCGTTTTGTGAACGTATTTAATGTCGGATCCTTGATGAACTCTTGAGCATATATTAACCCTGTAGCCATTGCTGGGACAATACCGCCACCATTAGTAGGCATTACTGCACCTGCAGCATCTCCAAGTAATACTGCTTTATCCTTAATGAACTCTTTAGCCAGTCCACCTACTGGTATAAACTTACAAAGCAGTGGTGAAGAAATTTTAGCATCCACTAACTCAGGAAGGCTAGAAATAAACAATTTTTGTAATTTATGAACATTATACTTATCTACAACATTACCTCTAATTCCAATGCCAACGTTAGCTTCCTTATTACCCTTTGGTATTATCCATCCATAACCACCAGGTGCTAGTTTTGCTGTCAATATCATTTTAATAACCCTTGGATTTGAATTCACGTTGATCATTTTTTGATTGCATGTCAACGCCTCATCCATTTTAGTAAATCCATTGTTAAAATTGAGAGACTTTGCAACTATTCCACGAAGTCCATCAGCACCAACTAAATATTCGGATTCAATGATTTCAATATTATCATTAAGATATACACTAGTCAAATACTTTCCGTTATCATAATTAACGCTTATAGCTCTTCTTCCAATTAATACCTTTGCACCATTGTCCTGAGCAGACTTCACTATTTCTTGAAGCATGCGATCTTTATCTACAATAAAACCATCATATGGAAAAACGAATTTTTTACCATTTTCTATACTGAGTTCTATAGTATCAGTCCTGTTAACAACAATATCAGGTTTATCAATAAATTTTTCATAGATTTCTTTTAACCCATCAATTTTAAACCCCACATCCTCTAATTCTTCATAATAAGGCACGAATTCTCCACAGATCACTGGAACACCTATTGGATTTTTCATTTCAATAATTGTTACATCAACACCTAATCTAGCTAATTCATATCCTGCTACTGAACCAGCTGGACCAGCACCGATAATCACTACCTTCGTCTTCATTTTGTCATCACCACTATCATATTGATCTTAATTATAGTAATATATATGATTGATTTGTGAACATATTTTCCAATAAAACAAATATTGAGATGTTGATTAAATTTATCATAAATCATGCTTTGTTGCATAATTCGTGCATGAACTCACGGAGCACACCAAAAACTTTATCACAAACAAACACACTTAATACCACATGGCAAACATAAACTGGAGCCAGTACAACAAAAAACTCATAAAAAGAGGAGAAATCCTCCTCGACTTCACAACACTCAAAAACTGGAAAAAAGAACTCAAAAAAATGAACAAAAACAAAAGAGGAAAACCATACAAATACCCAAACACA
>JBMFIF010000058.1:0-10347 GCA_049976445.1 Thermoprotei archaeon | reverse complement strand
AAGTATTCAAAGATATTCACCGACACCTCACCACAAGTAGTACCGCAAACTCACATAAAGCTTATGTGGACAGTCTCGGTAGTGAAAAGGTAATATTTTTATCTTTGGTTCGATGTTAAAGAATTGACTATGGACGAATTTAAAATAAAGCGTATTTATGGTAATGAGATTTTTCAACGGGGTGAAGCTTATTTTAAAGAGGGACGAGTGCTAACTGCAATAAGGTTTGAAAATAGTGTTTTTGGCGAAGTTGTAGGCACTAAGAATTATGTCACACATGTAAATCTAGATAATTTAAGCAGTACATGTACTTGTCCGGTTAGGTTAAATTGTAAGCATGGTGTTGCCCTTCTTCTTCAATTTTTAAGCGGAAACTATATAGATGGTAACAAAATTATGCATGATTTGGAGAGTGCGGAAAAATTTGAACTCCTGAAAATATTAAAAAGTCTAATAAAAGACAATCCGATGTTACTTTTGAACATTCAGCAAATCAAAATGGAGCCAAGCGCTGAGTTAATGGTCTCCATTGAAAGGCAGATAAAAAAGATGCTACAGACTATAAAGAATAACTATGCGGATGAAGATTTTGCCAATACTTTTGCAAAACTCATAAAAACTTATGGAGATTTTTTGGATAAAGAGTTGATATTCTACGTACTTGAATTCTTGGTTAAGAACTGTGAAAAGTATGGTTGCTTCTACAATGAGTATTATGACTACTATTTTGGTGAAGAAATCTTCAAAAACTTATGCGATGTCTTTACTAAGAAATCATTAGAGACAAGTGACTTTGAGCGTCTTCAAAAACTTGTGAAGGAAGATGAATACTCTATGCTTGACCCATTCCTCATCAGGATGGTGAAACCTGAGAACGCCCAAAAACTGGAAAAGTTCAGCGATCATGTTAGGAAATTATTAGAAAACGAAGCACTCTATGTAGAATTTCTTATAAATGCTGGTAAAAAAGAGGAGGCAAAAAGAATTCTAAAGAAAAATAGAAACCTTAATGAAGATGAGTATTTCAATTTGTATCTGAAAATAGACGAAAAAGAAGCCTTGGAATTAGCTAAGGAAAAGAAGTATTATTCGAGTCTAATACAGTATTATTATGAAATGAACGCATATGAAGACGTAGTTACAATTTTCAGGAACGCACTAATGGAGAACGTGAAACTAAAACCATGGCCTGAACTTTACGAAGGAATACTTACCTCAATTAAAATCTGCAAGCCAAAAGATAGCAAAGAACTTCTACAAAATCTTCTTAATATTTGCTATTCGTTTAAATATTATGATTTATGCATTGATATAGGATTTGAACTCAAAGACTTAGAGACCCTACACACACTTTTAAATAAGAAAACAGATGACTTAAAACCAAACCAAAAACTTAAGCTCCTGAAGCATCTCTCTACTTTAGAACCCGAAAGAACCAAAGAAGAGTTAAAAACTTTTACAGAAGAATTAATCAATAAAAAAGGAGACTCTGCATATGAAAATGTAGTCGAATGCATACTTACTCTTAAGAAACTGATGAATAAAGAAGAATGGATTGAATACCTCAAAAAGCTTTATAAAACACACCACCGTAAAGACAAACTATGGAACAAAATTAGAAATAAAGGTATTAAAATCGAAAAAGAAGGAAACAACCTAATCATTTCATACTAATTGTAGAAATTCAAATAAATCAGATCAAATAGAAACTCAGTAAAGAATAATAAAAATTTTAAAATAGATTTCTTTTGCTCAGTTTTGAGTGAAAAAGTTTCTTTTTACTATAATTTTTGGATATAAGGTTCATTTATCTTGATAGTTTCATTGTAGAAAATGAAAATAATGTAACCGCTCTTAGATAAGAATGTTGTGGATGCCCTTTTACCATCTTTGAGTCGCATCTTGGTGTGGATGCCGTTCTGCCGTATGATGGTTTGGGGGGTCTGGAGCAAACTTCCTCACTTAACAAGAGTAGGAGTTTCATGGGAAAGTATAGGAGGAACAGCCACAAAAATCTTACTTAAGAGCGATGTAGCTCAAGAGTTCGGCCTTCATCGTGACCAATAGTCACTTTTAATGACTATTAATCACTCGGCCTCATCACTCCTTCTTTCCTCCTCATGCCGTCTACGGGACTACCTCCCTTCGAGGACATGGGGAGTTTCATTGGGTGTCTTCCTCCACCTCGCGACTGCTCATCGACTTCATTGTGGCACCCCTCTAATAAAATATTGATGGAAAAGTTTATAAATTTTTATGCTACTTACATCGTTAAGGGGATTAGAAATAATTAAAAATAACGAGCAGTTACGTAAAAGTGTTAGAGACTATAATATTTTTATTCCAGAGATTTAAAATAGCGTTTGTGAAGAAGAAAGCTGAAAACAAAAGGAATATTATGAGAGCAATAAACTCCTTTCCATGACTAAAGTCGGGAGTTTCTTTGGTGATTTTTATGATGGGTATTTTTCAAAAAGCAATATTATGCGACTTCTTCAAAGTCTAGACATGATAAACTATACATTATTTCCTCTCCGACTCTCCTCTTTTGTAATATTCCTGCCAATATGAATATTTTACCTGGTTGTGCAAGTTTTTGAGCGTTTTCTTCACCATCAATGAAAACACCTATAATGCCATATGATACAGTCTTCATTGGAATTCTATATCTAGAACTTCGTACCTCCTTAATCTCTGCATTTGGTATTGGTGACGCTAGAATAACATCATAACCCATTACACGTACTTCAGTCTTATCCTCCCTCATCATTATTACAGCCCCCTCTCTAAGAACCTGTTTAGTTATTGATTCACTCGGTTTTTCTGATAATGATAACAATGGTTTATACTTCCTAAGAAAGTCTTGTGAAAACTTAATTGACATTTCATTTTTCACCTTATTTATGAATACTTACAAAAGCTTATAAAACTATTGCTAAGCATCTCGATACTGTTAAAATAAGTTTGTGATGGTCTTTTTGGACATGGCAACTTGGGGATTTACCTCCTCATGTGATTATAGTATAGGATGAATAGTTTTATGAGTAGTTTCAACACGCTATAGACCTCCTAAACCTCTCACCTATTGGGTTTGACGTTATATTATTGAAGAATACTTTAGTCCTCTGCTTGAACGAAGAATACACCGATTCAACCAAACTCCTCTTAATAAACCTAAGTTGCCACGTCCTCAAAGAGAAAGCAATGTTTTTAGTATTAGCACTAGATATTGATTTTGTCACATTATCACTCACTTGAATACTTTTATGCATTAACAGCAATCAAGCACATTATTGATTATTTTCCATCTCGTTAAAGAATTCTTTAATTCTGCGAGCGCCTTCCTTTATATTTTTCATAGAAGTGGCGAATGAAATCCTAAAATGATATTCCCCGTTTTTACCAAATGCAGACCCAGGTACAATAAGAACTTTCTTTTTCTTAAGTATCATACTTGCCATACTTTGAGAATCTATGTTAACTTCATACTTAGGAAACAAATAAAAAGTACCTGAAGGCTTAATTATCTTTAAATTTCTCACACTACTAAGCTCACTCAAAAGAAAATCCCTCCTTTCTTTATACTCCTTCACATACTTAGAATAAACCTCAGCACCCAATTCCAATGCCTTAACAGCAGCTCTCTGAACAAAGACAGGAAGGCATGTAAGAGTATGCTGAACAAATTTCTCCATCCTCTTTATTAAATCCTCAGATGCAACAGCATAACCAATCCTCCAACCAGTCATAGCAAAAGCTTTAGAAAAACCATTCACAAGTATAACACGATACAAATCGTAAGATGCTGGAGAAATATGCTCACCCTCATAAATTAATTTCTCATAAATCTCATCACTAATTATATACAAATTATGATCCCTCGCAATATCAACCAACGCCTTAACATCATCCTTAGAAAAGATAACACCTGTAGGATTATTAGGAGTATTAATGATAATAGCCCTACTCCTTGAAGATACCTTCGATTTTAAATCTTCAATATCCAACGAAAAATCATCACGAAAATTAAAAAAGACAACCCTCCCACCAACAAGTTTCACTTGCGCCTCATAACTAACCCAATAAGGATCATGAATTAAAACCTCATCACCCCTATCCACAACACTCATTAAAGCAGCATATATAGCAAATTTCGTAGGTAAAATAATCACATTCTCAGGACCTGCCAAAACATTATTCTCCTCACGAACCTTCCTAGCAATACGCTCCCTCAACTCATACAAACCCAACGAACTAGTATAATGAGTCTCACCCCTTAACATCGATCCATAAGCCTCATCAATAATCCTTCTATTAGTATCAAAATCAGGCTCACCAGCAGCAAAAGATATGACATCCTCACCCTTCCTTTTTAACTCCAGAGCCAAATTATTCAAACTAACAGTTGCAGCAGGCACAATCTCCTCTAAGATACTCATAAAAATGAAAATCAAAACAATTATTTATATCTAACCTAAACACCACCCAAAACTCAAAACACAACAAAAACTCACCCATAAAAATCGAACTTTTCCTAACACCATCAAAAATAAGCAATCCTAGAGAGATAATCATAAATATTGCCAGAATATTGAAAAACTATGAGCAGAAGAATACTAGGAGTATTAGGAGGAATGGGACCAGAAGCATCAGCATACTTCTACACACTCATAACAAAACTTACAAAAGCTAAAAAAGACCAAGATCACATAAGCATGATAATATACAGCGAACCAACAATACCCGATAGAACAAAAGCCTTCCTAGGCAAAGGACCATCACCAGTCCCAGCAATGATAAAAGCAATAAAACTCTTAGAACAAAACGGAGCACACGTAATAGCAATACCATGCAACAGCGCACACCACTGGATCAACGAACTAAAAAACAACACAAACACAAAAATAATAGACATGATAGAAGAATTCACAAAAGACGTAAAACAACTTAACTACAAAAAACTCGGACTACTAGCAACCACAACAACAGTACAATCAAAACTATACGAAAAATACCTACAACAACATAACATACAAATCATACTACCACAAAACCAAGAACAAATCATGCAAGCAATCTACCAAATAAAAGCAGGAAAAACAAAAAGAGCAAGAAAAACACTCATAAAAGCAACAAAAGAACTAGAACAAAAAGGAGCACAAGCCATAATAGCAGGATGCACAGAAATACCACTAGCACTAAAACCCAAAGACACAAAAATACCACTACTAGACCCAATGATAAGCCTAGCAAAAAAATCCATCATAGAAACAAAAGGACCACAAGCACTAAACCAAAAAACATACAAAAAACTATGGCCAACAAAATAAAAAAATAAAAAATTTACGTGACAACAGAATACTTAGTTTCCTCTAGAGACTTTTGCAAATTTAACAAATACTCCTCTTGATACCATCTCCAAGTACCAGTTCTAGTATCATATTTTTCATAAGGCAACGTTTCAGTTTTTCCTGTTCTAAGATCTAGCCAAATGCATCTATATGATGTAATGATTCCCTCCTCAATCATAGTATCAAGCATATTAAAGAATTCGTGAGTTTCAACGTGAGGCAATCTAATATCAAATACCAAAATGTTTTTACCAGGAATTCTGGTAACTCCTCTTGCGAATATTCCGTTTAACATGCTTGCAAATTTGAATAACCACTCTTGATCCTTAAATGTGATAAATATTATCATGGAATCAACGACTATTTTTCCATTAATCGAGTACGGATAGGGAATTGATACTATTCTAAAGTTATTTATAAGACCCTTTTTAATTATGTGATTTATATAATGATAATAGACTGTTTGGAAAGTTACATTCTTTAACGATCTTTGTATAGGACGTAAATCTGTAAATGCATTGATTTCTAAGTTTTTAAGTATTCTTAAGTCAATTTTATCTAATTTTTGTCTACTTATATTAGAGCTTATTAATCGTTCATTTGAGATTAGAGTGATATTACGGATACTATCTAAGAATTCATACCAATTAAAGCTCCATATTTTTGTTTGAAAATTAAAATTCTTAAAACTTAGTGGGGGATCGTATGTTGCTGTAATTGGATAGGCTTCATAGTCACTTATTAGATTTAACTGTAATGCTGTTTCTAGGAATTCTATAAAATCCTTTTCGTGTTTATCAGGTATTACATATTTGACATAAAAACACGGTCTATCAGTTCGTCCTTTAGCTGCATAAGTCCAGTAATCTTTATTAGCTTGTAAGATTCGTTCAGCATTTTTATTACTAGTATGATATAGAATAACACTATAAGGCTTAAGTCCAAGTGCCATCGTATTAATTATCGCTCTTATAGACAATAGATTTTTCTCTCGTAATTTAGTTACTATATTATATACTGTAGAATTTGGCAAATTTAATATTTTTGCTATTTTTGATAAGTTTGTTGTATTTTTAATTGATATTATTTCAAGAATCTTCGCTGCTCGCTCATCGAGATTTTCAACAATCTCGTAATATTGATTAATCCAGTCTTTATAAATGTTTGTAACTTCATATGCACTTTGCATAATTATCAAAACAATATTATATTTAAAGAAATAAAAACTTAACTTAATACTTCGCTTATTTTCATAATTAAAATAATAAAAAAATAAACATACAAAAATTATTTAACCATTAAGATGGATCAGGATCAGCTATTGGTATCCCGCCTAAAAGTGTGACTGTGGTTGCTAGTAGTATTATCGTTATTGTGAGTAGTTGATATTTGTGTGTTTTTATTAGGAGTTTGATTTTGTCTAACATGTTGCATCATTAAGTATTTAGTTTTAGATGCTTTTAAATTTTTCCATTTTTGTGTCGTGGGTTGATGAGGGGTGGTTTGGAAATATTCAAAATTTTGATGGTGTTTTTTGCAATGTTTTGTTTTTGTTTGATGTTGTTTAGTAGTACCAAGTGTTTATATATTTGTGTTCTTGTAGTTTTTGTTTTTCTGGGTTTTTGTATGCTTGACATGTGTTTTGTAATTGGCATGTGTTGCATTTTGGATTTTGATATGTGCATATGTTTTTTCCGTGTGTCCAGAGGTAGTCGTCTAGTTTGTCTGGTGGTTGGTTTGAGAGTTGTGAGAGTGTTTTGTATGCTCTTCTTGTTTGTAGTCTTATTATGATGTCTTCTTCGTATGTTGTTTCTCTTTGGTTTGTGAAGATTGTTGGGTCGTCTGTTTCTATTATTCCTGTTCTTATTGCTATTCTTGTTAGGTGGCTATCTATTGGTAGTTGTAGATTTTGTGGGTCTGTTGGTTTGAAGAGGTTTCTTCTTATGAGGAATTTTGCTAGTAGGTATGATTTCTTTTCTACTGGGTCTTGGTATGCTTTGAATATTTTTAGTTTTTCTATTAGTCCTTCTTCGTTTTTGAGTTTTTGGTTTGATTGCTGTATTAGGTTTTCTGTTTTTCTGTCGTAGATTTTTATTAGTTTCCATCCTAGGTCTCTTAGTAGTTGTGCTCTTGTTTCTGGGTCTCTGATTGTTCCTGTATCTGATGTTAGCCATTTTTCTATGTCTGTTTTTGTTATGTTTGTTAGGTTTTCTGGTGTGAAGAAGTTTTTGTTTTTGTCGTACATTGTTTTTCCGAGTTTGTATAGTAGGGTTGCGCCTGAGTATTCTTTGTTTCCTATTTTTGATGTGAATGTTGTTTGTCCTGGTATTTGTGTTCTATGGTCTATTGCTACCATTGTTAGGAAGTATCTTAGTATGTCTTCTGTGTTGTCGTTGGTTGGTGGGTATAGTTCGGGGTCTGTGAATGGGTCTGTTTGTATTTTTATTTGTTTGAGTGTTTCTGCTAGTTCTTCTATTTGTTTCCATACTATTCTGATCATTGGTGTTTGTATTGTTTTTGGGTATTTAAGTGTTTAGGTTAGGTGTTTTTTGAGGAATTCTATTATGTATATTGTTTGTTTTAGTATGTTTTCTACTTTTTGTGGTCCGTGTCCTTCTTCTGGTATAATGTGTAGTTCGAAGGTTTTGTTTAGTTCTAATAGTTTCATTGCGTATTTAAGTATTGGTTTTGGTGGGACCCGTGAGTCGTTTGCTCGATGCCATATTAGTAGGGGTGCTTTTAGGTTTTCGGCGAAGTTTGTTGCTGATCTGTCTTTGTAGAGTTCTGTTTTTTGTTCTGGTTTTCCTGCCATGAGTCTTTCTATGAAGCTTTTGAATACGGAATCTGAGAGTTCGTACATTTCTAGCCAATCTACTATTCCTACGACTGCTGCGGCTGCTTTCCATAGTTCTGGTGCTTTTACTGTTGCTATGTATGTCATGAATCCTCCATAACTGGCTCCTATGATAGCAATTTTGTTTGGGTCTGCTAATCCTATGTCTATTGCGTGTTTTCTTGCGTGTATTATGTCTTGTAGGTCTCCTCCGCCTGGGTCTCCTATATCTAGGTACTGGAATTCTGGTCCATATCCTGTTGATCCTCTGAAGTTTGGTGCTATTACGTGTAATCCTGAGATTGTTAGGGCTTGTATTGAGGGGTTCCATTCGTTTGCTACTTCCCACCATGGTCCTCCGTGAACCCATATTACTGTTGGTCCTGGTTTTGTAGTGTTTTTTGATTCTATGATGTATGCTGGTATTTCTAGGTTGTCGTATGATTTATATTTTGTGAATGTTGCTTCGTTTAGTTCGTTTATTAATTCTTGTGGTGCGTTTGGTTTTATTATTGTTTCTATTTTTCCGTTTTCTATTGTGATTTTGTAGATTGTTCTTGGTAATGAGAGTGATGAGTGTGTGATGTAAAGATATTTGTCATCTTTGGTTATTTTTGAGTTTGTTATGAATCCTTTTGGTGTACTAAGCTTTGTTACTGTTCCATTGTCAAGGTTTTCGATGTGTATGTTTGTTTCTCCGTTTCTTTTTGCGATGTAGTATACTGAGTTTTTATTGTGGAACCATTCATAGTTTATGAAGTCTAATCCGTATTCTTTTGCTTTTAAATATTGTATTTCATTATTTTTTATGTCATATATTGCTAGGTTGTATACTTTTAAGTTTTCTGCGTTTGTTGTGAATAGGATTTTTTGACCATCTGGGCTAATAATTGGTGTCAGGTTTTCTGAACCATCTTTTGGTGTATAGAGTAGTATTCTATCTTTAGTTGTATTATATAGAATTAGGTATGAGACTTTTGGTTCATCGATTGACCAGCTGAACCCTGTTATTAGGTTTTTGTTCCAATCTGTTATGAACATGCCTGCATTTCTTTCGTATATCACTTCGTAGCTTCCATCAGGTTTCATTAAAAAGAGTTTATTAGATTCCTGGTCCGCACCAGTGAATGCTATTATGTTTGTATCTGGAGAGATTTTGAGTGTTAGGATTCTTGTTGGTGGTAAGTTGCTTATTTTCTTTTCAGAACCTTTTATTGCGTCTGTCATGAATATTTGATGTTTTTCATTTCCACCTTTGTCCCTTGCAAAGATTATTAACTCGTTATCTTCATGGACATCAGTACTGGTAACCCTATCTTCACCATAGGAGATCTGCTTCTTTTCCATGGTTGAAAGGTTTAAGCTCCATAATTGGTATGATCCAGTCTCATTTGAAAGGTAAACGAGATGATTGTCTTTATTTGCTAAACCTGCAAGATAGATGTCTGGGATTTTAAAAAGTTCTTCAACTTTATTCTTCCAATCCATTGTTATTCAAAATAGTTAGCTTTAACAAACTATATATGTTTGAACTCTATATAACTTCATCTTAAAAACTAAATTTAGATAAGATTGTCATTTCTAGCATCATAATTTTTATGAATAAGAAGATAGATTTAAATATGATATATTAGATTTTGATATGTGAGGTGCAAAAATAGTGCGTGATAGCGTCTTTAGGTCTGTTAGTGGTGTTGAATTCCAGCCTAATATCAACTATCTGGAAGCTGTTGAAAAAGAGCCCGAAAGTATTATTAGAATATGCCCATCGTGTGGAAACAGGGGTTTAAGAGTGTTAAAGTCTAATGTTGGTAATCATGTTGATTATAAGTATTGGGGGTTATTGGATGAGAATTTCTGGTTCTGTCCCACTAAGGATTGTAATATCGTTTATTTTAACAATAGGAAGGGGGTATATTTTCTGAAAAACGAGGTTAATGTTCCAGTATTTCATAAGGAGAGTGGTCGTGATAGAGTTCGGCCTTCATCGTGACTAATAGTCACTTTTAATGACTATTAATCACTCGGCCTCATCACTCCTCTTCCCTCCCCGTGCCTAGGTTAGGGAGTATGGACTCCCGGCCACGACATGGGGAGTTTCATTGGGTGCCTTCCTCCACCTCGCGACTGCTCATCGACTTCATAGTGGCACTTCTCTAATAA
>JBMFIF010000057.1:0-10478 GCA_049976445.1 Thermoprotei archaeon | reverse complement strand
CGATAAGCTCGTAGAAAAGTATATTAATGCTCTTAAGAAAGAAATTATATTATATGGTAACTTATTAAAAGATCTTGATCTTACTGTCTCAGATATTCATGTTGGTGGAGGTACACCTTCACTAATTAAACCTGAACACTTTAAGGAGATAACAAATTGTATTATTGAAAACTTTAAATTAGCTAATAACTATGATTTTGGTATTGAGGCAAACCCGAATGATTTAAATGAAGAATATGTATTTAAGATACGTGACGCTGGAATTAATCAACTAAGTATTGGAATTCAATCATTTAATGAGAAGAACCTAAAAATCCTCGGTAGAATTCATCGTTTAAAAGACAATTTTAGTGCAATTAAAAATGCCTCAATGGTTGATTATAAACACACAAACATTGATTTAATGTACTTTTTGCCAAACCAGTCGATCGAAGAATGGACCAAAGACATTAAAATTGCCGTTAATCAAGAAGTGCAACAAGTAACAGTATACCCTCTTTTAATTGTTCATTATAGACCAATGTATAAACTCATGAAAAAAGGTAAAATTCCTCAACAACCAGATAAAAAATACTTCAACATCTTTTATAAGAATGCTCTTAATGTACTTAAAGAATATAAATATAATCAACTCAGATATTACTCTTTTAGCAAATCAAAACAAGAATATTCAACAGTTGAACGCGAAATGGTTGGGCCGCTCATAGCATTTGGATCTGGCGCAATTGGATTTACTGGTGGAAGCGAATACGTTAACACATGTTATCCTGAAGAATATATAAAGAAAATTGAGAAACAAGAATTACCTATTGCAGGTTTAAGAAGCGTAAGCATAGAGGAAAGAATTATTAGATGGATTCAAGAAAGATTAAGCGCATTAAAATTCAAAAAAATAGAGTTTAAAGAGTTCTTTAAAAAAGATTTCAATAAATCAATTCCAATATCAATTAAGTATAAACTATTTTTTGATAAATTAGCAGGTAATATTAAAATAACTAAGGATGAGGTAGAGTTAACCGAAAAAGGTATCCTAATGAGAAACTGGATAGGTTGGGCTTTTGTATTAAATGTGCCTTGCGAGATAGTTGCAAAATACAGTAAAGAACCGTTTCCATTAGAAGTTTCAATACCATAAATAATTCAAAAAACAACTTAGCTTAAAACATGAAGAATACTTAATGTGTTAATTTTGTATGAATTAAAGTTTTTATAAAAAATAAATAAAGTTAGTTTTTATCTTTTCCTAAACAGTAATGCTATTGCCACGATTGCTATTACTATAAATACTCCTGCGACACCCCAACCGGTCATCGATTCTACAGTAGTTGTGGATACTGCTGTGCTAGTAACTGTAGTTGTAGCGGTAGTAGTGGATGTGGAAGTTACCGTATTAGTGACTGTTGTGGTAAAGGTAGAGGTTACTGTTGTTGTTTGTGTTATTGTAGTGACAACTGTAGTTGCAAGTGCAAGAGACCAATTTATCATGTTTGTAACGAATCTCGGACCATCTAAAAGAATACCATAGTATACCCAAGCCCATGTTGGTTCATAATCACCGTAAGGACTTTCTCCACTAGCTATTATGACGCTCTGTTTATTACCAATTTTCATAACTTCAGCTGCTAAGAGGACAAATTTCCCAGAATCGCCAGCTTTATGAGCTTTTGCTGCAGGAGGATTATTTTCTACAATCTTGCCATTTGGTGATGTCCAAACAATTCTGTAAACGTTATCTGGCCTAGATTTTTCTAGTGGTGCCCATGTTCCGTTTGGTAAGGTATATGCTAATATTCCAGGACCATGGTACAGAACTCCATTTTTGATGCCGCCTGCAACAGCTTCTGCACCACTATCAGGTGTTACGTTTCCTATCACTCTGTAAGATGCTTTTGCATTTTGTACTGGATCTTCAACAGAACATAAATCAACCCTTAATACTGATCCTACAGATGATAATATTAGATTTGCTATATCTTGGTATGTAACACCAGGTCCATAGTCGCTATCGCCTGCAACCCATAATACTTTACTACCACTATTAACCCAGGTTTTTAAAGCGTTTAACTCATCTGGTGTGAGTGGTTGTGTTGCTTGCCCAATTATAAGCATATCTATATTGCGTAATGTATCTGTTGTGATAGGTGTAGTAATGTTAACCCATTCAACCCAAGTAATATTACCCTGAATATATTTAAGATATTTAGTGCTTTCTCCGTGTGCTAAATCTACTGCGACAACGTATTTGACTGATTTAACAGGCGTAGCTATTGAAAATGTATATACTGCTATTAGCATAATTAAAAATATCATGGGTAGTATTTTCTTCATGTTGATCGCCAAAATTACTTTTGTGTTCACAATATAAATAGCTATCGTAAATAAATTTATAGATTTATTTAAATTATCAGACATAATACTTATAAGTCTTTTTAATTCTATTATTTTGGTGTAGAAAATATGTCGTACATAAAATCAATTTCTAGAACCGTTATAGTTGTAATAACCGTTTTAATTTTAATCCTGTTAACTCTAATTGGTGCCTACATGTATTTAGGAGGAGCAGGCCAAACAACGACCACTACAACGACTACTACAACAACTACAACAACAAGTATGCCTACACAAATTACTACTACCACAACTACAACTACTACAACGACTACTACAACAACTACTGGTGGTATTACTCTTGTAATTATAACTAGGCATGATACAACGATACAGGAAGCTACTAAGAGAATGTTCTTAAAGAGTGATATTGCACGAAAGTATGGTATCGTTGATTTGAAATTCTTGGGGGTTGCTGCAGGTTTATGGAAGGATTATATTTCTGGTGGAGGAGTTGATGTTGCTTGGGGAGGTGGCCCGACACTTTTTGATACTATATTAAATCTAAATCTTCTTGCTCCGATAACTGATAGCAATACTCTTAATGTTATATCACAGATACCTGATACTATAGGTGGTGTTCCGATGAAACGTTTTGATAAAAATGGGCAGATTATGTGGGTTGCTGCTGCGATCTCAAGCTTTGGTTTTACTGTGAATAATGATAAGCTTCATGCATATAATTTACCTAAACCTTCTAGATGGAGTGATTTAGCTTCTGATGCTTATGGAGAGTTACTTCCGATTCCGACTGTTGGATTAGCCAATCCACTTGCTAGTACGAGCAACACTAGGATTTATGAAATTATTCTTCAAGCATATGGCTGGACTGAAGGTTGGAGAATTTTAACACTTATGACTGCTAATGCTAAGATCTATGATACAAGTGATGCAGTTAGGGAAGCTGTAATTACTGGTGATGTTCCAGTAGGAATTACGATAGATTTTTATGGTTACAATGCTATGTTCCAGAATCCTAAGACTGAGTATATTATACCAACTAATGAATCTATTATAAATGGCGATCCGATAGCATTAGTTAAAGGTGCTCCTCATGCTGCGGCTGCTCAAGCTTTTATTGCTTGGGTTCTTTCTGCGGATGGACAGAAGTTATGGCTTGATCCTAACATTAATAGGATGCCAGCAAATCCTGCAGTTTTCAAAACTCCTGAGGGACAACAACGACAGGATCTTTATAAACTTTATAATATGACAATAGCTAATAGGGGTATTGATTTTAATGATACGAGAGCTTTAATTACAGAAAATGCTATGATGTACTATTTCAAATCAACTTTGATTGATGCTAATACAGAGTTGAAACAAGCATGGAGTGCTGTTCTCAGTTTAAAGAATAAGAACCCACAAAAGTATCAGGAATTAAAAGAAAAACTAACAACTCTGTTTCAATTTAAAGATCCCATTACTGGTAATATGGTCTCATTTACCGAGAGTTACGCTGCGAGCATTAATAATAGACTTTCTACTGATACAAGCTTTTTGAATCAGATAACCAGTATTTGGCGTGATGCAGCAAGAAATTGGTATCTAAGTGTTTATAATGATGCAAAGGCTGCAGGTGCTTAATGTAATGCAAAAGTTTGATATAATTAAACAAAGATTTTCACGAAAAATACTTTTCGAGATTGATCCAGTCATTTTAATCTTCATATTTACGTCAATTTTTTTTATTTTTGCATTTTTGTTAGTCCCAGTTTTTATGATGGTTGAAACTGCATTTTTCTCTGATGGAGCTTTTTCTTTAAGATGGTTTAGCAATATTTTATCCTCATTTTACGTTAGTTTAAGCCCTCAAGGTTCACTATATACTTATATACCCAGAATTAATACCATTTATGTAACTGGTGTTGATTATGGTGTAATTTTAAACTCGCTTATAGTCGCATCTTTTACCACAATAATAGCGTCGCTTTTAGGCATTGTTATAGCGTTTATATTTGCTAGGTATGAATTCCCTGGTAAGAAAGTTTTAAGAGTCATAACCTTAATCCCACTTTTGGTAACACCTTTTGTTAATGCGTATGTTGTTAAAAAAATTTTCGACCCAACTACAGGACTAATAAACTGGCTTCTCTATGATGCTCTTCATATAATACCATGGCGTGTATGGCTTGATGGTCTTGCTGCTGTAATAGTTACTCAATCAATTACGTATTATCCAATTGTTTTATTGAATGTTTATGCTAGTTTGATGAATATTGATCCAAGCTTGGAGGAGCAAGGTGAAAATTTAGGAGCAAGAGGATTTACTCTATTTAGAAAAATTACTTTACCCTTAGCTTTTCCTGGTCTGGCTGCTGGTGCAACATTAGTGTTTATTTTTAGTCTTGAAGATTTAGGAGCTCCTATAGTTTTTCAAGGACATCCATATGTTCAAAAGCTTATGTCCTATCAAATATACTCCAATTTTATAAGAGCAACTGGACAAAGGCCGCCGGAAATAGCGGCTTTATCTGTTATTATGCTAGCATTAGCTTTAGCAGGTTTCTTACTTATAAGAAAATATGTAAGTATGAGAGCTTATGCTATGATTAGTAGGGGTGGTAGATGGAAGCCCAGGTTTACAAAGTTAGGGTTAAAAGGCTTACTAATCGTATACTTTATCATAACTCCTATTGTAATTTTTACTATATTACCTCAAGTAGGGACTATTATCTTGGCATTCTCTACAAGATGGAATAATGTATTCCCTGATGGATTCACTTTAGATAATTTGATACAAATTTTTGCCAATCCTAGAGTATCAGGTTTTGTTATGCGTAGTATTTTATATTCTTTAGCCGCAGTGATAGTTATCATACTAATTGGAATTGCGACTGCTTATACAGCGAATCGTGTAAAATTGAGTGGTATAACTGTGCTTGATACTTTAGCTACTTCACCAATAGCAATACCGGGTATAGTAATAGCTATAGGATACTTTTATTTTTACACTCAATTCTTTCGAGGCACGTTTCTTGATCCACGAAATCCGTTGTACTTTGATCCTGCTATTGTGCTAATCATTGCTTATGCAATCAGAAGAATGCCTTTCACGGCTAGATCTATTTATGCTGGTTTACAGCAGGTTCATTATAATCTTGAAGAAGCTTCTATGAATTTAGGTGCTAAAAGATTTAAAACGATTCGTAGTATTGTGATGCCGCTCATTTCGCTTAATATTATTAGTGGTGCTATGATAAGCTTTATTTATAGTATTAGTGAAGTGAGCGTTAGTGTGACGTTAGGTGCTCTTAATATAGATAAATCGCCTCTTACAGTATACATGGCTAATGTGTGGGTTTCTTCTGTGGGGTCTGCTCAAATTGCTGCTGCTCTTGGATTACTTTTAATGGTTATTCAACTAAGCGTAATCATTATAGTGACTTTAGGGTTCAAACAAAGATACGCATTTATAGGTGTGTGATTTTAGAGTAAATGAAGAATGGCTGACGTTAAACTAGAAAACGTTACAAAAAGATTCGGTAATGTTGTAGCTGTAGATAATGTAACTTTGAATATACAGGATGGTGAACTTTTTACCCTCTTAGGACCTAGTGGTTGTGGGAAGACAACGCTACTTAGGATCATAGCTGGACTTGAATATCCTGATGAAGGTAAGATATTTTTTGGAAATGAGGATGTGACTCTTAGAAAATCGTATGAAAGAAATGTAGCAATGGTATTTCAAAATTATGCACTCTGGCCTCATATGACTGTTTTTGATAACATAGCATTTGGTCTTAAGATTAAAAAATTATCTAAAAATGAGATAAAAGAAAAAGTAAAGAGGGTATTAGATCTTGTTCAGTTAAGCGGTCTTGAGGATAGATATCCAACTCAATTAAGTGGAGGTCAGCAACAGAGGGTTGCACTTGCTAGAGCATTAGTTGTTGAACCTAAGTTATTGCTCTTAGATGAACCCCTCAGCAACTTAGACGCAAAGCTTAGAATAGAAATGAGAGAGGAGATAAAACGCATTCAGAAGAGTCTTAAAATCACAACAATCTATGTAACACATGATCAAGAAGAAGCAATGAGTATTTCTGATAGAATAGCAATCTTGGATAAAGGAAAAGTTTTACAAGTGGGAACACCTAGAGAAATTTATGAAAAACCACACAATCTCTTTGTGGCATCATTCATAGGAAGAAGTAGCATATTAAAAGGTATTATTAAAGAAGTAACAAACAATCGTGCACTAGTGAGTTTAGGTGATTACACTATTAAAGGTCTTATACCATTTGATATAACTTTAAGGCCTGGTGATGATGTTGCTGTTATTCTTCGGCCTGAAGATTTTAAGTTAGAAGCTGAGAATGACCATAACATAATTGAGGGAGACGTAGATATGACCATGTTCCTTGGATCATACCAATATGTGCGATTAAGATTATCAGATGATTCAAAGATTCTTATTAAACTTAGCCCAAATGTAGATATAAAAGTAGGTCAGAAGCTTAAAACGTTTATAGAGGTAGATCAAGTAAATATACTGCCATGGGATTAACATTTTTATAACTTTACACACTAAATAGGCTCTCTCATTAAACATTATTAATAAAAAATTTTTAAATATATTTTTATTCAGGCTAAACTTAAAAGTTTGGTAGAACATTGAATACCTTGAGTAGTTGTTAAACTGTTTTAATTTTTGTTATGAGATGCATGTCTTAGTAGATTATAGAATAGTGTTGGATTATGATTTACATGTATGTGAGTGTATGATGCTAATATATTATTTTTTAGGATTCCGTCATGGATTCCATCAATACCATAACCACGTGTGACATGGTAAGCAAAGCTAACTCTCTCATTAAGCTTAAGTTTAGAATAATGAAATTCATGCCCAATAATTTTTGTTCCTGAAGTACTCATAGGATTATCCTGTATTACATCGAGATAAACATAACCATGTCCAACAGGCCTTTGAACCACCTCAACATCACCATCAATTAATCCAATCATTTGATATTCATTACCGTTCAAAGTTTTAATCTTATTAGCTAAATACATTAAACCACCACACTCTGCATATATCATCATACCTTTTTCTGATCTCATTCTAATTTCATTATGTAAACTTTTATTCTTCTCAAGTAAATCTGCATAAACCTCAGGAAAGCCTCCACCTATTATAAGAATGTCAACATCAGGTAATGCATGATCATTAATTGAATCAACATAATATACTTCTTTCGCTATATTATGAAAGAATTCCAAATTTTCTGGGTAATAAAAAGAAAATGCCCTATCCCTTATTATACCAACACGAACATTAAGAGATGAGAATTTATCATTCTCACAATCACAAGCTATTTCATCAGATTCTTTAGCTATTTTTATAACTTTTTCAATGTCTAACTGAGCTTTCACATTATTAGCAATGCTAATGATCTCGTTATGCTCGTTCTCTCTTTCGGAAACGTGCACTAAACCTAAATGTCTATAACTCATACTTTCCTCAATCTTAGTGTCTCTCATGATCAAACCAATAATCTCAATATCATTAAAACGCTTCTCTATACCACTAGCGATTTTTTCAGCCTGCTTTTGATTAGCAACATTATTTAAAATCACACCACGTATTTTCACATCCTTATCAAACGTTAAAAAACCATGCAATATCGCTTGAAGACCTCTGTTTATTCTTTCAGCATCAAGAATTAGTATAACAGGCGCTTTAAGCAACTTACTTATATATGCACTACTTCCTATTTCAGAAATACCATCAGGGCTATCATAAAGACCAAGCACACCCTCTATAACAGCTATATCACTATTAGTAGTTCCACGTATAAAACTATGAATTAACCTCTCACTACTAAACATAACAGAATCAATATTCCGCGATACAGACCCAGAGATCAAAGTATGATAACTAGGGTCAATAAAATCAGGACCAACCTTAAAAGGTTGAACACGTAACCCTCTTTCAACTAATCCCTTAATTATACCAAGCACAACAGTAGTCTTACCAATCTTACCTCTGATACCAGAAACTAATATTCTTGGAATCCTACTACGCATCACAATGAAACATAATAACAAAACTCTTATTCTTTTCTATTGAAAAATTATCTATTAATTAAATTCAAACACTACTCATTAAACATTATTAATAAAAAAATTTTTAAATATATTTTTATTCAGTTTTAGTTACCTCAGGAGCTGTAGAACGATACTTGAAATAGCTTTTTATTAAATAATATGCCATAATTATGCCTAATATGACTAATACAACTCCAATGATTCCTGCAATTAAATTAATAACTACTCCTGTAGTTGCACCACCTAATGCATCTGGAACATTCTGACCTGAAAGTAAAATTTTCTTAGGACTAAACAACGTAGCTGCAGAAGCCAATACAACAGCACTTTCCCATGCGAGCGCTGCTATCGTTGTTATTAGCATGAAAAGTCCTGGTATTAAAATCGGTAGTGTAGGCCTTCGTACTTTCATTAAATAAACCGCAACTATTGTAAGAGCAAAACCTGCCAGCAATTGATTCGTTCCTCCGAAGAAAATCCAGACACTAGGCCAACTACCTATAGCAGCTAAAATAATAGGTAGTATCAATCCTACCATCGTTGCTACATACTTATTTCCAAGTATGCGCAATGATCCTTTAGAAAAGATTTCTGCAGAAACAATCCTCCAGTATCTTGTTATTAATGTTTGCACAGTAATTCCCATTAGTAATATGAATACTCCTAAAACTACATTCCAAACATCTTTTGTTGATGCTCCAAATATTCCAGAGAGCAATATTGAACCACCAGTAACATAACCGCCTGCGCCGGAAGGTATAGTGGTTAATATTGCACCTGTTATTAAAGCTGAGAGAGCTACCATTCCTTCAAGGATCATTGCACCACCACCAACAGGTCTTGCATCAGTTTCAACATCTAATTGTCTGGAAGAAATTCCACTACTTACTAGACTATGCCATCCTGATATTGCACCGCAAGCGATTGTTACGAATAATATTGGCCAGATTGGACCCACTGCAGATTTTTGTGGATTAGGAACCGTGATAAAGGCATTAGCATAATTTATTTGTGGTTGTTGGAGAGATACGCCTATTAGAGGAGAAACTAATGCGGCTATTAAGACAGCTATTACTGTAAAGGCTGTAGGATAGAAAGCTATGTAGTTCACAGGGGTTATAAATGTTGGTAAAGGTACTACTGCTGCAATGAACAATATTACACCAATTATGAGCATCCATATGAATAATGATGTACCGCTACCGAAAATAGGATCAAAGAATTTTGACGGAGGCCACTTTGTAATTACTCCCAATGCTACACTTGCGGCAGTTAGTATAATAGCCAAAATTGTTACTGATATAATATTCATTCGCAATTTATATATTAATTGTCCAACTAATAATCCAACTATAATAGTACCAAGAGCAGCAGTAAAAGAGCCTGGAAAACCATCTACAGTCGATGCTAAAACGTATATGAATGCTGCTGAAATTAGGAAGAAGTAAAAGAGGAGATAACTAAGGAGTAGTCTTCTTGGAGTATCCCCTAATAGTTCATAAGTGATTGGCCCAAATGACCTACCTTCATTTCTTACTGAGAGAAGCATGCTACTATAATCTTGTAACCATCCTATGAAGAAATTACCAAGTATTATCCAGATTAATGCTGGCACCCAACCAAAAAGAGCTACCGCAGTTAGTGGTCCTACTATAGGACCTAAGGCTGCAACACTCTTAAATTGAAAACCATAAAGAACATATCTGTTTACTGGGAAAAATTCAACGCCATCCATATAAACGTGTGCTGGAGTAGGCCTTGACGGGTCTACTTGCCAGACTTTAGTATCCATCCATTTTCCGTAGATAAAGTAAGCAATTGCATATATTATTAATGTTACAAGTACGTAGGGCATTGGAGTTGAAAGTATGTTAACCATTTAAATCATCCCCATTAGATTATTTCTGTGTAACATGTATAAATTCTTTTCGTAATCATGAGAAGAGACTGTCCACATAAGCTTTATGTGAGCTTGTAGTAATACTTGCAGTGTGGTACTATGAACATCTTTGAACACCCCAAACAACCCAACACAAAAG
>JBMFIF010000056.1:0-10506 GCA_049976445.1 Thermoprotei archaeon | reverse complement strand
TTTTAGTAGTGTGAAGAATGATTGCCATGCTTCGTTGTTCTTTTGTAGTGTAGCTTGTGCGTTAACTCCTAGTGCATTCTTGTATTTCTGGTAGTACTTGTTCCATGTGGTTTTGAGGTCCACTTTTCTACCTTTGAAGAATTGTTGTCTTCTCTCATAGTTGACTTCGTTGAAGAGTTTTGCGGAAGTGTTTCCTAGTTTTCTTAGTTTTCTTTCTTGATAACCGTTTGGTAGGAGGCGGATTACATTAGTCCTTTTGTTTGAGTATTTAACTTCGTGGATGCCTTCCCCTGGTATTGCGGGAGTGATGGTCGGCTCCCGCTCCTCATCCTTATGATGTTGACCAGGGGAGGGCATCTCAAGAGGGAATCTTCTTTCTAATTTAAAAATTTTACCCCGCCTTGAAAGGCGAGGTTTGATTGGCTTTTATCATATTTTGCTGACATTTTATAAAAGAAGGACAAACTTCACCCTGAAGGGTGAAGTAAATTTAAATACTCAGACACACTATACTCTACAGTAGCACCCGTAAAGGGGTGTAACCCTCGAGACCTCGGGGAACTCTCGCACCTTCAGGGCGGGGAAGAGGTCAGAAGTGATGTCAGGTTTTGATGAAGATATAAAGTTGCAGATCGTCAATGCTATGCGTAGGCTTTATGAAAGAGAGCTTGTTTCAGCTGTTGGTGGAAATGTTAGTTTCAGAGTACCGAATAGGAATTATATATGGATTACACCGAGTGGACTTTTTAAGGGCGGTTTACAATCAAAGGATCTAGTTAAGGTTAGTTTAGATGGTAATGTGTTGGAGGGTACTTATAAACCATCTAGTGAACTTCCTTCACATTTATCTATATATAAAATTAGGAATGATGTTAATGCTGTTGTTCATGCCCATCCACCTTTCGCCACCGGACTTTTTACTGCAGGTTACATTCTTAAGAATGTAACACCTGAGTATGTTTTGTTAATTGGTGAACCTAAAGTTATTGATTTTGTTTTACCAGGTTATCATACATCTCAGGTTATTTCTAAGACTATAAGTATGAGTAACGTTATTGTGATTAAGAACCATGGTGTTTTTTGTGTAGGTAATAATATTGAGGAGGCTCTTGCTAGGGTTGAGGTTCTTGAAGAAGCTGCAAAAATGGTTGTTGCTGCAAAACTTTTCAATAGTTCACTTGGGATAAATGATCATGATGCAGAAGAAATAAAAAGAATTTATAAGAAAAGTTAGGTTCTGTTTAATATTGATGCTATAGTATCTAGAAATTTGTCAAACGTTTCTATGGGAATTCGCATACCTGCAGCAACAGTATGACCCCCACCGCTTCCACCAAACTGTTTTGCTAATTCTGCTGCAATATTAGATAAATCAACCTTATTAGTTTTTGATCTTATACTGATATCCACAGTTTCTTTCTCGTACCTAGCTGCTAGGCCAAAAAGACTATTATGGATTGTCATTGCGTATACTGCTGCCCTACCAAGAAATCCTTGATATGGTGGATTAATCACTACTGATAGCTGTCCAATACGTTTTGCGTTTTTTTCTACATACTTGTATATTTGATTTTCATAATAGAGACCAAGAAGTGCATGAAATAAAACATACTGAATCTCACTTGGTCGTAAGCCCGATGCCAGATCTTTAGTAGTCTTAATTTTCATGAATATATCCATTGTTTCAAGTGCTGTAGAGAGGAGTGATGCTTCTAAAATAAGGTTACGTCTATCAATCGTCTTTAAAAGCGATTCCATTAGTGGGGTGCTATCTAGATAATCTGCGAACGCCCCATAATAAGCTAACATAACTGCTCGATTATTATTTTGTAAGTTAAATGCCCTATTAGTCAGTTCAGCTGCTGATATACCTTCTTCATAAACATATTTAATAGCGGCTGCTATATTATCACGTAATAATTGAGATGAGATTTTATGATGGTCTATGTATATTATTTCTCCTCCATTTTGAACAATTTCTTTGAACTTATATAATATTCCGTTATAAATTTGTATATCTAATGCTATATCAATGATTATGATTCTTGATTTTTGAGGTAAGTGTTCTAAATCTATAAATAACCTATTTGGTTTTGTAATTCGTAATTCTGCATCAGGATATACCATTAGTGCTTGGGCTGCTCCGCACACACCATCACTGTCACCATGAAAGAGTATATAGGTACTGCTCATACTTACTCAATGCCACTATAGATACTTCGTATAAAAATTTAGAGGTTGTACATAGCTATTAGCAAGTCATGCTAAAAGGTCAATAAAAAGTACTGCTAATAAGCCTGAAAGAAAAATTCCATCAAAAGTTCCAGCACCACCAATACTAACCATCGGACTCTTAAACGTTCTTATTTTATTAAGATTCATAAGATCAGCCCCAATCAAAGCACCCAACGTACCTGATACATATGCTACAGTAAGCATTACACTTTTATCAAAACCCCAAAACCCCCAAAATAATGCTAATGTCATCGATGTGAAAGGAGGAATGAAAGTGGGAACAGCTATCCCTAAATGAGAGATCGGTTTTGCATAAATATGTATAACAAATGATGCCATTATTATTGATACCAATAAGGGTATCAATGTATTCGGTTCTAAAATAAGTAACTTATAAGACAAGTAAAGCGATACAAGAATAGGAATGATAGCTCCTCCAAGATTCACCGCCAAAACTGATTTATTCTTTACCCTCTCAAAAGAAGGTATTGGATATATTATTCCATAAAAATTCACATAATTTATTGTTAATACAAGCTCTTCATCCAATGTATATTTGTATATTGGTATATTAATAAAACTTCCTAATAAACTAGAAAAAATTATTAATGAAACTAGTCTCGGATTCAAACCCAAACTTGTAAAAGCCTTACCACTTGACCATAAAAATAAGTATACCATTATAAAACTCATTAAAACTGTTAACAAATACATAAAAAAGGATGCCAAAGGCTTATGAATTATTACACCACTCATGCAAGCTCAATTATTTTATAAACACACTATGAAATATTTTTATCTCGCTTAAACATGGAAAACATTAATTCTTATCATAATTTCACCAAGAATCTTTTTATTTTAGCTTTACTTTGCTTTTGTTATGTGGATTATCGCTGTGCATGGTGGAGCAGGAACATGGAATGTAAGCTTAAAGAAAGCATATAAAATTGCTCATGTAATAAAAGATTCCCTTATTGCAGGAGGTTCCATACTTAGCTCAGAAGGTTCAGCCTTAGACGCCGTAGAAGCGGCAGTACGTGTAATGGAAGCTAGCGGAGTATTAAACGCTGGTTTAGGATCATGTCTCAATATTGCTGGAGAAGTCGAAATGGACGCAGCAATAATGGATGGAGATACGCTAAAAGGTGGTGCCGTAGCATGCATAAAAAATATCATACACCCAGTATCAGCGGCACGAAAGGTTATGGAGTTCACTGACCATATACTCTTAAGTGGAGAATATGCAACATATTTTGCATTAAAAATGAACATAGAATATGCTAAAAACCTTATAAATCAATCAAAAATCAGACAATACAAGAAACTTCTTAAAGAATTAAAAGGACGTGAATCAAAGAACATGAAAGTATATGAGATAATGAACCTAAATACATCTAAAACTTTCAGTAGTACAATAATTAATAACGATGGAAACACTGTTGGGGCAGTTGCACTAGATTCAAAAGGTAAATTAGCCGCTGCAACATCAACTGGAGGAATGTGGTTAAAATTGCCAGGCAGAATAGGTGATACTCCACTCCTTGGAGCAGGAACATATGCAAACAAATATGCCGCAGTTTCAGCAACAGGTGTAGGAGAACATATAATCAGAGTTGGGATGGCATTACGCATATGCGATATGGTGGAAAAAGGCATACCACTCCAACAAGCAGTCAAAGATGTGATGAATCGCATAACACAACTAGCTGGAAAAAATACTGCAGGCGTTATAGCTGTTGATCGATATGGCAACTATGTATTCGACTATAATACGCCAGGAATGGCCAGAGGCGTTCTTATTGAAAATAAGAAACCTGAAGTTATGGTGTGGAATACAAAAATAAATATAAAATGAGCATTATGCATAATTATGATCATTATAAAAGAAGTTGATGATTCGAAGATTGATGATGTTATTAAATTAGATCGTGAACTATCATGGGAACTACTCGATGATAAAGTAAAAAAGGAATTAAATTGGAATGAATTTGCAAAAAGACACAAATACATGTTTAGAAAACTCTATAACACATCGATAGGACAACAAATAATACTTGGGGCATTTGATAATAATAATCTAATAGGCTACGCATGGATAGAACTAAGACTTGACACGATTTCCATGTTACCGACATGCTTTATAGTAGATATCGGTATAAAACAGGAATATAGAGGAAAAAGAATTGGAGCAAACCTTATGAATGAAATCATTAAAATAGCTCTTAATAATAATGTAAGAACTATAAATCTCTTAGTTGAAAAAAAGAATACTAAAGCTATCAATTTTTATAAAAAATTTGATTTTAAAATTACTGGATATATCATGGAAAAACAATTAAAGAAAACATAAAACAAAAAAAGATAAATAATTTACTGTTTAATATTTTATTGTCCATGAATAGCTGGAAACTAGCTCTAATTGTTTTAATCTTCATAATTTTATTAAATATTCCTTTTCATCCTATTACAATAAGTATTGAGAATGTGAAGGATAAAGAGTGGCATGGATATGTTTTAGTCTGGATGGGATTAGAAGTTGTTGGTGAAAATGTGCAGGAATCTTTAAATCAATTACTGTCTCATAAAAATTCTATAAGCGCTGTCTCTTATGAAGCTTATTACCTGGGTGCGAATGGAACATTCTCTAAACGGGTCCGAGTTACTGATGTGACAGATTATTTAAGACAAATTGAAGTCGAACTATGGCCAATGATAACAAGTACTAACATAACTAATATGAGAATTCTCTTTAATAATCCGAATTCATTTATAACTACCGCCGTTAATACTGCAGTAGAACGAAATTTTACTGGCTATAATGTAGATTTTGAACCCAGAGATGCAACAGATAATGATGCTTACAATTACGTAAATTTTCTGAACAAATTTGCTGATGCCCTTCATGCAGTTAACAAAAAACTTAGTGTAGATATTGCAACATGGTCTGCTTTCTGGAATTACGATCTGCTTGCTCAATCAAAAGTAGATATGCTTTGTGAAATGACAACTTACGCTGGACGATTTGAAACATTTTACTCAGCATTAAACTACGCATTATCAAAGATACCACAAAACAAATTGGTTATCGGATTAGAAACATTAAACCCTAATACAGGTGAAACTATACCATTCAGTGAAAATGAAATAGAAGTTAGATTAAAGTCCATTATAAAATCTAACTTAAACAAGATAGCAATATGGAGAACACCATTACCAGAATATTGGTGGCCATTATTAAATGATATCAGGAATGGCTTCAACATAACATTAAAAACTAATAATCCTTACCCAGCATTAAATTCAAACACAACAGTTACTGCAATCATATCTAATGGAATTCCACCATTTACTTATTCATGGAAGGTAGATAATATTGCAATGAATTGTTCTGAATCAACCTGCACAATTATAATTAACACAACAAATCCTTATACAATAACATTAACAGTAACAGATTCGTTATACATAAGCATCACTAAAACTCTAACAATAAATCCAATAACATTATCAGTAACCACTCAACAATCCACTTCATCCACATTACCTCTTCAACCCACATCACCAGCAACAGAGATTAACTATCAATTCATAATAGTGCCATTAGGCATCATAATACTAGTAATTTTAATAATTAAATATAAAAAAATAAAACAATCCAAACCTTAGCTTTTTCAGAAAGTTCCTCCTCTTAGGGAAATGATATTATGGCCAATGCCACGGTTCATAAAGTGTTCCATATTTAAAGTATTGTTTTTCATGCCCATAACGTTCAAGTGGTTTCGTTAGATGTCGTCTTGCTTTAGGAGATTGAAGATGAACTTTGCTGGACTCTAAATCTTGATCAGTTATAGTAATAATTATAGGTGATTCTTTGCTAATATAACCACATTTCCTACATCTATAACCCTGATTATGTCCCATAGAACTCATACTCACATTACATGTTGGGCATCGTGGATTTTTCTTGATCTTCCGCTCAACAGCCTTTATAACAGTAATACGTTCTGCATTAAGATTTAACCCATTAGGACCAGGCTTAATACCACCACCAACACTAATGACATCACCAAGAACCAATTTTCTAGCAAAAACATTAAGATCTCCAGTCTCCTTGTAAACAGCAACATTAATCACACCAGTACCATCATTTAACATAAAGAAAACATGACCACCAGGCATAACCACAGGCTTAGACCATACAATCCCATTCACAACTACCGACATATAAGGACTCACATCACTGAGTCTCGCATTAATTAAATGAGCATCAGTCCCCTGATTCGACCTAAATATCATCCATCTCTCAATTTTATCATAGATTCTTACCATATCCAATGCTTTCACAAGCAGATCTGGCTCCTCACCTCTAATACCAAGTATCACAGGATCAGGACCATGAGGCGTTAACAAAACTCTACCATCTTTCCTATCAACATTATTAAACGTATAAGGATAAGTTTTCTCATCCATCTCAAAAACAGATTCCTCATCTACATTACGTTTCAGACTTCGCTCAAAAAACGATCTATAGACTAAAAGTTCATAAGTGTAATCACCACGATCCAACGGTTCACCTATAGCAGCCAACCCACCAATTAAACCACGTACACCCCTCCCAACATCCCTATAATAAACATTAAACTTCCTCACAAGACTAAAAGCCTCATCCAAAGAAACAATCCGACTTAAAGCACTCCTCGAAAAAACACGAAGTTCCTCGACCACATCGCCAACATACATCGCAACAACAGGCTGAGGCTTCTCATCATACTTATCATAATACCTTAATAACACATCATACACAACATCAAAAATATCAAGCACATCATAATCATCAACAAGAAGTCTAAGAGCAACAGCACCATTACCCCTAGTCTTCCATGGCACGTTAGGATTAAGCCTAATCAAATTCGGATAATCAGCAAACCTAACACCTTTCAATAACAACTCTCTAACAGCTACAGCAGCAACATAAGTAGTACAACCACCGTTAACCGAATCAGTATCATCGATACCAATATGAACAACTACCACAACAAAAACAAAAAATAAACCAAAATATAAGGTTTGAATAAAAGCAAAAACAAAGAATAAAAGCATCCTGCAATACATATTATACAGTCTCAGGGAGTGTTGGACGGCTGTCGGACGCGATGTAAAAATGAGCGTCCGAGGAAAGTCCCCCGCCAACGGGGAACCGTGGTGCCGAAAGGCACAGGCTGAAAAGCCTGGGACAAACCACAGAAACGAAACGGCCAACGATCAATGAAAATGAAGCAGAGAAGACGCCTGGCGACAGGTGTCAAGATAACCTGCGGATGAGATCGTTGGAGACGGTGAAACGTGGTAACCCCACGGGGCATAAGGCCGTATAGAGCTGCGATGAGACCCCGCGAGCAGCCGGGCAGGCCGCTAAGTCAAATGCCGTCTGAAACAAAAGGGGGCTTACAAACACTCCCTGAGACATCAAAAATTAAATACGAAACCTCCGTCCATAAAAGAATACTTATTTTGATTATTACTTAAAATTTTCTTTATATTATGAAACTGTTTAACTTAACAAATTAATAATTTAGATAATATATAAAAAGCTGAAAAACTCTATAACAAAAGATAGATTATGCCATTATGCCTCGTCTGTGAGATTAATTCCAATGATTGGTATTTAATAGCTAAGCATATTTATGATTTAACAAGAAAAAATGACAGCAAACATATAATGTGGCTAAATAGAAATCTGAGCCTTAAAGAACTGTCCATAGAAGAATTAGCTAAAAGATTAGAAGAATTTTTTAGTATTAAAAATTCATTAGCATTATGGACTAGAGAAATTTATTCAAAAATTTTATGGTGATAAAGTACATCCATTTATATTAGCAATGCAGAAACCAACAAGAGCTGTACTCTTAGGTTACGTATTAGAACATCAACACTTTCTCAGAAATTGGGCAAGAGTTCTCTCCATAGTAGCCGCAAAATCTGACATAGATGAGGTAATCAGATATGAATTGGAAAACATCGCAGTAGAGTTTTTAGGTTGGAACAAGAAACCATCACACTATGAACTATTAATAAGAATGGGTGAGAGTTTAGGAATGAGAAGAGAAGAAATCCTATCAACACCACCATTACACTCAACACTCTCCGCAATCAAGACTTGGAGATGGATCGCCGAGAACAAAAGCTGGGTCGAAACTATGGCCGCAATGCACGGCCTAGAATTAGTAGCTGATAAAAGCTTAAGAAAATACGGTGCGAAAATGCATTATTTTAACCTCGAAATACTTGAATCAACAGAATATCCTCAGGCAGTTAAGGATTTTCTAAGAGAAGGTTATGAAGCTGATGAACATCATGCAGGAGAAGCACTCGAATTAGTAGAAAAATATGGAGATAAACTCACAGAAACCATTCAAATAACTCTTATAAAATCATTCGATACATTTGCTAAATATTTATCAGCAAGACTTGAAAGAGCAATGATGATAGATAATAAGTTGGTGATCCCAGCATGAGAATAGTTGCAAATGATAGAGAAGTCGGAACTAAAGAAAACGGATGTACCCTATGTGGAGCCACATGGGGAGAATACTACGAGGAAATTGATGGACAAAAACTATTCTTCTGCTGCAACATCTGCGCACTAGAATTTAAAAACATGATAAACGAAGCAAAGAAAAGAACAAACTGGATTAAAATCGATGAATTAACAATAAAAGGGAATTACTATACAGGAAGAACATGCACAGCCAAAAATGAAAACAGAGAATATAAATTCTACGTAAAGTTCGGAAACGAAGGAGAAATAACAACATTTAAAGAAATCACATAATCTCAAAATTAAAGTATACAAGCACATAAACTACCACAATGAAAGGCAGAAATCCACAATTAAATAAAATTAAGAAAACTTCATCAAGTAAGAATTTTGTTCAAGATTATTCATCAACTCAAATTTAAAAATATTTTGGTAGCGGGGGGTGGACTTGAACCACCGACCTCGGGGTTATGAGCCCCGCGGGATAACCTGTCTTCCCCACCCCGCTATTTCTATATTATAAATAACTAGGTTAGATAAAAAAGTTTGCGAAAAAATAATGAAAACGTATTATCAGTCTCTTGCATCAATTTATACATTATAACATAATGGCTATACATTTTTTTATTAACCCTAGTCCATAATAAAGAAAATAAAAGCACACTTTTCATAACAAAATTTTCAGTTAGAAAAACAAAAATAACGCTATTCAGAGTAAATTCATGTTTGGTTTAATAATCTTATAACATCTCTCTTGAAGGATATGGTTTTCACATAATTCCAAGCTCATAAAAGTAGCGTATACCACACTTTAGATTATGAGATTCAAGATCTTACTACCAAAATGAAACAAAGGCTTTCTATTGTGGATTATGTTGTTTTTCCTATTATTAATTCTATGTTGTTTTCTTGTGCTAGTTTTTTAGGTTTTTTGCGGTGTTTTTTGTGATTATTAGTATGATTAAGTATTTTATCGAGTGTTTTAAGGTATTCCTTCCTATCCTGAAAAGAGGATTTTTTGGTAATCTCAGCTTGTCATGATAAAATCCCCTTATAAATTATTTATTAGAGTAAAGTGCTTAAACTTTAACATGACATGCAAAGACTACCGATTTTTTACTGCTGGGATCTTGGTATTACACATTACAGGGTTAATTTTTCTCCGTCCTGAAGGACGAAGAGCTTCACGCTCATGGAGACCAACGGCCTACACCCCAGTCAGTTCTGTAAACACAGAACTGACTAATATGTTATATAAGGAGGACAAAGGGTGTGAGGACGAGGGTTGATAACAATCAATATGAAATCCTATGAAAATCCAACATCGAAGACAAAAACACCATCACTCTATACAAGCGATCAAAAACAATACACACAGCCAGAAAATATTGAAGACAGTATTCATAGACTAAAAATCTTAACAAAATCTTACAACACAATCAATGTAGTGGATGATCCTGTCATTGATTATCTCATGACAATACACACACGTGCACAAGAATGCTCGAATAGCTCGCAAGAAGAATTACAGTGCTAATACATCGCACGTGAAAAGTTATGTGAAGGAACTAGAAACTAGAAAACTGAAAACCGAATAAACCTTGTTCAAAATAGTTTAAGATAGAAAAACAAATAGTTAAAATAAAGCATTCAAAGTAGAGACTGTCCACATAAGACATCACCTCCAATTCACATACCAATAAGCGAAGAGGTTCATGAAAAGCTCAACACTT
>JBMFIF010000055.1:0-10578 GCA_049976445.1 Thermoprotei archaeon | reverse complement strand
ATTGTGGATCATAATCGAGTAGCACCCGTAAAGGGGTGTAACCCTTGAGACCTCGGGGAACCCTCGCCCTTCAGGGCTGGGAGGAGGTCAGATAAGCAGTAGTTATCATTTTTAAAGTAAATTTTTAATATGATAATACCCATTGAAGTATTGGTCTTATATAGATTGGTGGTTCTGGTTCTCTTTCTTTTGGTTCCTCTTCTCCTGCGAGATCTCCTTTAGTAATCTCACCTGTTTTTGGTGTTCGCAGCCATAATCCATTGTCTAATAGTAAGCCTCGTAATGTACCATACGCCATAAAAGGCGTTAATGCAGACATGACAATGATTAAATCTAAAATCCATGGAATTTTCGATAGTTCATGCTCTTTATACAATCCTATAATTGTTCCTGTTATTAATGATAATGGATAAATGTTAGGAGCTATGTAAAGAAAATAGTACCCCAAAGGCCCAAGATTAAGAAGAATGTTTATATTCATGAATGGTTTTATAAAACCAATTAAATATGAGAAAATACCTAATATACTTTGCAGACCATAAAATCCGCTTATTATAAAATCAATTTTTGATATCATGTTAATGTTTTTGTTTTTAAGTATTGATATTAATCGTTTTTTTGTATCACGCGTTATTCCTTCAGCCCATCTTATCTGTTGACGAATTAAGCTTCTGAAACTATTAGGACATTCTGCAGGAACTTGTATATTTTCATCAAAAACTATCTTATACCCTGCCATCCTAATAACACTTGCAAGGTCCCAATCCTCTGTTAATGATTTTTCGTTAAAACCCATAACACTTTCTAGCACCTCACGGCGTATCATAAGAACACTACCCATTAAAGGTACAAAGCCACCAATCTTTCTCCTCCCAGGCATTTCTATCATAGAATAATATGTAAACATCATTCTAACACTCCTTGTAATGAAATTCTTATCCTCATTAAGAATATGTTTTGTATAACCTTGAACAGCTGCAACACGTTCATCATTAAAATGCTTTAACATTTTTTTAATTATATCAGGTGGAGGTACATAATCAGCATCAAATATTAAGACATATTGCGACAGAGGATGAATATATTTAAGAGCATTATTAACAGCTCCTGCTTTAAAACCTTTACGTGAATTTCGATGAACAATCTTTATTCTAGGATGCTTTTTCCACTGTCTTATTTTCATTATAGCCTCCTCATCTGTAGAATCATCAGCTATTATTATCTCATAATTAGTATAATCTATGGATGTGCAAGCATTCAACAATCTGTTGATAACTCTAGATTCATTATATATAGGAAGAATAATAGAAACATACGGCAAGTATCCGTCATTATCATCATATGCGGATTTATTTTGCCGTGATGATCGTAAAGAAGCAATAATGTTTATAAATACTCTAACGGAAAGCAATGTAAATAATGTAAATGTAATTATCCATAACCAAGTTAAAAATGATATACCTTCATATGCTATATATTCATTAACTAATGGTGGCATCGTAGTTTAATAATAATTCAGATTAGAGAGATATAAACTTTAGCACTAATCACATTATAAGATTAATATTACCTTATCGCATGTACTTATCTAAATCTATAATATGGGTCAGTTCGTCGCGAGGCAATCATCTTTATTCTTTAGCCTGGGACGGCCACATCATCCCTGAGATACTATCTCACTCCTTAATTTAAGCTTTTAGCTCATTATCTAGAATTAATAAAAATATATACAAATCACAAATGATCTTATGAACTATTCATCGCAACAAAAAAGTTGTCACTTTCCTAATCATAAAGAACAAATTCAGCTATGAAACTAAATTCTCTTGCTTTATTTTTAACGATTTATGAAGAGCTCTAATTGTTCCTGAAACTTTTATTACATGAGCCTGGATTTTATCTCCTGAATAAGAGAATAATGAAATAGCTAATCTAACATGATCCACATGCTTATGATCAACTCTTATTATTGCAATATTTAATTTTTCATAATATTCTATTACTTTTAACCAAATAGTTCCTAATCCTATTTCACCGTATAAATGCTTTAGTGTGTCCATGAATATTGTTCCAAACATATCTCTGTTTATGTTCTCATGAATATGTATTGCCATATACCTTACCCTAAATCTTCTTTTCATAAAAATCCCCTCAGAAGCGAATATGGATTTCTAGATATGGTATCTAATGACTTATTTTGATTAATACCGATTACTGATAATACAGAAATCATATCTCTTGGACTACGCATTTCAGATGGATTCCTTGCTCCTGAACTCATGATAACTGGTATTTTTGTTACTATATTTGTTAAATTCTTTGTCATTAGTCCAATTATGTTACGTAATTCTCGTGCATAGATAATATCGGTGAATCGTATTTCTAAAGGTCTTTCTTTCATTCTCATAGCATTTACTTGTCTTTCATTTACTATTGATATCTTATCAAGTGGTATTAAAATTGCATCAATACTTCTTATTTTAGTAGCCATTCTAGCAGTTTCTTGAGAAAAACATTCTGCTACTAACAAATCAGCCCATTTTATTTTACGTGAAATACTTTTAAGTTCATTAGACACATGCGCAGTTATCGTATATCGTGCATATAATTTCACTCTTTTACCACTAAGACTTCTGATTAATTCAGCCTCTGCACTTGAAGGCGCCTCAATCACAAGTATCCTGTATTTTAAATGTAATGCCATATCAATGAACTCTAGTAAAGAATCTTTAGAATAATCAGCTGGCCTTATATTAAAATCTACAAAGATTCTCATAAAATTTCACCTAATTAGTTCCAATTCTTTATAAACATTTCTAGCATCTGACAATTTTTTTAACCCAGCAACACCAATCTTCACTCGAATTATATCATCTCCTTCATCATCTAATATTAAAATCGATTTGTAAGCTTTTTGCTTATTAAAACGCATATGAATATGATACTCCTGATCTAAAAATAATTGTAATTGAGAGCTTATGGTTGCCTTATCAACATCACTCATTTTTAACGCCAACCACTTAATTAAATCTGCTACTTGACTTTGACCCTTCAACTCAATCCAAAGATGTATAATATCATTACCCCAATGACCACTCAATCTCTCACGTTGAATCTCAACCATCTGCCAATATTTTTCTGGAATTAAACTCATTAAAGCTGTTTTAACCTTGTTCTCATCTTCAGTTGCATGCGCAAACGTGCTAATTTCTGCATAGAGTAATCTTATATTACTGATACGCATTCCCTTCTGACCTCCTCCCCGTCTTTAATAAGGACGGGGCTTTTTAAAGTCTTGTAGCAGGACGCTACTATTATGGAATAAGGCACTAATTTAAAAACTTTATCCTATTCCAAGTTTATTGTTCCATCAATCATATTTAGGAAAGTTCTTTTATATTATAAAATTCTCCTCAAAATTTATTCAAAGTCCATACTATATTTTTTGTGTATTTTGTTGCAAAAAAGCAAAATATAATTAGGTGTCACATATATCTGTGTTAGGTAAGGTGGTGGAAAAGTGTTTTCGCCTCCGAGTATGGGATATGATAGGGCGATCACGATATTTTCGCCCGATGGTAGATTATATCAGGTTGAGTATGCAATAGAAGCCGTAAGAAGAGGCTACACAACATTAGGGATCAGATGCGCAGATGGTGTCTTATTAATGGCCGAAAGAAGAAAAATTGCTTTGCTTATAGATGAGAATACCATAGAGAAAATCTGGAAAATTGATGATAATATTGGAATTGCTTATGCTGGATTAGCACCAGATGCAAGGGTTTTGATGGAAGAAGCAAGAACTGCTGCTCAAATTCATAGAATACTTTATGATGAACCAATACCGATAGAAGAATTAACCGTGAGAATTAGTAATATCAAACAGTTCTACACGCTTCATGCGGGTGCTAGACCATTCGGTGTTGCATTTTTAATAGGCGGTGTAGATGAAAAAAGACCTGTACTAATGTCAACAGATCCTGGAGGTGCTTATGCAGGCTACTATGCGCATGCGCTCGGTGCAGGTAGTCAAACAGTTTTAGAAGTATTAGAGAAAGAATGGTATCCACAAATAACTTTACAAGAAGGATTAAAACTGGGACTCAAAGCAATGGCTAAAGTTATAGAAGGTGAGCTTACCCCTCAAAAACTAGAGATAGCCACAATAGACGTTAAAACAGGATTATTCCGTAAGTTTACTTATGACGAAGTTTCTAAAATAATTGAAGAATTTAAAGGCACTAAATCCTAAAATTAAGTGATCATTAATGTCCAAACATGAACCATCGATTGCTAGACTATACATAAAAGGTGAAAAGTTTGAAATTTTAGTAAACCCAGATTTAGCCCTAGATTATAGATCAGGTAAACCTATCAGTCTCGATAATGTACTTATAACTGATACAATTTATAAAGATGCAAAAAAAGGCGAACGGGCGCCTTCCTCAACATTACAAAAAATTTTCGGCACAACAGATTCCAGAGTTATTGCTGATATTATATTAAAAAAAGGAGAAGTGCCCCTTACTGCAGAACAAAAAAATAAACTAATAGAAGAAAAACGAAAACAAATCATTAGTTTTATTTCAAGAAACTGTATAGATCCCCGTACAAATGCTCCTATCCCACCTATTAGGGTTGAAATGGCATTAAATGAAGTTAGGTTTCATGTAGATCCTTTTAAAGATCCGGAACAACAAGCAATGGATGCATTAAAAGCTTTAAAGAGCGTCATTCCTATAAAAATGGCAAAGGCATTATTGGGTATTAAAATACCTGCAATGTATGCCAGTAAAGCATACAATCAACTTTCTAAACTTGGAACCGTAATGAAATCATCATGGCAAAACGATGGTTCATGGATTGGTGAAATAGAAATTCCTGCAGGAATGCAAGATTCTTTCATCGCTAAATTCAATGAACTAACAAAAGGTTCAGGAGAAATTAAAATCCTAAAGGTTGAGTAAAATGACAGTTCAAGTCAAAAGACCTATAGTTGTGCCTGGAATGATGATAGCCGAGGGAAACTATAACTCAGGAGAGTACGTAATAAATGAAGATAGTAAATTCTACTCAACAATCATCGGCCTTCTCGAAATGACAGAAAAGAACGTTGACGTAATACCTTTAAAAAGCGTGTACATCCCTAAAGTTGGTGATAAAGTTATTGGTATAATCACAAATTACTATCTACTTTCATGGAGTGTAGACATTAATTCTCCTTACGAAGCAATATTAATGGCAGCCGGAGCCCTTGCAAAACCTCTTGAAAAACCAGGCCCTGATCTAGGGAAATTTCTTAATATAGGAGATGTTATAGTAGCCGTTGTTCAGAAATTCGACCGTTTATCAAACCCACAACTTACATTAAAAGAACCTGAATGCGGAAAAGTCGTAAGAGGAACTCTAGTCGAGCTTACACCCTCTAAAGTTCCTCGTCTCATAGGAAAAAAAGGTTCTCTTATTAATCTTATTAAAAAAGAATTAGATGTAAAAATGGTTGTGGGTCAAAATGGGAGAATTTTAATTATCGGTGATAATTTTGAACACGAGAAAATGGCCGCAGAAATTGTACGTAAAGTTGAAATTGAAGCTCACGTTCCTGGTCTTACAGATCGTATCACTAAAATGATTGAGGAGTGGAAAAAACATGCTGGATAAAGAATTTATAAGACATGATGGAAGAAAATTTGATGAATTAAGACCAATAAAATTTGAAGTAGGAATATTAAAAAATGCAAACGGTTCAGCCTACATAGAACAAGGTCTAACAAAAATCGTCGTCGCAGTATACGGACCAAGAGAAACATACCCTAAGATTACAGCATCTCCCAACGAAGCAATATTACGCGCCAGATACCACATGGCACCCTTCTCCGTTACTGAAGAGAGAAAAAGTCCCTCACCATCCAGAAGAGAAATTGAAATCTCAAAAGTTATCAGAGATGCGCTAAGTGCTGCAGTAATTCTCGAAAAATTCCCAAGAACAACAATTGATGTATACATAGAAGTATTGAACGCTTACGGCAGCACTAGAGTAGCCAGCATTAATGCAGCCGCATTAGCTTTAGCTGATGCTGGTATTCCCATGAGAGACTTAGTCACAGCAGTCTCAGTAGGAAAAGTAAATGGTAGAATAGTACTAGATATTGATGATACTGAAGATAAAACTGGTGAAGCTGATATACCAATAGCTATGATGCCAAGATTAAAGAAAATCACACTATTACAAATGGACGGATTAATGACACCAGACGAATTTATGGAAGCTCTCTCCTTAGCTGAAAAAGGTATTATGCAAATATACGAACTACAAAAAGACGCTTTAAAGAAAGGATTAGAAGAAATCCTTAAAAAATATGAAGGTGCTGAAGGTGAGTAAAATGGAATCCCTTCGTCAAAGATTTATCCCGAACATAAAGAAGGAAAGCATAATTAAACTACTTGAAACTAATAAAAGAGATGACGAACGCGGTTTATTAGATTTCAGAGAAATAAAAGCAAAACTTGGTATTATTAATAATGCCAACGGATCAGCACAAGTTCATCTAGGAAACACTATTGTGACCGTAGGTGTAAAAGTAGAACCAGGAAATCCATTCCCCGATGAACCTGACAAGGGAGTACTAATGGTGAACTCTGAATTCCCACCAGTAGCATCACCTGATTTTGAACCCGGTCCACCCGATGAAAACGCAATAGAACTTGCACGCGTCGTAGATAGAGGAATTAGAGAATCAAAATTTATTAAACTTGAAGAGCTTGCCATTATACCAGGACAAAAAGTATGGGTTATCTGGGTTGATATATACGTTCTAAATCATGACGGAAACCTAATAGATGCCTCAGGCATTGCAACTATTCTAGCATTAATGAACACAAAAATTCCGAAAACTACTATAGAAGCTGGTGGTATAAAGCTTTTAGATGAAAAATACCCTCTACCCCTCAGAAATCCTCCAATCTACATGACATACATAAAGCTTAATAATAAAATATTACTTGATCCATCACTAGACGAAGAACTAATATCTGACACACGTTTAACATTAACAATAACTAGCGATAACATGATCTGCGCCATGCAAAAAGGTGGTAAAGGAACTTTTACATTAGAGGATATAAGAACTATAATAGATAACTCTATAAAGCTGTCACCTATAATTAGAGAACGTATACTAAAATTAGCACAAGGTGAATAAAAATGGGGAGATTAAAAGTTACAGGTCCAGCAGGAAGTTTTGGGCCAAGATATGGTAGTTCTTTAAGAAAACGCTGGACAGAAGTAATAACAGAGTACAGAAAACCAAAAATCTGTCCAAAATGTGGTACATTAGGGCAAGTAAAACGTATAAAATCTGGGCTATGGGTGTGTCATAAATGTGGGAATATATTCGCTGGTGGAGCTTACGTAACAATTACACCAATAGGAAAAATGTCAATGACAAGAACAATAACGAGCACAACAGAAACTCAACAAACACAGCAATAACCACGTCAAGACGAGCTTCTCCACGTATAAAAACATTTGCAAAAGAATTAGCCTTCTCACTCAACGCAACTAGAATAAATAGAGGAAAAGCTTCAATAGAAGAATTTCTCATACTATCTAGAGAAAGTAATATAAAAAGAGTAATATTTATAGACGGACTACACGGAAATCCGAGCAGATTACGCATATATGATACAACCAACACAAAATTATTAGGCTTTATACTAATGAAGAGCGTCACTCTTTGGAGAGAACTACAAAACAGAATACGTTTCAAGCCCAAAGGAGTAGTCCTGATCTCAGAAGGAGACCCATTAGAATCTATAATATCAGACATGCTAAACATAACAATGGTAAAACAAGTCAGAGAAATCCCCCAAGGCTTTGGTGCAATGAGTTTAATGATAGGCAAAGATTTAATTACACTAAGATTTATTCATGTAAAAACATTAAAAGATTTCGGCCCAATTATACGAATAAGAAGTATTATAAAAGGAGAAGAACGAATATTTGGTTCACCACTTTCTATCAGAGATGAAAAAAATGAATAATAAATACAAAGAACCCTATAACCCTACAAAAAATGATAAAAAAATAAAAACAATAACATTAACATTAGAGTTAACTTTTAAAGATGAAAATGATGCTAAGATCGTTTATTCAGCACTAAATCCTGAAGTTAGAACAAAAATTTCTAGAGATGTAAAATCCTCAATTAAGTTAAAAGGAAAGCAAATATTTATATTTGTGCAAAGTTCTCAATTATCAAAGATGAGAGCAGTCGTAAATTCATATGGAAGGTTAATAAGTGTGATTCATAAAATAGTTAGTGTGGTTAAGGAGGTTGAAAAATAGTGTCCGTAACATTACCCCCTGAAATCCAGAACCAAACAAACCGCGTAAAACAATTAGAAGATCAACTAAAGTTAGTTGTAGCACGAAGACAACAAGTAAAAGCTGAATTACTTGACGTAGAAAGCGCATTAGCGGAACTAGAAAAAATGAACCCTGATGCTGTTGTTTATAAATCAATAGGAAACATTCTAGTAAAATCATCACGTGATGAACTAATCAGCGAATTAAAAGAACGTAAAGAAACATTAGAACTACAAGAAATGACCCTAGGAAAACAAGAAACCAGCATGAGAAAACAATGGGAACAGGCCGTTGCCGACCTCAACGCATTACTTATTAAATACGGATTAGTTAAAGGTGGAGGCACTACAGCAGGTAGTAGAAGTTAATTTTAAAATGGACACTAAGAAAGCAGAAAACATTTGTATAAAGGCTGAAGCATACGCTAGAGAGCTTCTTGAAGAAAAACTTGGTAAAGGAGCACTATCCGATTTTTTTATATTAATCTCATTCGATCCTAATCAAGAAGCGTTTGAGGTTGATATAGAAGCGTCAGTACCTAAAGCATTTAATATTAATTTAAAACAATTAATTGATAATGTGATTACAGAGGTTTTTAAGGAAATTGATAAGATGGTGAGCGAAGATTGTTAAATGATAAGTCAGCAATAATTGACTGGATTAGAAACACAAGTGCTAATAAAATTCTTATTACTGGTCACGCTAATGCTGATCCTGATGCTGTAGCTAGTGCATTGAGCTTGAAAGAATTAATAGAGAGAATAAGAAATATTATTGTTGATATCACATTTCCTGAAGGCGTTAGCGAATTATCTTCACATATATTAAAGATGTTAAACATGAATAATATAATCATAAATATAGAACCAGATCATGATTACTATATATTAGTTGATACATCTTCTCCTGAACAATTGGGCGAATTAGGGGATAAAATATTAAAAAGTAAAAAACCCATTATTATTATTGATCATCATAGAATGTTACCCATTACTAATAAAATTGTGGCGACTTATATTGATGAAAATTCTCCATCAAGCGCTGAGCTTGTTTATAATCTTTTTAAGGATTGTTCAATAACTCCCTCAGTTAAAACTGCGCAACTTTTACTAACTGCAATTTTACATGAAACAAGACGTTTTATGTATGCACAACAATCAACATTCAAGACTATTGTAGAACTTATACAATATGGTGCTGATTATAACCTAGCACAAGAAATGATTAAACTTACTGTTGATTATTCTGAAAGAGTGGCCAGGTTAAAGGCTGCCAGTAGAATTAGAGCCTATGCCATCAATGAAAATATTATAATAATTACATGGGTTGGAGCATTCGAAGCCTCCGTCGCTAAATCACTAATTGATATGGGTGCTGATGTAGTATTTGTTCTCAATACTGACGATGACAAAGTTTCCAGAATTTCAGCCAGATCAAAAGCATCAATTAACCTTGATCTTAGTGAGATAATGTCAAAAATTGCCAAGAAATTTAATGGTATTGGAGGTGGCCATAAAAATGCTGCCGGTGCACATCTTAATGGCTCAAATGATCTTGTAGTAAAAGAAATACTTAGCGAAATAGAACTAAAAATGGGAAAATTAAGAAGAATAATATAAAATCATGATATGAGAATTATGCTGTAAAACATCTCCTAATAATTATTATTAAATTCAAGAGTTCGTCACATCATTAGCAAGAATTCTCAAAATGATATTACATTTCATGAACGCTCTTAAATAAGATGTGGTTGTTCTTTAGATAACTTTTCGGGACTACTCTTTCTTAGGACAACTAACAAAAACAATTTTAAAACCTCCTCAACAACCCATAGGAAAGTATAGGAGAAACAACCACAAAAATCTTACTTAAGAGCGTACATGAAAATTCATAAAACAAAAGTAAAAGTAGTATAATAAACACACTTATAGATATGCTAGTATAAGAGAAGGAGATAATAAGAGGTCCGAGACGCTCTTATCAGAAATGAATTTAGATAGGCCTAGGAGGATAATACCCAGTTAGAATAACTTTTGAGGAGATAACCATCAGGACTAACGGTTTTTACAGCATAATTCTCATAATAAGTTCCCGCATGAATTGCAAGAGTAGCATAAGGGGCAGGAACCTTAGTTACAACTAGAAAGCCTCGCCTTTTTAAGGCGGGGATGAACGTTTATAAACTCTGTATCCTATAATGTATTGGGGTA
>JBMFIF010000054.1:0-10687 GCA_049976445.1 Thermoprotei archaeon | reverse complement strand
ATGTGTTGAGCTATAGTGAATTAAGAGAGGTTCTTTCAAGGGCTGTTGAACATGTTGAGAATTTGATAAAGTTGACAGAGGCGCCCCTAGAGTTTTACTTTTTATAATGGAATCAGGTTAGTATGAACTAATATGCATCTTTTCTCAGAACAGTATAAAACTTATCCTGCTTTGTTGCATAATTCTGATGTATTTTTGATATGTTTTTATGTATAGGATTCTTGTGGATTAATGGTTTGATGATGTTTTCTCACAGTTTTGATGAACACTTCTAACTAGCATGCATCAAACTATACCAGTAAGCATCATGAGACTGGAGGAAACATGCGGAACGCTCCACAAAACCACACACAAATTATACAACAAAGCAATAAAAACAGTAATTTAACCCTTTAAGGTGAGGAGGAGTTCATAGTATTGATATGTGCTGAAAGAATAGAAATTAAAAACTATATATTGCTATATAGATTTCATTCATCATACTTATTTCTATCATTTTTTGTTTGTTGATTGGCGAAGACTATGCAAGATAAAAGAACAAGAACTGCATCTATGAAAACAATTTATATAGGTATAATCATAATTCTAATAATAATCGCAGGCGTATTATATGTAAGATATATGCCATCTAATACAATGACCACATCACAGTTTAATACAACAACCACAATAGTAGCAATAATAAAGGCTGGAGGTTCTACGTTTATAAATCCTCAAATGCAAAAATGGATACAAGATTTCTCTAATGTCTATCCTTCTATAAGTATCACTTATGATTCTGTTGGTAGCGGTACAGGTGCATCACGTTTTCTACAAGGAGTATATGATATAGGCGCAAGTGATGTTCCGCTCCCTAGTGATTTATGGAATCAGGCAATACAAAAATATGGATCAATTATAACTATTCCAGATATTGTTGGTTCAGCAGGTATAATTTACAATCTGCCAGGTTTTACTGGTATATTAAATATGACAGCAGAGATATTAGCAAAAATATATACTGGAAAAATACAGTATTGGGATGATCAGCTAATAACTAGTATAAATCCTGGTTTTCACTTTCCGCATGAAAAAATAATAGCTGTTCATAGAAGTGATGGAAGTGGTACAACGTTTGTTTTCACACTTTATCTGCAGAAAGCTGCTAGTGATGCATGGAATGTTGGAGCTGGTTATACAGTAAATTGGCCAGTTGATAATTTAGGGAATGGTTTAGGAGGAAAGGGAAGTGAAGGAGTAACAGCTTACGTTACACAGAATAAGTACTCGATTGGTTATGTAGAATATCAATATGCAATACTTAATAATCTTCAGACTGCATGGTTAAAAAACCATGATGGATATTTTGTACCGCTCACGAAAGATACTGTAATAGCCGCACTAAATAATGTAGATCTCTCTAAGCTACCAAAACCTACTACTGACATATCAAACATCTCTAATATATTACTAGACCTTCCTGGAAGGAATACATACCCAATAGTCTCGTTCAGTTATCTAATTATCAAGAAAGATTATCAGGATCAAAATAAAGCCATAGCAATCTATCTCTTTCTTAAGCATATTTTATCACATCAGCAAAGTGTTTTAAACGGCTATCTACCATTGCCTGATAATATTATTAATTATGCAATAGATAATGGATTAAATGAAATTACAGTTAATGGTAAACCAGTTTACACTATTGCTAGCTAAAGAGGCAAAACTATGGTTAGGTGATAAGAATGAATTTTTTTAAATTAAATTCGAATAAAATTGGCATCTCATATTTGTATTCTTTGCCTATTTTCTTGATTTTTCTTTTAGTTGGTAGTGTACTAATTTCTTTAGTTTTAGCATCATTAGAAGCGTTTTTTAAGGAGGGTATTACTATATATACTTCCAATGTTTGGGATCAATCTCGTGATATTTACGGTGGTTTAGCAGCTATTTATGGTAGTATTGTTGTTGTTTCTATAGCAACCATTATTAGTCTGCCTCTTTCATTATCATCAGCAATATTTCTAAACGAATATGTTCCTAAGCAGATAAGACCTCTTTTCATAAATATTGGAGATTTAATGGCATCATTCCCTACAGTAATATATGGATTTTGGGGACTTTATGAATTGTCAATTTTATTAAAAGATACACTCTTTAGATGGTTGTATGAGCATTTCTCGTGGATACCTATATTTTCAACACCACCTTATGGACCAAGCTTTCTTTTAGCAGGCATATTGCTTGGTATAATGATAACACCATTCGCTTCATCCTTAATAAGAGAAGTCTATGCTCAAATTCCGGAGAGCATAAGAGAAGGCGTCTATGCCCTAGGCTTAGGTAAATGGGATGTAATAAAAGTTAGTATTAAATATGCCAAAAGCTCTATAATTGGAGCTTTTGCATTAGCCTTCGGACGTGGAATAGGTGAGACTGTTGCAGTATCACTTACTGTCGGTAATGTATTAAACATAACACCAAGTATTCTTGCTCCAGGATACACTATACCAGCATTAATAGTCAATCAATTCGGGTCAGCATATTATCCATCACTTCAGGCATCAGCACTTTTTGCTTTGGCTCTTTTACTTTTTGTCATCGGAATATCCATAATCACGCTCACAAAAATTGTTATCTTGAGAGGTGATTAAATGAGATACCAAGATATATTAATAATGCTTATCTCAGGTATAGGAACGATAATAGCGTTCATTCCATTCTTTTGGATTCTTTTTGATATAATAGAAAAAGGATTGCCCATAGTAATTCAGCGTGGAATTGCTTTCCTAACGGAACCACCTCCTCTTCCTGGAGAAGGTATTGGTGGTATAGGTACTGTGCTTGAAGGGACATTGTTTATGGTAGGAATCGGAACATTAATAGCTGGACCTATAGGCCTTTTTGCAGGAGTATACATGGCTCTTAGCCCAAGATCATTCTTAGCTAAACTTGGGAGAGTTTTAGCTGAAGTTATGGTAGAATTCCCAACGATCATAATAGGTATTACAGTTTTTCTCATCGTTGTCGTAGGGTTAAACTTTGGAGCCTCAGCAATCGCAGGTGGTATTGCCCTTTCAATAATTATGGTACCGTATGTCACTATACAAGTTTCAGAATCTCTTAAAATTCCTAAAGAAAGGTTTATGGAAGCTTCATATGCTCTCGGACTTTCAACTAAGGATGTAATTAGAGTATTAATTGGGGCTGGAAAAAATGGTATACTTACAGGCTTTCTTATAGGTCTTGCAAAAATTGCAGGTGAAACTGCACCTCTTCTCTTTACAACAACAACCTCTTTTAATCTCTATTTAACATCTCCGACTAGCCCAGTATCAGCAATTCCAGTTTTAATATATGTTTATGCCTTTAGTCCTTTTGAAAATTGGCATACAGTTGCATGGGGTGCAGCATTTGTGCTCACATTAATAGTCCTAATTATTTTTGTGTTCAGTAGAATTGTAGTATGGAGATGGACAAGATGAGCGAGAATGACCCCCCAATTGAAAATCCCATACTAAAAATAGAGAATTGCAATATTTGGTACAAAAATATTCATGTACTAAAAAACATAAACATTAGCATACCTAGAAATACAATTTTTGCAATCATGGGGCCTTCAGGTTCCGGTAAATCCACATTGCTAAGAGCTTTTAATAGATTAATCGAACTTAATCCTGACGCTAAAATTGAGGGTAAAATATTTCTCGATGGAAAAAACATTTATGAAATGTCTGTAACAGAAGTCAGAAGGAGAATTGGTATGGTTTTTCAACAACCAAATCCATTTCCTCACATGAGCATTTATGACAATATAGCATTTGCGCTAAAAGCCAATAAAATAACAAAGAAAAAAGAAGAGATTGATCAAATCGTTGAAGATGCTTTAAGAAAAGCCGCCTTATGGGATGAAGTGAAGGATAATTTAAAGATAAAAGCTGGTAAACTATCAGGAGGTCAGCAACAACGATTAGTGATTGCTAGAGCATTAGCCCTAAAACCAGACATACTACTCATGGACGAACCAGTATCGATGATAGATGTTGTAGGAGCCAGAAAAATTGAAGAACTTATGATCAGCCTAAAAAATAATATAACTATAGTTCTAGTTACTCATAACCCACAACAAGCTGCTAGAGTTTCAGATTACGTAGCATTCCTTTATCAAGGAGAACTCATAGAATGGGGATTAACCAACAAAATATTCACAACACCAAAAAATGAGCTTACTGAAAAATATGTACTAGGAAAAATTGGTTAAAAGATATGACCTTGAAGAAGAACGTAGCAACTTAAGGTTTATACTTTTACCCAGCTTATCTTATGTTCAGCGTTAGGAGTCTTGTTAAGGATAAGGACTTTCATTTGAGCAGTGGGCAAATGCAAGCATCGTGCTTTCCTTAGCCGACCTAAAAATCGTTTTCACTTTATACAGCTCAAAAAAGTTTAGATTTAGCTTCTATTAGCTTATTGTTTTTGGCTATTTGTTTTATCATTTCAAGCTTCTTTTGGAAATAATTTTAAGTAAAAAGATTTCGCTCTTAAGTAAGATTTTTGTGGCTGTTCCTCCTATTCCTATGGGTTATTGAGAGGAAGTTTTAAATCAGTAAACATTATGAGATTGGGAGGAACATGTAAAACACTCCACAAAACCACGCACAAAATATGCAACAAAAGACTGTCCACTTATTATGTAGAAATGATGTTGTGGTTGGTGGCTTATTTGGACAGTCTCGTATAGCCCATGCTCAGCTTAAAAAGATTAAGGTGATGATGTGAAATGGAGATTCCAGAGCATTTAAGAGCTTATGGAATACATGGAAAAGGAAGATTGAAGGAGAGCCAAAGCTATCTTTAGAAGTTCACGACCTGAAATCGAATCTTGGTGCGGGGGGTGGGATTTGAACCCACGATGGCCTTAGCCACGGGATTTCTCCTCTAAACCCCTTTATAGTTGGATCTTAAGTCCCGCCCCTTCGTCCTATCTCGGGCACCCCCGCCTACTATGAATCCTTTACTAATAACTTTTATAAAAACATTCTCAATATATTTAATGTGAACTATCTTATTTTTAGTGCATAAGATAACTCGATTGAATGATTTCGTTTTATGTTAGTGTTATAAGCTTATATAGTTTCTGCTGGTGATATTAAAATTTATTAACTTATTTTAATAATAACTGATGGGATAGAGGATGAAAAGTGTTGAAAAATTAAAGAAATTTATTAATGATCATAATATTCCAGCAGAACTTATTATATTGAAGGAGAGTACTAAGACTTCACAGATGGCTGCGAATGCTTTGGGTTGTAGTGTTGCTGAGATTGCCAAGTCGATAGTAATATTATGTGGTGAGCCTATGGTTATAGTAATTTCTGGTGATAAGAGAGTGGATTTGAATAAGGTATCTAAGTTGTTTGATTGTCAAGCAAAAATGGCTGACCCAGATACTGTAAGGGAAGTTACTGGATTTCCTGTTGGTGGTGTTCCGCCGTTTGGTCATGATAAGTCTATTAAAGTATTAATAGATAGGTCTGTTGAACGGTTTAAGATTGTTTATGCAGCGGGTGGTTCCCCGAATTCTATAATTAAAATACCAGTTAATGTGTTAAAACAAGTAACTGGAGGCAGCATTGTTGACGTTTCTGAATAGATAACAAAGATTTTCTGATGATCCACACGATGCTAATTTTCTCATTCATTAATATCTCTTCTATGAAGGGTAGATCTATCGAAGTTTAAAATTAAAGTATCACTAATTGATAAAGTATCATTGATACTATCGAGCCTATAATTATTGAGAGTAAGTTTACGATATGATTATTAATAAATTTGTATCCTGAGACATGTTTTGCTGTTGATCCGCAAGTACTATGTACGTGATATTTTGAGTATGTATTGCATTTTTCGCACCAATATTTTGCTTCGAACTTGGCACCAAGAAAGCTATCTAATAATGAACCCAGTAATCCTGTTAATGATGTTAAAATTATTATTTGCATTGGTTGTGCTTGAACTAAGTTAAATAGTGCTGCTACAATGCCTATTGATAATCCTCCTAAAAAGGAGGCTAATGTTCCAAGTAATGAGATGCCTCCTGAGTATCCTGGGGGAACTTTTCTTGATAGGTTTGTTATTAATCTTGGTGGTGTTTTTGAAAGTACGCCTATTTCTGTTGCGGTAGTATCTGCTGTTGCTATTGCTATTGCTCCGATGAAGCCTATAGTAATTATATCTCCTTTAATAAAACTTTCTAAAATTGCATAAATTACTGGGATTCCACCATTAGCTAAGACATTTCTCCAGTCTCTTGCACCCTCTGGATCTACTATTCCTATATCACGCTTATACTCTTTGTGAAACTTAGTTATAATACTGCAGCACAAAAAGAAAAAAAGAAGGAGAAGAAACCATTTTATATTTCCGAATAATGTTAATATTATTCCGATAATTGTTGCTGCTATGAGACCTGTGCTTGTTAGAAATCTATATTTATAAGAAACCACTACTAGCGGAATCATTATAACCGTAAAGACTATTAATCCATATGGATCACTAGTTATGCTTACCATTTGTTTCAGAATATGTGTCAAACTATAAAAACATTTCTTTTCATGTATTATATATTGATATAATAATTTATATGAAATTAACTAAAATAATTTAATTTTTTTGTAAATTATAAAGAATTTTTATTTTAGTTTACGAATATGTTAACTAGAAAACTGTTACTGATTTTGCGAGATTTCTGGGCTTATCGGGATTAAAGCCTCTTTTAACAGCTAAATGGTAAGCAAGTAATTGTAGTGGTACAATTCGAAGTACTGAGTCGGAGAAGGGATCTCCTATAGTAGGTGTGCTAATAGTAATGTCTGAGAATGCATTTTTATCACCTATAAGAATTATCTGTGCACCTCTAGCTTTCATCTCCATTATGTTTCCTGATATTTCATCGAAATTCTCATCAGGTGGGTCTATAAATATGCAGGGGAAATTATCATTCACTAAGGCTATTGGACCGTGTTTTGATTCGCCTGCTGGATATGATTCTGCATGAATATAGCTAACCTCTTTTATTTTTAGGGCTCCTTCCATAGCTAATGGTACTCCGAGACCTCTACTAAGTACGTAACAACTTTCACAATTCTTTATCTTCTGTGCTAATATCTCGGTTTCTTGATCTATTGAGGGTAATATCTTTTCGAGGACATATGATGTATTAATCAGGTTTTGTAAATGTTTCTTGAATGTGTTATCATAGTTATTCACGATATCAGACATTCTTGCTGAAATTAAATCTAGTATTGCAATTTCTGAAATGAATGTTTTTGTTGCAGCCACACCTATCTCTGGGCCAGCCAGCATTGGTATATAATCATTCACAAGCCTGGTTAACGTTGAACCGATAACATTTATTATTCCATAAGGTTTTGCTCCCAGGGATTTTGCTCTTTTTATTGCAGTAAGAACGTCCATCGTTTCTCCTGATTGTGATATGGCTATTATCACATCGCTTGAAGATAATGAGGGTAATATATATCTGTTAAACTCAGATGCTATTACTGGATATGCCATAATCCTATTTGATCGTGAAAATAAGTATGAACCATAGAGAGCAGCATGATAACTTGTGCCACTCGCAATAATATACACGTGATTTGCTTTTAATATATCAACAATCAGTTTGTCTAATATGCTAACTTTTATATTCAAAGTATTCCTTATTACAATGGGTTCTTCATAAATTTCTTTGAGCATAAAATGCTTATACATCCCCTTATTTGACATCTCAACTCCCCATTCAACGATTGTAGGTTTTCTGTTTATTGAATGTCCATCAAAACTTATTATCGCATACGATTCTTTTGTGAGTATTGCAATTTCATCATCCTCTAATGGAACAATTTTATTTGTATATTTTAAAAGAGTAGGAATGTCTGAGGAACAGTATAATGCTTTGTCTGAAATTCCTATGTATAATGGGCTTTCTTTCTTTATGCAGATGATTTTATCAGGTTCATTGGCATAAATAGATGCAATTGCGAAAGAGCCACTTAACTTTTTGACAGTTTTTAATATTGCGTTAGTGAATGAGTTATTTTTCATGTATTCTTCTATTAGGTGCGCAACTATTTCTGTGTCAGTATCAGAAAGAAATTGATGGCCTAAATCTTCAAGTTCCTTACGGAGTAAATGGTGATTATATATGATGCCATTATGTACAACTGCAATTTTACCTGTACAATCGGCATGTGGATGAGCATTATAATCTGTTGGAGGCCCATGCGTTGCCCACCTAGTATGCCCGATTCCAATTTCACCATCAATTCCATCAAAGTTTAGTTTATAAATTAAATCATCTATTTTTCCGGCTGACTTATTAATTATGAGCTTTTTATCATTAATAAAAGCGATACCTACTGAATCATAACCTCTATATTCAAGATTTTTTAATGCTTCATAGAGAAAAGTACCAAGTTTTACACTATTATTCCCTATTACACCGATGATACCGCACATGCTAAGTCTAAAATATTATTTGGTGTAAATAGTAAATATACTACATGCTTTCCAATGGTTTTACACCCAATAGGTGAAAAACATTACGAGCCGCACGTGTGAAACTATCCACAATAGCAAGACGTGTACTTCTTAACGGTTCGTTTTCTTTTAGAACCGGACACTTTTCATAAAATTTGTTAAAACTATTAGATAATTCATATGCGTAAACGGCGAGCCTTTGGGGTTCTAAACTCATCACTGCATCTCTTATTATAATAGGAAATTTACCGATCATTTTAATTAATGTTTTTTCTTCTTCTGTAATAAGAAGCTTAGGATCAAACAATTTGGTATCATACGTATTAGCCTTTCTTAGAATACTTCGTGCCCGTGCATAAGTATATTGTAAGTATGGGCCAGTGTCTCCTTCGAGCTTAAGTGCCTCGTTTATATCAAAAACAATTAATCTATTCCTATCAGCCTTAATTAATTGATATCTTAACGCAGAGATAGCTATATCTTCGGCCACCTCATTTAGCCATGATTCACTAGCGTTAGGGTTGCGTTTTCTGCTCTCTTCTTTTGCGCGTTCTTTTAACCTATCAAGAACATCATCTACATTAAAGTAAATTCCATGTCTACCTGACATATGAACTATTTTTGAGTCTACATCTCTAGCACCCATTGCTACTGCTGTCTCTCTACTTAATGCCACAACTTCATAGCTATAGTGTAAGTACTTTCTAGCTAACTCTGGTCCTCCAAGTGCATTTAAGACAATGTTGATAACTTCTTGAAGCCGACTTTGCCTCACATCTATTACTGAAATCGCCAAATCGGAACCCTTAAAATCTGGATGCTGTACTTCTGAATCTTTAAGACTTGTTGACCATAACGCTTTACCGTTAGGCTGTTTTTCTAAATAAATCTTGTATGAAAAATCCTTATTTAGTAATCCAACTTTCCACATAGCATACGGTAAATCTTTCGCTATGTATGTAAGTGTTCCATCAGATCTTACGACAATCTTGTCAGTCTCTTTAGCGAACCTAGGTATGTGCCTAAGCCTTACTACCCAACATCCTTTATATTCACCTTCAGTCTCATAAACTATAAGACCCTTAGATTTTAACGTGTTAAAAACTTCCTCCCATAATCCTGTTTTAACAATATCGCTCTCCCAATTCAGTAGATCAAAATATGCTCCTAATCTCCAACAAGTTTTTAATTGATCAGCCAAGACTCGCTCAGCGATGTTCTTAGTAAATCTGGCAATCTCATTGTTACCCTCCTCAATCATTCTTAAAACCTCTGCTCTGTATTTTTCTAGTTCAGGTTTTTCCTCATAACTTTTATTTACCTTAACATACACTTCATCACCACAATACTTATCAAAACGCATACCTGCTGGCGGCTCTAGACTAAATCCTAAATATTTGAAACCAACAACAACGTCAGCAATCTGAGACCCAGTATCATCAATATAATTTAATGCATAAACTCTGTGTCCAGTAAAGTGAAGTAATCTCACAAGCGAATCTCCTAGGCATGTGTTTCTAGCATGTCCTATATGCATTGCTTTATTAGGATTTACGTTCGTATGTTCTATGAGAACTTTCTTATTATGACCTAAATCAAGAGCTCCATATTTTTCATCTTCCTTTAATACTCTGAGTATTGTTGTTGATGCAAACTTTTCAAAATTCATCTTAAAATTAAGAAAACCGTCAATAGCGTTTATATCTGCTATAAGACTTTCAGACGTCAGACTTTCTTTAATTTTCTTTGCTATCTCTTCAGCAAGCTCTTTAGGGTTTCTCTTCATTTTTTTAGAAATACGAAAACATATACTTGATGCTAAATCTCCAAGTTCAGGTCTTGGTGGTTCTTTCAAATCGAAATCCCCTAAATCACCTAGTTGGGCTTTCAATAGTTTCTTTGCTTCCTCTTCTAGTAAATCAAATGCCATACCATTTTAATAACTCACTTGTTGTATAAAATCTTAATATACGGTCTCCTTATCGCTCTGAAGTATAAGGCTTTCATTTTTTGTAAAATGATGATAAAAAGAAGGACGAACCTCACCCCTTCATGGAGGGGGCTTCCGGTATAAAAACTTTTCCCTAAAAATGCTTTGTTGCATAATTCGTGCGTGGTTTTGTGGAACATTTCACGTTTCCCCAATCTCATAACACTTACTGATGTG
>JBMFIF010000053.1:0-10702 GCA_049976445.1 Thermoprotei archaeon | reverse complement strand
GAGTAGTTTTGCTGTTTTTCTTGTGCTGAGTCCGAATGCGTACATGAGTATGCCCAGTACTTTTAGTTCGAAGGGTATTTTGTTTCTTTTGAATATGTTGAGTTGTTTGAAGTATTCAAAGATATTCACCGACACCTCACCACAAGTAGTACCGCAAACTCACATAAAGCTTACGTGGACAGTCTCATTTGTGGTCCTATCGTAAGTTGATGAGTGTTATTGGGTTGAAGGCTCAAGAGTATGGTATGAAGACTTACGAGGTTGTGGAGTATAACACGTCGAAGTATTGTGCCCTCCATGACGTTGAAGTGAGACGGTATCCGAGGGGAGTCGTTAGTTGTCCATTTAACCATAGACTACACTCTGACTTGAACAGCACTTTGAATATATTGAGGAGGGTGGGGATTGTGGTAGCTTTTGTGAAGAAGCCGTTATCCTTTATCGTGAATCATAATCGAGCAGCACCCATAAAGGGGTGTAACCCTGAGACCTCAGGGAACCCTCGCACCTTCAGGGCAGGAAAGAGGTCAGTCTGAATTAATACATTTTTAGTTGGAAGAGAAATGTTTAAGTTTTATTTTTTAATAATATTAGGTCATGTTAGGGACATTGATTAATGTGATTACTGTTATTACTGGTGGTTTAGTTGGTACTCTATTTAGAAAGAATCTTCCTGAAAGGTTTAAAAAAATTGTGTTTGAAGCTATAGGTTTAGTAACATTAGGTTTGGGTATAATAATGATACTAAAAATGAATGACCCTGTAATAGTTATAATTAGTTTAGTTGTAGGATCATTAATTGGAGAAATCGCAAATATCGAAAAAGGTATAGATTCTTTTAGTGAACTGATGAAATCTAAATTTAAAATTTCTGATGAGAGATTTAGCGAAGGACTTGTTACTGCTTTCATAACATTCTGTATAGGACCAATGACGATTCTTGGTTCTATACAAGATGGATTTGGTGATCCATCAATATTAATAACTAAATCGATTTTGGATGGTTTCACTGCAACATTTTATGCATCTGCTATGGGGATAGGCGTTGTGTTTAGTTCTGTTTTACTTTTAATATACCAAGGTGGGTTAACGATGTTTGCAGGTTTTTTAAAGCCCATGATATCTGATTACATGTTACAAAATTTCACAGCTACAGGTGGTATAATTATGTTAGGAATTGGCATTAGATTGTTAGAAATTAAGAGAGTTAGAGTTGCTAATATGCTTCCAGCATTGATCATTACACCCATACTCGTTGCATTCAACTTTAAATTTTTATAAATTCCTTCTTTTAAGTTGTAATCCAATCTCTGATACAATTTGTCTAGAAATTTTGTAACCCTCATTAAACGCTAATTCATTTACAGAATGAAACTTTGGAGCTATTCGTTCTTTAATAGCATAAAGTAACTCATCTGGCGAAAGTGGAAGTACTTCTACACCTGCTAACGCTCCCAGCATCACAGTATTAACTACTTGGATGGCATTTAACTTTCTAGCTATACCATCTGCATCAACTTTTATTATGTTTTTTGTAATTTTTTTAATTCTGGTAAATACTTCTTCTTTATCTGGGACATTTATTTTTGGAAGAACGGGTTTGATAATATTATCATTTATAAGAACTATCGTTTCAGAATTCATATACTTTGCTGCTCTTAAAGTTTCTAGGAGTTCTAAACCTATTATAACATCAGCGCTCCCCTCATCCGCTATTGGTGAAAATTCTGTAAAACCAGCTTTTAAATGTGAAACAACAGAACCTCCTCTTTGAGCTAGTCCATGAATTTCTGTACTTTTTACATTGAATCCTTTTCTAATTAACGCACGCCCTATAATTTCTGACAATGTTAATATACCCTGCCCACCCACACCAGTTATTATTAACGTTAATATTTTATTCATTTATTGCACCTCTATTATTGCTTTGTAAGGACATATCTGAGCACATGAGCCACATCCAGTACATAATAATGGATCTATGAATGCTTTATTATCTAAAAAACTAATAGCAGGACATGTAAAATAATCTGTACAAACTTTGCATCCAGTGCACTTTAAATTATCAACTATATAAAGTTTCATTTTTTCTCCACGGATTCTATGAAGATTTATCTCCTCAAGAGCACATAATCCACGTGAAATTACAACAGCAGGTCTCTTGTTTTCAAGAACATATTTTATTGCATCCCTAATAATGTTTACTCCATCTTTTATATTAAAAGAATTAATAACCTTCACATACTCAACACCCAATGATTTGGCTATATTCTCAATTGGTATTCCTCCTGTGCCAAGAAGTACACCAGTACCTGGATGACTTTGTTGACCTGTCATAGCAGTAACACCATTATCCATTACGAGAACTAACAAAGGCGCATGGTTATGTACTGCATTGATCAAAGCAGGTATGGCAGCATGATAAAATGTGGAATCTCCTACAGCTGCAACAACAAACTGATCTTGTAATAGCGCTAATCCCTGTCCAACACCAACACCAGCTCCCATGGAATAAAGAACATCACCAAACCCAAATGGTGGATTTACAGATAAACTGTAACATCCAATATCATTACTATAAATGTATCTAACCCGCATAATGGCTAATGCTCTTTGCAATGAATACAAGGTAGATCTATGCGGACAACCAGCGCAAAAAGCTGGAGGTCTTGGTGGTAAAAATCTTCCTACTTCATTATCGATATTATCATAAAATGAATAATCCTTAGGAACCTTAATACCAGTCAAATTAGAAAGCGCAATTATTACATGCCTTGGACTTAACTCATAGAATTCTGGAATTAAATCCTTTCCATGTATTCGTTTTACCACGTTATTGTCTATCATGATATTTTTTACACCACTTTCAATTACTGGATCTAATTCCTCAACAATTAATATTTCATCAACCGATCTAATAAAATCAGTAATAACTTTTTTTGGTAGCGGATAAGTAAAAGTTAGTTTCAGAATACTTACCATATTCCATAAATCTAAAGTATCAACAGCTTCAATAACATTTGAATATGCAGCTCCTGCAGTTATTATTCCTAACCTTGAACCATTACCAATCCTCTTTTCTAATCTGATCTCCTCTATCAGATTACTCAATTTATTGAAACGTTCTAAAAGAAGTATCCTATTTTTCTTAGCAATAGAAGGTAAAAGTTGAAAACGTCCAGGATTCTTATTAAATAAAGGTTTTCTATTCGTTTTTATAATCTCTCCAAGCGCAACAACACCACGAGAATGACTCACACGAGTAGTAGTCCTTAACACAACAGGCAATTCGACTTTTTCCGAAATATCAAAAGCAACTTTCACAAAATCTTTACACTCTTGAGCATTACTAGGCTCAATAATTGGAATACGTGCAAGTTGACCATAAAATCTTGTATCTTGTTCATTTTGAGATGAATGCATGCTAGGATCATCAGCAACCACTACAACAAAACCACCAATCACACCAGTGTAGGCAGAACTCACAAAAGAATCAGCTGCAACATTTAAACCTACATGCTTCATAGTAACTAATGCTCTAAGCCCCGAAAGTGATGCAGCAAGCCCACTTTCATAAGCGACCTTCTCATTCACAGCCCATTCGGCTTTTATTTCAACCCTACTAGCAACATTAATTAAAGTTTCTAATACTTCAGTAGAAGGAGTACCAGGATAACCAGAAGCAAAATTAACTCCTGCCTCAAGAGCTCCCCTAGCTATTGCCTCATTACCAAGAAGATAAGCGATCTTTCCAGGAGAATCTAAAATCTCATGCTTCACACACAATCACCATAAGATAGATAAATCATACCAATATACGGAAAAACTTAGTCATAAATAAATCTATCACTTTAGGTGCTTTGTTGCATAATTCTGATGTGTTTTTGATGTGTTTTTTATGTATAGGATTCTTGTGTGTTGATAGTTTGATGATGTTCTCTCACAATTTTAATGAGCATTTTTAACGTTCACATTAAGTTGCATCACAAAGTATCATGAGGAAGCACATTAAACGTATCATAAAACCACGCACAAATTATGCAACAAAGCAATTGGATTAAAAATGTTATAAACAGCAACATTAAAATAAACTTTAACCTTATATATTCGTTTATATCCATGTGAGATAGAGATAGGTGGTATATGATGTCATCTAAAAAACCACACATGAACCTGATAGTAGCAGGACACGTGGATCACGGCAAATCAACTACAGTAGGACACATACTCACTCTACTAGGAATCGTTGATGAACGCAAGATGAAAGAAATAGAAGAAGAGGCTAAAAAGAAGGGTAAAGAGTTTGCAAAATATGCTTGGATTCTTGACACCTATAAAGAAGAACGAGAAAGAGACATGACGGTAAACCTTTCATTCCTAGAGTTCGAAACGAAAAAATATTATTGGACCATTATAGATGCTCCAGGTCACAGAGATTTCGTAAAAAACATGGTAACAGGTGCATCACAAGCTGATGCAGCAATACTAGTCGTTTCGGCTAAAAGGGGTGAATATGAAGCAGGCACAGGAGTTACAGGTCAGACACGAGAGCATGCATTCCTTTTAAAGACTATGGGCGTTAATCAATTAGCAGTTGCGATAAATAAAATGGATGATGAAACAGTTCAATGGAGTAAACAGCGATATGAAGAAGTAAAAAGCGGATTAGAAAAAATGTTAAAAATGCTTGGATATAAAACTGATACAATGCGTTTTGTTCCAATCTCTGCATGGTACGGTGATAACTTACTAGAACGTAGCAAAAATATGTCTTGGTATGATGGACCAACCCTAATAGAAGCTTTGGATGAATTTTCTCCACCACCCAGACTTATTGACAAACCATTAAGACTACCAGTAGAAGCAGTTTACAGCATTTCCGGTGTCGGCCTAGTACCTGTGGGTAGAGTTGAAACTGGTGTCATGAAACCTGGTGATATGGTAGTATTCATGCCAGCAGGGAAGAAAGCTGAAGTAAAATCAATAGAAATGCATCACAAGAGACTTGATCAAGCAATACCTGGTGACAACATTGGTTTCAACGTGAAAGGTATCGATAAGAATGATGTGAAGAGAGGAGATGTTGTAGGACCTGAGAGTTCACCACCAACTGTCGCGCAAGAATTTACAGCAAGAATTTTCGTTCTATATCATCCAACATCTATAGCAGTAGGTTATACTCCAGTCATGCATATTCATACAGCAACCGTTGCCACACAGTTCGTTGAGCTCTCAAAGAAACTTGATCCAAGAACAGGACAGACGATCGAAGACAATCCTAAGTTCTTGAAGCAAGGTGACGCAGCAATTGTAAGATTGAAACCATTAAAACCAGTACCCGTCGAAATATACCAGAACTTCCCACCATTAGGTAGATTCGCAATTAGAGATATGGGCAGGACCATAGCAGCCGGTGTAATACTGGATATTAAACCATTAGAAATCAAGATTAAGTAAAATTAACAGGGCGACTAGGATGCCTCAAATAGCGCGCATAAAGCTTTCAAGCTTAAATTTAGCAGAGCTAGAACAAGTTGTAGCAGAAATAAAAGATATCGCAGAAAAACAGGGTTCCAAGATTGCAGGACCAATTCCATTACCGACAAAACGATTAAGGGTTGTTACTAGAAAATCACCATGTGGTGAAGGAACACATACATTCGACAGATGGGAGATACGCATTCATTCAAGACTAATTGATGTAGTCGCAAGCGATCGATTAATGAGACAAATAATGAGAATCAAAGTACCTGACACCGTAAAGATCGAAATCAAACTTCTAACTTCTTAATAGAAAAAGTTTTTAAACAAAATAAATTTCTTTTATTGTGCCGGGGCTCCTAGCCGGGGTTGTAAAAACCCCGAAGGCCGAGTGGATTAAGGCGCAGGCCTTGAGAGCCTGTGTCCGTTTAACGGACTCGCGGGTTCGAATCCCGCCCCCGGCGCTTTATTACTTAATAAAATTCTCATAAAAAGTTCTTATAAAAAATGAAAGCATTATATGAACCATTCTCCGCCTTGAAGAGATAAGATATCATGAAGTATTTTGCGACTACATCAATTAGTCTTGAATGAAACTGCCCAGTTTATATTCCATGTCAGGTAGTTTTACAAGGTTTAGAAGTAATTGTTTAACCGCATTATGACTAAATAGTTCTTCTGTAACGTACATAATTAATAATTTCTTTTTGATACGTTTTAATATGTTCTTTGTTATTACCTAATTTATAAAGCTTAATTGCCTCTTTTAGAGTTTTCTTACCTTCATTTTTTGCCTTATCTATACTATAAAGAATACTTCCACAAATGTTAAGAACTTGAAATTTACGTAAGTATCCACACTTGTTTATGTTCTTTACTGCTTCATGCGCAAAATATATCGCATCGTCGTATTTACCTTTTCTGAAATTTAAGATGGCATTTGCTGTTAATGTGAGTGCTTCATATTCCGGTATTTTAAGCTTTGAACTAAATATTATGTTACTTGCATTATTAAGTGCTTCCTCACCCTCATTAATATTATGCATTATTAAATCTACTATTGATAAATCAATCAATGAACCGGCTTCTATTATAGGATATCTGTACTGTTTCGCTATTTCTATTGATTTTAGAAGATTCTCACGCATTTCATTAAACTTTAATGCTATAAAAAATGTGTTTGCAATTTCCCTATAAGCTATTGCTATACTATGAATTGCTTTTATCACGTTAAATAGTTTTAATGCATTCTCTAAACTTTGTATCGATTCTTTAATCATAAATTTTGCTCTATAAACCATACCTAACCATCCTTCTAAAGTTGCTCTGAATAGTATATCATCTGGATTCGAACTTTTTAATACCTTTTTGAAAATTTTCTCTGATTTATCAAATTCTCCTAGAAAATAATATAGGGTAGCAAGCGTATAATAAACTTTTTGTGACAATTTCCTGTATGAATAATCAGTCTTGACGATTTTTATTGCCCTATTTAGATGCGATAGTGCTTTATCATATATGCTTAAGTATCTATAAACCACAGAATAATCTAAGTGCGTCCTCAATATTAATAACGTGTCATTATTTGAATCAGCTATTTTATATAATTCATCTAAAAGTTCTAAACATTCATGAAAATTACCTTTTAATATGTATGCTGAGACCATTGCGGACAAAACCCATCCTTTATTATGACTTTTAACTTTATCTTTAATTAAATTTAATAACCTTATATAATCGTCTATCTTAGGAGTCTTTACTTGAAGATTTACTTCAATACATTTTGGTAATATTGATGCCGCTTCATCATATTCCTCAGCCATTATAAAATGATGAATCGCCTCAAGATATGCTAAGTCATTTTTTAATGAGAGATAATACCTAGCAATAGATTTATGAATAGTAGAAGTTTCGCTCATACTCTGATAACATACATCCCTTAAAATTTCATGGATCATATAGAATTTACCTATTCTATTTATGAGCATTTTATGTTCTAATTCATCAAGTGCGCGATAAGCTTCATCATAATTAATTCCGCAATAAACTAAAGCTTTAATAGATACTGGTTCTCTGAATACAGACATAACTTCCAATATTTTTCTTTCAGTATTTGATAGTTTCTTAAGTATTTCTATCATCAAATAATACTTAAAAGTTTCTGCGTCTTCTGGTATACTTTTTACTATACCTTGCTTATAAGAACTTATAAAATTATTTAATATATATGGATGTCCCTTAAATAACTTATAGGCTATCACACCTATGTTTTCATCTAACCCAGAAATCTTAAAAAGTGTTATCACATCATTAAATGATAATTCCCCTAATTCTAAAACAGATAAAGGATTAACATAAAAATCTGGTTTATTTCTTGAAATTACTATTATTTTTGCTTTAATGTCTTCAACCGAGGCTAATTGAGCTATTAATGAAATCAGAGATTGATCGACACATCTGTGATAATCATCAAATACGATAATCGCTTCTAAATTTTTGAGTGATTTTATTAAAAGTGTTTGTATCATCTGTATATCCATTACTCCTGCATTAAGAACCTCTAACAATTCTGAATCACCTAATGTACTAAAGAATATAGCAGCTCGCCTAGCTACGTGAAAAATTGTTGTGACAGGAGTTAACACATTCCAAAGAGTTGGTTTGTTCAAATTTTCTACATATTTCGAAATAAGCGCAGTTTTACCTATTCCAGCTATGCCAGCAACATATATGAAATTTGTTCTACTACTTTTTAACATTTTTAATTCGTGTTCTCTACCCACAAAAATTTCATATTTAGGAATTGAGTAATCAATCAGATGATCATAAGATACTCTATGTTCTGGAAAATCAACATGAACTTTAACACCTTCCGCATCAAAAATAATACGAAAACCCTTAATTTTTAAATAATGAAGTTTAACATTTACATCTCTAATTCTCGTCCACTTCTCTTCTACAAAACCGAATTTTTTGAGCAAATTTAATCTCCTAGAAATTACACTTTCATCTACACCAAGAATACTACTTAACCTTCTTGGACTTGAAGGATTACTCCAAAGAATTAGAAGAATCTTAGAATTCAAATCATCAGACAGAAGCTTTAATAGTGAAATTGATGAACTAGAGTGTTTATGCATTTGAAAAGGAACTCTATTCATAAAGCTATCAGCACCTCTATTTATTGATTTATAAAATATTTACTCTAGAAAATATATAAGTTTTTACAAAGAATGAACGCATCGCTCTTCAAAAAGATGGTCATTATTTCTCAATATTTGTTTATAAGAAATTTTGATCAACTAAATGACGAAATCTTCAGCTATGATGAAATTAACAAAATAGTGTTATATTCTTAGTGTTTATAAATAATTATGAGATGGCATGGTAGATGTAATTGCAGTCGGAAATGCTAATATTGATCTCATGTTTGTAATAACATACTTCCCTAAGCCAGACGAAGAAGTTTTAAGCAAAGATTTTAAAATTGTACCAGGGGGTTCTGCGTCAAATTTTGCAGTAGCAATTTCACGTCTTGGAGTTACGGCAGGTCTCATAGCCTCACTTGGTGATGATGTTTTTGGACAATTAATAATAGATAATCTAAAAAATGAAAATGTTGATATATCCCATATTAAAATTATTAAAAACTCTCCTACTGGTGTAGTTATAATATTCATAGATGAATATGGAGAGAGACGAATGATTGCGTATCGGGGTGCGAATTTAATGTTAAATAAAGATGATATAAACGTGAAATATATCAAAACAGCAAAATTGATTCATCTAAGTGGAACAAAGTTAGATTTATCCGAATATATAGCATCTATAGCAAAACATGAAGGTTTAATTGTATCTTTTGATCCTGGAAGTGTAATATCTTCAATGGGTATCATAAAATGTAAAAAAGTACTTAGCAATACTGACATACTATTTGTTAACCGTCTAGAAATTATGCAATTAACAGGAATACAAGATATTCTAGAAAGCGCTTATGAATTAATTAATTATGGACCCTCTATAGTAGTCGTGAAATTAGGTTCAGATGGATCACTAGCTGTGACTAAGAATAAGAAAATAAAAATTCCTGCATTTAAGGTTAAAGCTGTTAATACGACTGGTGCTGGAGACGCATTTAACGCAGGATTTCTAAAAGCATTTTTACTTAATATGGAAATAGAAGATGCATTAAAAATTGGTAACGCTGTTGCAGCATTATCAATAACAAAACCTGAACCAAGATTATCATTTCCTAGATTTGATGAAGTGAAAGACTTCCTAAGAACACAAACATTATCATAAGTAACACAAAGTATAATTCTTAATTGTTACACTCACTGATAATGAGTGTATGAATACAATTTAAAGATAATATCCTAATTAATATAATATTTTTGTTTATAGTGATAAAAATAATAAAAAATAGATATTTTAACTTTGTGTTTGAGGAGCTCCACATTTAGGGCAAAACTTAGCATAATATGGCATGTTTGTGCCGCAATTTGAACATACTTTGGTTAATGGATATGTTTTAGGTTGATGCATAGGTTGAGGCAAACTAGGTTTAGAATGTTGTTGTTCAGGCGGTGGAGGTTGTTGCATTTGACCAGAAGGAGGTAATTGTGGAGGATATGAAGGTTGGTATGGAATTTGTGCTTTTCTTTTCCTTTTGTAAAGAAAGAATACAGTTCCTAAGCTTGCTGCTGCTATTCCTCCTATTAATAGATAATTTGACGTAATATTTCGCAATGAATCATTCTGTTTTATAATAGTGAATTCTGGATTTGTAAATTGTGTTGTAAATTGTGAAGAGGATGTTGTCTTACTTATTGTAAAACTTGATTGCTGTGATGTTGTAAATGTAACTGTTTTTGATGTTGTGGTTGATGATGTGGTAGGTATTGATGAAGTAGATGTAGTTATAGATGAAATAGATGTTGTTGATGAAGTGTACGTAGGCAATGTTGTGGTTGATGATGTGGATGTAGTTAGTGAAGTAGTAGATAACGATGTTGTTAAAGATGTTGTTGTAGTTTGACCTATGTTGTATTTTATTAATTGCATAGTAGTTATTGATGTAAAATTACTTGTTTTACTAATAAAGGTCATGTTTTCGATCCTTTTTACATAATTTCTAATATCAAAGAGATGGTTTCAAAATATTTAAGCCTTACTCTCTATCCTTTATCTATGGAATTCCGTGAGCTTAACGACGTTGAGT
>JBMFIF010000052.1:0-10979 GCA_049976445.1 Thermoprotei archaeon | reverse complement strand
TTGAGAGGGGTGTTTATAAGAGCGGTCAGGATGACGAATTTGCTATAAAATCAAACAAAAAGTTTTGATCTACTGTTCAGGGCGGGGAAGAGGTCAGAACTGATTTATTTTTTACTATTACAAAACGGTTTCGTCAAATTTTATTTTGATTGAGAATCTTATTCATGCAATGGTTTATTTTTCTTGTTTTTAGGATTTGTGAAGAGTAATAAACGAAATGTGATGATATTTGCTTTGTTGTATGATTCTGATGTGTTTTTTATGTGAAGGATTCTTGTGTGTTGAGAGTTTGATGATGTTTTCTCACAGTTTAAAAACACTCCTAACTAAAATACATCAAAATCATATCATTAAGTATTATGAGATTGGAGGGAACGTGCGAAATGCTTCACAAAACCACGCATAAAATATGCAACAGAGCAAGGTGAAGTTAAATATTGTGTTTCTTATTGTTATTCTATTGTTCTTATAGGTTTTGTGGAAGATTTATGTATTATTTTCCAAACACTCTCGATTATGGAAGTTAGGAGAGGTAATATGATTACAAAAAGTAATACTGGGTATCTAGCCTTTATCATAAATCCTTGATATTCAGTTGTGTATATCCCACCTGAAGCAATTACAATAACATATGCTATGAACACTAGATCGATACCTATTGAAATGATTTTACCTATTACACTATCTTCCAATATGCCTGTGAATGCTGAGGAAATGGCGATTATTATTAAATATATCATGAAAGATTGTGGTTCAACGTTTACTGATTGTAGAAATGAGTGAGTGAAAGGTATGCTAAAGATGAGCGTAATTATTATCATGTATATTGCTGCTTTTATGCCGGACATAGCAATTTTACCTATTAAACTTTTTATATCCATATAAAGCACCTAGGGTATTGAAATACTGATTGTTGATGTTTTCGTTATCCCGTTCACAGTTAATGTTATAATAGCACTATAAGTTCCAAACTCTATGGATTTTTTGACAAAAATAGGTATGATATTATGAATCTTTGTTTTTGCTGGAATGCTGATTGTTGATTCGCTGTATCCATAAGTTTGCACGTTTTTCACTAAGCTTATCTTTATATTTCCATTAATTTCTTGAGGTAAATTGTTTGTGATGTCATATGATATGGATACTTTCATGTGCGTTGAATTATAATCATCTACTCCATCAATATTGTAAGTAACACTGATTAATGGTCCTATTTTTGTTTTAGTTGAATTTTGGGCAATGATCTCTATTAATGGTTTTATAGAGATTTCCACTTGTGTAATAAGAGTTAACGTTGTTTCATTCATTATTGCAGTTTGAAGTGAGCTTTCGTTTATATGCAAAATAATATTATCCATCTTTTTTACACTATTTGGAGGAATATCAATATGTTGTGATACAATTTCTGGAGTTGAGTTCCCGATAGTTATGTTAAATCCTATTTTTAAGGATAAAGGATACATCCCGCTATTTTTAACAGTAAAGCCTTCCATTATTAAATGTGTTCCGTTAAATGAGATTTTTGGAGCATTAGTAGTGAATAAAGTTTGCATATCTTCAGAAAGTTTATAAGCTGAATAGCCAAATGTTACCAATATAATAATAGATATCAATGAGGGAATAATAAAGAATGCTCTTAATGGACCAATGGCTTTTTTATACATTATACCACCTATTTTTCTTGTTTTCCTTTTGTCTCCTCTTTAAGAACCTCTTTAGGTATTGTTATAACCTCAGTTCCTCTCTCAACTTTTAACGTTACCATTCCGATACCTTTCTCAACTTTAAATGATTCAAGACCTCTAAGTAATAAAATAGACCCAACCCACGCCATTATTCCAAGAAACAATGCTTTTACACCAGCTTCAAGCAATATATTTATTGCACCGATCATATCTGTTCCTGAAGGAATTGCGTAGCTTAAATAACTTTGATAAGCAAAGAAAAATACTACTAAGAGTAAAACTATTCCTACACCAATGAATGCAAAACCTATGATTCCAGTCTTCTCCATACCGCTCACACAATACTTCCATACTCAAAGCATAAAAAGATATCTATTAAATAAAAATTATAACATAAATCGAATAATTATTAAATAAAAGTACAATGTCTCTTTAGATTAGAAAGTTCATTCTTCTTCCCAAAATTCATGACTTTTCTTTCCGCTCTGGATGCGAGATGTCAAGACTTTTAGTTGTGCAGATGATGAAAATTTTTATTTTATTAAGTATTAATAAAGCGTCAGTGGAATCAGGTTAGTATGAATCAATTCATACTCATCATTTCTCAAGACAATATAAAATTTATCCTAAAATGATTCAACTACCAAATGTTCACGACACCTCACAAATAGTACCGCAAACTCATATAAAGCTTATGTGGATAGTCTCTATCTTTAGAGAAAGGTTTTTAGTAGGAAATTAGATAAAATTATGAGATAAGATGGATTTAGATGCTTTTGCGTCAGGAACATTTTCAGCAAGTATTGTGCCAAGTTCATTGCCTGATAACGTTGATATTGTTATCATAGGAGCTGGCGTGACTGGACTTTTTATAGCAAGAGAATTGTCTAAGTATGATTTAAAAGTACTTGTGGTGGATAAAAAACCGGATGCAGGTTGGGGAGCTACTAAGGGTAATGCAGGTATAATACATGCTTTTCAGCTTCCTTTTAACTCATTGAAAGGTAAACTTTGTTTAGAAGGCAATAAAATGTATGATGAGATTTCGAAGGAACTTAATGTGCCGTTTAAAAGGATAGGTCTTATTGTAGTCTCGTTAAATGTTCTAGAAACCATTTTTGCATTCATAATATACCTTTATTTAAGACTTAACAAAATCAATGTTCACATAATTACAAAGAAGCGTCTCAAAAAATTAGAACCTAATATAAGTGAGAAGGCACGCTTAGGTCTTTACCTTCCATCAGCTGGTGTAGTATCTGTGTTTGAGCTCATATCAGCGTTGGTTGACAATTGCAAAGAAAATGGTGTTATTTTTTCGTTTGAGACGGAGGTGCAGAAAATAGTGTTTAATGATAAAAATGTACTAATTTATACAAATAAAGGTGTAGTAAAAACGTCATGGATTATAAACGCTGCAGGTATAAATGCTGACATAATTGCAAGAATGGTTGGAGTGAATAGTTTTAAAATATACCCAAGAAAAGGTGCTCATTTAATACTTTCTGCAAAAAACGTTTATAATCATTTACTTGCAGAAGTGCCGTTAAAGCCGGATCCAAAAACAAAAGGTGGAGGAGCACTTTTAACAATTGATGGTAAAATATTATTAGGCCCAAACTTAATCGAGACTACGACTGATAGAGAAGATACTAGTACAGAACGTGATGATTATCAGATAATCAGTAAGTACAAAAGAATAATACCATTAATCGAACACTCAGATGTATTAGTCGCATATTCTGGATTAAGGGCTGCAAGTAATACTAATGATTTTATTATAAATATTCCTAGAGATGGTTTTGTGAACGTTGCTGGTATACAATCACCAGGATTAACAGCAGCACCAGCTATAGCAAAAATGGTAGTACAGTTATTGCAAAAACATGTTAAACTAGTTCCACGCTTAAACTTTAAACCAACAAGAGAGCATAGCATAAAAGTAAGAGAGTTAATCGACGAACCAGAAAAAATAGAGATGATTATTGATAAAAATCTGGATTATGGAAATATTGTTTGCCCTTGTGAGCTTGTGAGTAAAGCAGAAATTGTTGAAGCAATAAGCAGAGGGGTTATGACACTTGATAGTATAAAATTCCGCACAAATGCATGTATGGGTGAATGCCAAGGTTCATATTGTTTGCCAGCAATTTTAGATATTTTTGAAGAGTTTAACATACCAATACGTAATGTAACCAAGAATGGTGGTTCTTCGTGGATTGTGATGGGACATGAAAAAAGAACTGACTAGTGATGTGGTAATAATAGGTTTAGGTCCAAGTGGATTAAAAGCAGTATCTAGTGCTGTTAAGAGTAATTTAGCACCTATTGTCTTTGAGTGGGATGAGCAGATTGGGGGAATATTAAGGCTTATGGGAAAAGAAATATCTACACCAAAGGATGTAGAAGTTTATACTAAAACAACAGTTATTAATGTTGTTTACAATCCAAGAGGAAGTCACAAGATAATAGCTGTAAAAAAAAGGTGAAATTATTATCGTAAATACAAAAAGAATAGTATTTGCAACGGGAAGTAGAGATATAACAACTGCTGGTGCTAGAATCACAGGGGATAGACCATCAGGCGTTTTTACAGCTACTGAAGCACTAAGACTCTTATCGAAAGGATACATATTCAGAAAAAAGATTGCAATATTAGGTGGGAATGAGATCAGTATATTTCTCTCAAAGCTATTAGCTTCAAAAAATTTTGATGTAACATTAATCACTCCACGAAAAGTATTGGACATTCCAGGCGTTAAAATAATTCATGAACATACAGTTACTCATATCAAAGGTAAAGAACGCATCGAAAAAGTAAAATTAGCATTAAGTAATGAAGATTTTATCCCTATAAAAGATGATAGAGAATACGAATGTGATACTTTTATAATTTCAATTGGTTTCAGACCTCTCATTGGTTTACTTAATAAACTTCCAATAACTATAGATATGTACACTAAAGGGCCAGTAGTTAATGAAGCTTTTGAAGCTTTACCAGGAATTTATGTAATAGGTGGCGCATTGGCACCATTTGAATTATTAAGAAATGTTGAAAAAAGTGGAAACCTTGTATTTAAAAAATCTAATGTTCAAGAAGGGCTTATTACTATTAAACCAGGTAATAATGTGAAGTTTATAGTACCGCATCGAATTACTGAGAAAAAACCATTTACACTCTTCTATTCTGTAAAACCGTACTTTAGAAAGCTTAAAATCATGGAAGAAAACATTGAGATATCTATTAATGAAGAAGAAAGTTTTGTAGAAATTGACCCATCTTCATTTAAAACAAGTAGAATAACTATAGATGCAATGATGTAGCTTAATTTTATATTCTTATTATGATATATAAAGATTGATTAGAATGAACGGTAAAAAAATCCTTGTTCTAGATATTGGTACTCGTGATTTAAAAGCACTTTTATTTGATGATAAAGGTGAACTTATTCATAAAACAATAAATGAACTCAAATTGATTCAGCCTATTCCTAGCTTTGTAGAGCAGGATCCGTTAGAGATTTACCAAATTTTGCTTAAAACCATAAAATCGACGATAAAAGATGAAAAAGTAGATGGAATTGCAATAACAAATAATAGGTCAACTACCATAGTTTGGGATCGCAATGGAAAACCATTGTACAATGCTATCACATGGATGGATTCCAGAGGTTATGATGTTGCGAACAAATTGAAAAGCGAACTAAACCTGCCTGAAGAGTTTGCAAAACTCCTTCTATATCCTCACGCATCATCGATGTACTTAAGATGGATATTTGATAATATAACCGATGCAAGGTCTAAAGCTGAAAAAGGTGAAATCTTCTTTGGAACACTTAACACCTACATGATCTGGATGCTAACGAATGGAGAAGTACATGCAACTGACCCATCTAATGCATCAGTCACTGGACTTTTTGATCCATTTTCAATCTCATGGTGGTCTGATATAATAGAAACTTTTAAAATACCACACTCAATATTGCCAGAAGTAAAGGAGAATATTGCTGATTACAGTGAGGTTAAGAATGGCCCGCAAAATCTAATAGGTACTCCGATACTCGTTAGTATAGCTGATCAACAAGCAGCGCTTTTTGGAGAATCATGTATAAGAAACGGAGAAGTCAAAATCACTAACGGTTCTGGAAGTTTTGTAGATATGAATGTAGGAGATTCTATTAAATTCTCGGAACATGGACTTATACCGATGATAGCATGGAAGATTAAGAATTTAACAAGCTACATGCTTGAAGGATATATTGCATTTAGTGGAGAACTTTTAATTTGGCTTCAAGAACTTGGATTATTAAAAGAGATCGAACAAATAGATACGATAGTCAGGTTGGTAGATGATAGTGAAGGAGTTTATTTTGTGCCTGCTTTCACAGGTTTACCAGCACCATACAATGATCCCACAGCACGTGGAATACTTATAGGATTATCTAGAGGAACAAAAAGAGAACATATAATAAGAGCAGTACTAGAAAGCATAGCATATAGTATCTATGATATAATAGAGATAATGCAAAAAGATACAGGGATTCAAATACAAATTATCAGAGCCGATGGAAATTTATCGAAAAGTAACTTCTTACTACAACATATAGCAAATTTAACAAGAATAAACGTCGAAAGACCAAAGAACCTTGAGACAACAGGGTTAGGAGCAGCTTACATGGCACTTATTGGACTTAACACAATATCGTTAAATGATATAATGAAACTGAGAAAAGTTGAAACAATATTTGAACCAAAAGAATTCATCAGCACCAAAAAACTTAACCTATGGAAAAAGGCTGTTGAGAAAGCTAGAGGTTGGTATGAATGACATTATGGAATATCCAGAAACTAGAAAAGAACGAGAATGTTAAGAAAATCATTACGGAGCTCGAGAACATACTAGGCGCGGATAGAGTACTTACTGACGTTAATATACTAAAGACAAAAGCACTAGATTTTACACCATTATTTTTGGCAAGAACTTTACGTAATATGGAGATACCACTTCCAGATGTGATAGTAAAGCCACGAAACACCGATGATGTCTCAAAAATAATAAAAATCGCTAATCTCTTTAATGTACCAATAATACCATTAGGTGGAGGGTCTGGTGTAGTCGGAGGAATAATACCAATACATGGAGGAATATTCATCGATTTAGAGGATTTCAAAACTATTGATGTTGATGAAGAAAATATGATGGTTCATGTTGGTGCTGGTGTTAAAGGCATAGAACTTGAAAGAGAGCTAAATAAAAAAGGTTATACAACAGGACATTATCCTCAATCATTATATGATTCAACTATAGGTGGTTGGATTGCAACAAAATCAATAGGACAATACTCTACAAAATACGGTGGTATAGAGGATATAGTAGTAAGTTTAGAAGTGGTACTGCCTACAGGAGAAATAATAACCACAAAACCGGCACCAAGGACTTCAACAGGGCCTGACATGAAACATCTTTTTATAGGATCCGAAGGAACATTAGGGATAATAACATCAGCAATATTAAAAATAAGACCTGTATCTCAGTCACGAACGTTACTATCATACACGTTTGATAGCTTCAATAAAGGTCTTAATACAGTAAAAGCTATTATGATGAAAGGTTTAAATCCGGACGTGATCAGGCTCTATGATGAGGACGATTCCGCGCTCTGGTTTACTGGAAAGGTAAATAAACCATTACTAATAATAATATTAGAAGGCGAACAAGCAATATTAAATGCGCAAAAACAGATAATTGATGAGATAATAATAAAAAATGGCGGATCATGGTCTGGTGAAGAACTACCATCCATTTGGCTTAAAGAACGATTTGAAGCAAAAGAAAAAGCAGAACAATACATGAAAATGGGTTTACTCATAGATACGATTGAAGTATCAGGGCTTTGGAACAAGTTACCAAGCTTACACACAAAGATAAAGACATCCTTAAAAAATATTCAAGAAAAAAATGCATCAGTACTCCATACGTCAGCTCACGCAGATCACTTTTATATTAACGGTGGGTGCTTGTATTTCACGATAGCAGGAGTATCAGAAGAAAATGATCCAACATATTTCTATGAAAAAATATGGGAAACCAGCATGAAAGTTTGTCTTTCATTAAACTGTTCAATAAGTGATCATCATGGAATTGGATTAATAAGATTACCGTGGATAAAACAAGAATTAGGCTCGGCTTATAGCATCCTAAAACAAATTAAGAACACGCTAGATCCCAAAAACATAATGAATCCAGATAAATTATTACAATAAACAACTTTTATAACATAACTTAAATAAAGTTTTACTAACACCTTATTCTATAACACCAATGCTCAACTAGTTTGTACTACAGAAGGAGGTTCAGAATCACACATAAACTGCCAATAATTAGGGATAAGATTTAAAATTTTTAAAGAATTCCTCTATGAGATAAACAGGCATTACTTCGATGTTTGATCTTTTCATCGTTTGGTTCAGAGATATTATTATTCCTCTTTTAGCATTAATGTAGCTTATTAGGTTTGAGAATCTTCTTAGATCCTCTTCACTAACTTTTTCCTTTACCTCAATTGGTAGCAATTCTTCTTGACCTTTTAAAACAATATTAATTTCTTTTCCATTTTTTCTAAAATAATAGCTTGCATTCAAGAAATTAACAACATATGTTTCTAATACAGCTCCAAGATCTTTTTCAAAAATCTCTTTTGAATAGGAGAAAATAAGAGAAGGCATTGCAGGATAATACTTTTTCAACTTCCTAGAAGATGATAAGTAAGAAGGCCTAAAGTTAGAAAGCGATCTTATAAGAAGTGAAATTTCTAAAAACTTTAAATAATTCAGAATTGTTCTTTTATCTTCTTCCCAATCTCTTGATAACGAATTCGCGTTTATTATACATCCAGGATTTGAAAGAATTAACCTAACTATTCTCTCCAATAAAATCATGTCCCTGGTCCTGAATATGTACGGAATATCTTTAAGAATAATCCTGTCTATAACAAAATATCTGACATACTCAGCTATTTTAGCATCATTTTCCCAATTAACAATTTCAGGAAACCCTGATTTCCTTAGATAATCAAAGAAATAAGCTTCAATCCGTCTCGGGAAAATATCCATGTTCTCTTTCCTTAATCCCTTCATCTCTAAAAATTCAGAAAACATCAAAGGCTTTAATTCAAAAAGAAAGAATCTTCCTGCTAGTTTCTCCATAGCATCTTTCGAAAGAAGTAAAGAGGAAGAACCAGAAACAAAGAACTTAAGATTCGGATATAGATCATAAAACTGCTTAAGCATTGACGCCCAGTCTTTAATATATTGAATCTCATCAAAGAAAACATAGACTCTTCCTGCTTCTTCAAAAGGTTTCTTTAAAACCCTCTTTTCATAATACTCTAAAACCTCTTTTGGACTTGCTAAAGATTCATCAAAAGAAAAATAAAGAATCCTAAAAGGATCCTCAAATTTTACCAACTCTTCTATCATTTGATACATGAGAGTCGTCTTACCAACTCTTCGTAATCCAGTAAGCATCGTGATCTGTCTATCACTTATACTCTTAAGGATATTCGAAAAAGCATACCTTCTAAAAGGCAAAGCTAACTCCTTTCTTACTCTTCCCGTAAACCACCATTCATTAAACCTTTCTAAATCTTTATTCAACACATTAGTACATTATAATGTACCTATATTTAAAGTTTAGGTACATTAATACGTAACTTTAATAATATAAAACTACTCCACAATTAGTAAGGTTGATTCGCTACAGTGAAAGCTTCGAATGATAGGGTAGTCTCTACAGGTCATGGTAAAGTTTAAATGTATTCTAAAACATATTACATACATGAGAACCGGTAGGCCAAGAAAGTACGGGCAAGCCATATGCCCAGAATGTGGGTCAGACTGGGTGATAAAGAACGGAAGGCAGAGGGGAAAACAGGCATACATGTGCAAAAGGTGCGGAAGACAATTCCTACCAGAAGCAAGAAAACACAAACACCCAAAAACAAAAGTAAAACAAGCACTCAAACTCTACACAGAAGGCATGTCAATCTCAGCAATCTCAAGAGTACTAGAAGTACCACTCAGCACAGTATACAGCTGGATCAAAAAATGGGGAAGAAAGCATACACAAAAGTGAAGGATGTATGAGGAGGTGTTGAGGGGGAAGCGCGCTGACGTGGTCGACATCGATGAGATGTGGACGTACGTGAGGCGTAGGTTGAAGGATTGCTGGCTCTGGATTTGGACATACTTGACCGTAAATAAATCAACAATCAAAATAATCGCGGATTGCTGGTTCTGGATTTGGACTGCAGTTGTTGATGGTAAGGATCTCGTGTTTAATGTTGGTGGTAGGGGTTTGGAAGATTTTGTTGAACTCTTCTCTAGGTTACCGAATGCTAGCGTTTATCGTACTGATGGTTACGCTGTTTATGGTGTGCTTCCTCGTGGGAAGCATCTTATCTCTGGTCGTGTGAACGTGAATGAGTCTAGGCATTCTGTTCTTAGGGATTGTTTGGCGCGCCTTAGGAGGTGCACGAAGGCTTATACGAAGAGTGTAGAGCTCCTTAAGTATTCATTAGCCCTCGTCACCCTTCATAAAGGATGGTGTGGAGCGACTTTACCATGACCTGTAGAGACTACCAATGATAGCGTGATGGAAAGCACAAGAGTAGCAAACTCTATTACCAAGTATAAAGGTCAATAGGAATACTCGCACTTTAGAATTGCGGAATTTTTTATGATTTTAGAGTAATTGCTAGAATGCCACCGATCAATCCTAATATTGCACCTAAGAAAAATCCTCCGCCACCAATAAAACTAATGATTGAGAATACTATTATTATCGTTCCCCATGTAGATGTGTCAGCTGAACTATGTAACTTTACAGCTCCAATAGTTACTAAAATTCCTGAGATTAATCCTATTATTGGAAATATTATGAAAACTCCCATTCCGCTACTCCACCATGGCCATGCATACCATCCTCCCATCATATGACCTCCTCCCATCATGCCCCAACCACCAACCCATCCAAAATAAAACATGCTGAACATGCCTAGTAAAGACCCAATTATTATTAAAACTCCACCTGCTAACGAAATAGCATATCCAACATATATTTCATTTCGAGTAGACATTTTCCTCTACCGAATCATTTATGACAATGTTACATATAAATATGATGCACAAATTGTCTCTGACCTCCTTATATAACATAATTAGTCAGTTCTGTGTTTACAGAACTGACTGGGGTGTAGGCCGTTGACCTCCATGAGCACGAAGCTCGTCGGAGAG
>JBMFIF010000051.1:0-10991 GCA_049976445.1 Thermoprotei archaeon | reverse complement strand
GGGTCACCCTGAGCGGGCGGAGCCCGGTGATATGGATCCCGATGAAAAGGGATCCTGAGGGTGATGATGTCAAGGGGGAGGGCTTGATATCAAACTATATTAAGCCCAATGAAAACCGAACCCCTTCCGATACTTAAAACACCCATTACCTGTCCCTGTAAATAAAACAGTAAGACTTTATGTTTTAAACATAGGCCCAAACCTTTGGCTATCATTCCATGTAATTGGTAATATTTTTGATACTGTATACTACAATGGTAATCCTAGCAATGTATTTCATGGCTTGCAATCAGTCAATCTTGAACCTGACCAGGGTGCTATAATTGATCTTATATTTCCAGAACCAGGCACATATCCCTTTGTTGACCATGCATTCAATCATGCCGCGAAAGGAGCTGCAGGCGCTTTTAATGCAACAACTAATTTCACAGAAATCACATCAGGTACTGGGCAAGGTCTCAATATAATACCCTTTAAACCACCATATACTGTAATTTCATGGGCTTCACAAACCATAACTACCACAACATCACAGTTACAAGCACCAAGCTTTAATGCCTTTGAAATAATATCTACCACGAGCATAATATTATCATTAATAGCGATGATAATAGTAATAAAATTCAGAAAAAAGTAAGTCTCTTAGCTCTATATAAAGGGTTTGTACTAAAAGTGGACCGGGCGGGATTTGAACCCGCGACCTCCCGCGTGCGAAGCGGGCATTCTCCCAGCTGAACTACCGGCCCAAATAATTAATTGTCACAATAAATAATTTTACTTTAGAATTTAAACTTAAAGTGTTCTATGCATTATGTGAACGTTTATTCTTTAAGATAATGTTTCTTGATTTGTTCTCTTATTGGACATGATTTAAGTAAACCTGATGCAATAAATGAAGTCCCCAATAACCACAATACTATTTTTAGTATAAAGTGGATAGGTGCAAGAGTTATTAATAATAAAACTACTCCAAGAGTGATTCTATGAATCCTGAATTTTGTATCTAGCATAAAATTGACGATAGTGTTTTGTTTCACGTTGAATTTTCCTTTTTTCATCTCTTTTGTCTTGATTACAATGTTGCAAATAAAGTTTTCTGTATCTTGTTTATTAAGTTTATAAGTTTCAGTTAAAATAATGGTGCTTCTTTTACTTAGTATAAAAATTTCTGTTTAATAGAGATGATAGCTGTAGCTCATGTAATTCCGCTTTGAAAAGAGGTTTATTTGTATGTTTTATTGTTTTTGATAATTTAGTTTAATGTTCTTTTATTTTGTTGTTTCAGTAAGTTTATTTAATTTTAGTGATTTTATAGTTTAGTTATGAGAATTGCATACATCGTTTATGATAGTAAGAAGATAGAAGAAAAAGGGTGTAATGAGGTTGTGAAGGAGAGTGCTAAGGAAAAATGTCTAATAATGGTTTATGCGGAGAATGTTGATGAGGTGTTTGCTTCACTAGATCAGTTGAACATCAGTATGCCAATAAAATTATCTAAGGATGATATAAAGAGGTCTAGGCTTATTGTTGATGAACGATTAATCTTGGTGTTGCAACTTTTTCGAGTTAGGGATCATGAAATAGATGATATGCCGTTATTGGTAGTATTGTATAGGAATACGGTAATTGTTATTAGCTTGTTTCAGGAATTTCTTGGTAAGATTAAAGAGTGCTTAGTGAGGGATGATTATAGAGTTCGAGAGTTGGGTGTTGATGTTTTGTTTTCTGTCATTATGAATGAGTTGATAAATGAGTATTATGGTGTGGTTGATTTAGTTGATGAATGGATTGATGAGTTAGAGGATTTAGTTGTTAAAGAGCCTGCCAAAATTGATATAGGAATGTTTAGGGATATTAGATCAAATTTAATTGTATTACGACGCGCATTTTATTTTATAAGAGAATACGTATCATTGCTACTTGGTAAAGGTGTTTATAAACTTTCAGCTGAAAGTGAAAGACTTCTCAGAGAATTCTATGAGGATTCTGCACACTTGATTGAGCTTATTGAATCGCAGAAAGAAAGGTTAGCAGATATACGTGATTTACATTTATCCTCGATATCATTGTCATTAAATATTGTGATGAAAAAGCTAACTGCAATAAATGTGATTGCATTGCCACTTATAATCATTGCAGGAATATATGGTATGAATCTTGAAATACCAGAAGCGCGTTTACCGTATGCTTATCCGGTAATTTTAACTGTAATGATAACATTTGCTGTAGTACTAGTATTCTTCTTTCGTAAAATTGGCTGGTTTTAGAACTAAAGTGGTAATCTTTGTATGTCATGTTAAAGTTTAAGTGTTCTGTTCTATAAATGGTTGTGTAAGAAAATTTTATCATGACAAGCTGAGACTATCACTAAAGTTCTCTTTTTGTAAACTTATCTTAACACTATTAACAAAAAGAAAGAGTTAGCTAAGATTTCACAAAAATAGCAAAATTCACTCATTCAAGGACTAGGTGATAGGGATAACCTTTAATTTGTCTAAATTATAATAAAAAGGATGTGACATGAAGGCATACATATCTGTTGATATGGAGGGGATGCCTGGAATTTTTCATGTATCCCAGACGGCTCCTAAAGCATTTTTGCATGATGAGGGACGAAGAATTGTTACAAGAATAACAAAGATTACTGCAGAAACATTATATCAGAACGGATTTGATGAAATTTATGTGGCGGACTCGCATTGGTATATGGGAAGCATAATTTATGAAGAAATGCCAGAGTATGTGTATCTTATACGAGGAAGTCTAAGGCCGGTAGATATGGTTTATGGAATAGAACGTGGATTTGATGCAGCACTATTCATAGGTTATCATGCAGCGGCAGGGACTTCCTACGCAATACTTGATCACACATATAGTGGTCAATCATTTCATGAGGTACTTGTAAATGGAGTTAAAGCTAGTGAATTTTATATTAATGCCTTAATAGTAGGTGAATATAATGTTCCAGTAATACTTGTAGGCGGTGATGATAAATTAAAATTCGACGTGCTTGAAAAAGCACCATGGGTTGAATATGTCACGTTCAAAGAATCTATTACTAGACATTCCTCAATATCACCATCCTTAATAAAAATCGAGAAAACTCTAAAGGATGGAATTAAGAAAGCTATTTCTAAAATAGGTAAAGATGCAAAACCTCTTAAAATTAATAATCCAGTAACGTTCACCTTTATAATGAAGAACACGGCATATGCTGATGCTGGTGAGCGTATCCCAAATATGAAAAGAGTTGATCCTTATACATTAAGATACAATGCAAAAAACGTTATAGAAGCTTATAAGGTAATGCAAGTACTTGCTAATCTTGTTTCAGCTCTTGAAGGTGAAGTAGCAGGACTACGTTAATGTTTCTATTTTTTGGTTATTCTTAGAACAACTTTCGAGTTTAAATAACTGCTCAGAACTAAAAGTTTAAAAATAAAAAATCTGAATATTATATATGCCGACAAATAATAAGGAAATATACAAGGAGACGATAAATCGTTTAGAAAAGCATGGAATAAAATATTTAAGAGTTGCTGCAGTTGATTTAGCAGGACAACTAAGAGTTGTAACTATTCATAAGAGTAGTTTAAATGAGGTTATTTATGAAGGCGCTGGAATTGACGGATCATCGGTACCAGGCTTCACTGAAATTGAGGAAAGCGATTTGGTGATAAAACCTGATCTGAACACATTAGTAATAGCTCCATGGGATTCACCTAACGTAGCTTGGGTAATAGGAGATCTTTACAAATATAACGGTGAACCATTTGAAAAAAATCCAAGGTTTGTGCTTAAAAATGTTTTAAATAACGTGAAAAAGCTAGGCTTAAAAATATTAATGGGTGTTGAATTAGAATTCTTTCTAATTGCTGGACCTCAACCTAAACCGTTAGACGACGGATATTATTATTCAGCCGAACCTACAAGAATTGGTGATGAATTATGTCGTAAAATGGGTGAATTATTTGACACTTATAATGTAGTAAAACATCATCATGAAGTAGCTCCCGGACAATATGAATTTACGCTAGAGGCAAGTGATCCGTTAACTATTGCAGATAGGCTCTTTCTAGTTAAAACTGCTTTTAAATTCATGGCAAAAGAGAGAGGAATCACAGCAACATTCATGCCAAAACCATTCTGGGGAATCAATGGAAGTGGAGCTCACATTCACATGAGCTTATGGAGAGGTAATAAAAACCTCTTCTACGAAGGTGCTGAAAAAGTATCAAAAGCTGCCATAAACTTTGCAAGCGGAGTATTAGACCATGCACGCGCTCTTTCGGCAATAGTCGCACCAATCGTGAACTCATATAAAAGGCTTGTACCAGGCTATGAAGCACCAGTATACATTGCTTGGGCATATGGCAATAGATCAGCAATAATAAGAGTACCGGCACATCTAGTTAAAAGTAAAACCGAAGCGCACATAGAGTACAGACATCCAGACCCCTCAATAAATCCATATTTAGCATTAAGCAGTATCATAACAGCAGGAATTGATGGAATTAATAGAAAATTAGAATCACAACCTATTAACGTGAACCTTTATCATCTAAGCAATACTGAAAGAGAAAAACTTGGTGTAAAAGCATTACCTACAAACTTAGCTGAAGCAATAGAAGACCTAACACGTGATCCATTAATTAAGTCAACTTTAGGCGAACCTCTTTACGAATCTATCGTCAACCTGAAAAAACGCGAATACGATGATTACATATCATCCGTAGGAAGCTGGGACTCCACAAAATACACGATCACTGAATGGGAATATAAGCATTACCTTAACATATAGAATCATAAAAATATCTTAAAAATATCTTATACATAAGCTAAATCTTATATATAATTATTTTTAATTAAGATTGAGGCAGAATGATATCGCTTGTTTCTGAAGAAATTAATCCAAAGGGGTTAAAGAAAATTATCATGAATGATACTGAACGTATACAGGGTTCAACGTTAGTAAAGCGTGGTTTTGCTCACATGCTAAAGCATGGAGTTATAATGGATGTCACTAATATCGAGCAAGCACAAATAGCTGAAGATGCAGGAGCAGTTGCAGTGATGGTGTTAGATAAGTTACCCTATGATGTAAGAAAAGAAGGAGGTGTAGCTAGGACCGCTAGTCTTAAGGTTATCGAAAGTATAATGGATCATGTAACAATTCCCGTGATGGCAAAATGTAGAATAGGCCATATATATGAGGCTAAACTTTTAGAATCAATAGGTGTTGATATGATAGATGAATCCGAAGTTCTCACTCCTGCTGATGAGGAACGACATATATGGAAATGGGATTTCACAACACCTTTTGTAAACGGTGCAAGAGATTTAGGCGAAGCACTTCGTAGAATTGAAGAAGGCGCAGCAATGATAAGAACCAAAGGTGAGGCGGGAACTGGCAATGTAGCAGAAGCTGTAAGACATATGAGAATAATGAATAATGAAATACGACGTATAAAAGCTATTTATGAAGCTGGTGATATGCAAGAACTTATTCGAGCCTCACGAGAATTAAAGGTAAGTTATAGATTAGTAGAAGAAGTTGCACATCTTGGCAGACTCCCAGTAGTAAATTTTGCTGCAGGAGGAATAGCAACACCAGCGGATGCCGCATTAATGATGCTACTCGGAAGCGACGGAGTATTTGTAGGATCAGGAATATTTAAATCTTCAGATCCACTAGAAAGAGCTAAAGCTATCGTTTTAGCTGTAACACATTATGATGATCCTGAAACTGTTGCAGAAGCACAAAGCATGATAGATGAACGGAAATCCATGATAGGTATGGACATTAAGAAACTAGAACTTCGGATGCAAGAAAGAGGTGCTCAAGCATGAACATCGGAGTTTTAGGATTACAAGGCGATGTTGAAGAACACATTTCTGCATTAAAAATAGCCATGGATAAACTAAATATTAAAGGCAAAATAATATGGGTCAAAAGGCCTAAGGATCTGGAAGGTCTTAGCGGATTAATTATTCCAGGTGGTGAAAGCACCACCATCGGTTCATTAATGAAACACAATGGATTACTGGAATACATCAAAAACAAAATTGAGACTGAGAATTTAGCTCTTTGGGGAACATGTGCAGGTCTCATAATAATGGCAAAGAAAACATATGACAAAACAGTTGGAGAAACAACACAACCACTACTCAGAATTATAGACATGGTAGTTGAAAGAAATACTTACGGACGCCAAAAAGATTCATTCGAAGCAGATTTAAATATACCAGTAATCGGCTCTAAACCGTTTAGAGGAGTATTCATAAGAGCACCATCAATAAAAGAAGTCGATCCTACCGTGGAGATACTTGCCACACTTGATAACAAACCAGTAGCAATTAAACAGGGCATACACATGGGTACCACATTTCATCCAGAACTAACTAATGACACACGACTTCACGAATACTTCCTAATAAACATCAAACATTAAAAACCAATATTAATATCACATCAAAAATCATACGTTTTAGATCATTTATACGTTATCTTTTTTAGACATTTTTTACTACATGCTATGAGACAAAATGAACGAAATTACCGTGAAATGGGTTAGCGGAATGCAATTCATAGGTATGGATAAGTATGGACATTCAGTAGTGATAGATTCTGATAATGAACATGGTGGCGAAAATACTGGATTTAGACCAATGGAATTATTGCTGATAGCTTTAGGAGCATGTACAGGTATGGATGTTGTTAATATCCTAAAAAGAATGAAAAAAGATGTTCGCTCTTTAGTAATAAAAGTACAAGGAGAAAGAGCAGAAGAATATCCCAAATACTATAAGCACATTGAAATAATCTATGAGATAACTGGAATTGGTCTAGATAGAGATAGTGTTGAAAAGGCCATTAAATTATCTGAAGAAAAATACTGCTCAGCTAGCGCTAATCTTCGTGATAAAAAAGCGAAATTAAAACTGCATACAAAATCATTGAATTAGAACATTAATACTTTATACAGATTTTTACTGTAAATATTTTTTAGTTAATTTTATAAGGTTAGAAAACGCTAAAAATTATGGTGCGTTCTCGTGTCTTATTATGAATATCCGTTACTTATTAAAAAACTTCTAGTTCAAACACTATATAGACAACCACCTACTGAGATTGTCTATAGAGATATTACGAGATATAACTGGATGAAGTTTTATGAAAGGATTCAAAGACTTGCTAATGCATTAGAATCAATAGGTGTGAAAAAAGGTTCGAAAGTAGCTGTAATCGATTTTGATACTCATAGGTACTTAGAAGCTTATTTTGCCATTCCTATGATGGGGGCTGTCTTACATACTGTGAATATACGACTACCACCCGAGCAGATACTCTATACAGCAGTTCATGCTGAAGATGATATAGTTTTTGTACGAGATGAATTTCTACCATTAGTTGAAAAAGTTGCTAGTGCACTGCCTACTGTGAAAGCATGGGTGATAATGAGTGATACTGGAAGCATGCCATCTACATCATTAAAACCAGCATATTACTATGAAGACCTATTAAATTCAGCTTCATCACATTATGAGTTTCCAGACTTTGATGAAAATACTGAGGCAACACTCTTTTACACAAGTGGAACAACAGGCCTTCCAAAAGGTGTTCATTTCACTCATAGACAATTAGTTCTTCATACACTTGCATTAACATCGATGCTATCATCATACCCAAGCGTAGTGAACATCACATCAAAAGATGTCATGATGCCACTCGTACCTTTCTTCCATGTTCATTCGTGGGGACTGCCCTATACTGCCGCTATGCTCGGAAATAAAATTGTGCTAGTAGGTCGGTATGATCCCAAAATTGCTCTAGAACTCATTAAAAAAGAAAATGTGACATTCTCCCATATGGTTCCTACAATACTTCATATGATACTTAACCATCCAGAGGTCGATAATTACAAGGATTGCTTAAAGAATTGGAAGGTAGTAATCGGTGGTGCTGCACTACCAAAGGCACTAGCTATGAAAGCAATGCAATTTGGTATTAAAATAATGGCTGGTTATGGCCTTTCTGAAACTGCACCAGTACTCACTATAGCAAATCCAAGAGAAGATATGCTTGACTGGCCTTCTGAAAAATTAATTGATATAATTACTAAGACAGGCATACCTATGCCTTTAGTGGAATTACGTGTAATTGATGCAGAAGGTAAAGATGTTCCAAAGGACGGTAAAACTGTTGGCGAAATTGTTGTCAGAGCCCCATGGCTCACTAAAGATTATTATAAAGATCCGGAGAAGACAAAAGAATTATGGGCTGGAGGATGGCTCCATACTGGTGATGTGGCAGTAATAGATGAATACGGTTACATAAAAATTGTAGATAGAATAAAGGATGTAGTAAAAAGTGGAGGAGAATGGATTTCATCATTAACACTTGAAGATTTAATCGCATTACATCCAGCAGTATCAGAGGTAGCAGTAATAGGTGCCCCTCATCCAAGATGGGGCGAAAGACCAGTAGCAATCATAGTTACAAAGAAAGGCATGCAAGTTACAGAAGATGAACTAAAGAAACACTTAGAAAACTATGCAGAATCTGGTAAAATTGCCAAATGGTGGATACCAGACAAATTCATATTCGTGAACGAAATACCGAAAACAAGCACTGGAAAAATAGATAAAAAAGTTCTCAAAGATCAGTATAAATCACTATTCTAAATATTATCTTCTTTTTATCAACGATATTATAGCTATTATTAGAAATGTTAAAGCTGTGAGAATCTTATCACCACCAGTAATAAACCAAACTATTAAAGCAGCAACGATTGCTGGAAAGAAAAAGATGAATGCACCAATCACTAATATGAGAACTACTCCTATCAAAATTAAGAAAACTGCTAAAATAAAAATTAAAGGCTCAGCTAATATTTCAACTGGCATAATTCATCTATACAATGACTCATATAAAACTTTAATCCTTAGGAGAATTTGGAGTTTTTAACCATATTATGATTGATGCTAGTGATGTAATGATCAGACTCCCAAGAGAAGCGTAATCAAGTACATGCGGATAAACTAAGTTTCTTACTATAAAGAGTAAAGTAAATGATACGAAGCCTAATAGCGTAAGCAATGAAGCTTCATTCTTCGAAAGTCCTCGTAAGATTGCTACAATCAGTATAGGTGCTAAGTACAACAAGGCTGCAGAACTAGCAACTGCAAGAATGACAACAGGCGCCGCAGTATAGAAGGAAAAGATACCTACAATTACAATTATTCCTAATACTGCCCATCTTCCCAATTTTACACTTCCTTTCCCGATAAGATCTATATCTATTATTGAGGCTAAAGTTAACAGTATTGAGTCGAATGTAGATAATGCTGCAGCCCACACTGCTAAAGCTATTGCCAACTGAAAACTTATTGGAAGGCTAGACATAATCATAGGTGTAACCATGTTTGGATCTTTCGTTTGAAGTTTAAACAAACCAGCTCCTCCAAGTCCAGTAAGAACCATTACTATAGTTAATGTAAAACCTGCTATTAAAAAAAGAACTGTTCCCTTAGTTAGATTTTTTTCGCTACTAGTAACATATATCCTCTGGAGAACTTGTGGATTAGTTAATGCGAAGAAAATCCATGGTATTGTTAATGAAAGAAATCGTTCAAACGTCCAAAATGATAATCCACCAGGGATTGTGTGAAGTTGAAGAGGTGTAGAAAAAAGTCCTTGAAATACGGATGCAACAAACATTAAAGAGACTAAAAGAAAGTATGCCCCTTGTGCAATATCTGTGTAAACAACACCTCTCATACCTCCAAAATATACGTATACGAATACTGTAAGAATAGTTGTTAATATCGATATTTCCCTTGGAATACCTAAAATACTTAGAATTACTGCTGGGCCTATCACTTGGACACTCATGTAAGGTATGAGGAATACCAAGTACGAAATACTTGTGATATACCTAGCCAATTTTGAACCATTTTCTAAATAGATAAGTTGTGTAGGTGTTATGACATTTAACTTCTTTGCCTTTCTGTATATTGGAACTGAAAGAAGACTTAAAATAGCTGCCGTCCCCATAAGGTATGTGAGTTCAAATCCTAACGAACCAACACCATAAAAATACGAATAACCCACAAGTCCTATGAACATGAAAGCACTATAAGTCGTGGCAAAATATGTAAAAAGGAACTGCAAAGTATTTAACATTCTATTAGCTAGATAAAACTCCTCTACAGACTTTAACGCGCCTTTCCTCCTAGCATACTCTCCAAGACCTAACATGACCATTATAAATACTACTAGAGAAACCCCAGATAATATTGATATTTCTCCGCTCATCTAACTTCACCTCTCATATATAGATAAGAAAGTATGATAGCTATTATAGCTAAAAAGGACCAATAAATAAAAAGCATCCATGGAATTAATAATGCAGATATCATATATGGTATCAATATAGATAATAATAATATCAAAATAAATACTAGAGAATACACTTTACTCCTTGAATGCCTTATCGAATGTACACCTATTGATGTTTTAAGATCATCCATACTATCCATTTTAATCCAACAATTAAAGAACTTTATTATAATAAAAAATAACTAAAGAGGCAATTTTATCATGATAGAAAACAATAAAGAAAATTTTTGCATACTTAATAAACACTATTCATTTTAAATAATATTGAATTATTGATAAACTAGAATATCACTTCAAGATTTATTCTTTACTAATCTTTTCGCTTTTTCGAGAAAAGTTCTTGGAGATCGGGATGCTAAGCAAGTAGAGAAATACGAAGTTCCCAAAAGTGTAAATAGATAAGAGTTCATTACAAAAGGTGAAAGCCTAGACCTTCAGAGCGGGGAGAGGTCATGTATTCTTTGCTCTAGCTATTGTAGTGAGATTCCATCTTCTTCTTTTTATGTAAACATAGTCTTCTTCTTTGCCTATTTCTCTTATGAACTTGCGTATCTCTTCCTCTAAACCAGCTGCATCATATACTACCTTA
>JBMFIF010000050.1:0-11702 GCA_049976445.1 Thermoprotei archaeon | reverse complement strand
CTCATAAAAAGAGGAGAAATCCTCCTCGACCTCACAACATGAAAAGCGAAAAGCTTAAATATTTTGAAACCATCTCAGTAATAATAGCTCGAAAGTTGATTAATAGATAAATGTTTTTAATAAGAATTCCTTATTTAATTCTAATAATCTTTAAATGATTCAAGAAGATTTGAATATGTGGTGTAACAATGAAGTTTATACCAATAATTTTGGTTATCCTAATGTTTATATACCCTATTACAATGAGTGCTCATACTATTCTAGCGCAAGAACAACATGAGCAATATTCAGAAACACTTCATATATATCAGATTTATGATAAAACAATAATTATGGGTATCTTTAGTGGTAATCGTATAAAACAATTACTTCCTACCACATTTGTTCAGGGTCTGCAATATTTTTCTATTTCTGTTGCTAAATATACTCCAGATACTGCTAATGTTTATTGGTTTATAAATGATAATCCTGAAAGAGAAAATGCACCTTACCTTTATTGGAGAGGTATACAAGTAAATGTAACATATCAAACAAATAATTATGATTCTAATGCCCTAATTAATTGGCTTTCTGACAATTTTCAAACAGTTTTTCAAGGATTAAGTTCAACTTCTAAATCACGCATATTTTATAGTAGTGGAAATCTCGATACATTTTCTAAGCTATTAATCGATAGCACCATTGACCAAGATACGCAAGGATTCCTTAATTTGTTTAGAAAACACACAATTAGTTATGTTGAATATAGATTCTCTAACGGAGAGAATAAGCTCATAATAGTTACAGTTATCAATATACCACAATCAATAATTCCACGTAATATAGGATTAGTTAGCGTACTTAATTATACAAAAATATTAAATACTGAGCTACAATCATCACCATTCTCTAATGATTCATTAATAATATTTCATCTTTATGGATTGAGCGTGAATAAATCTGATGTAAACTATGCTCAGAATATTAATTGGGTTTCCGGGCCAAACAATCATTGGACCACAACAGGATTCTATAAAGTGCCACCGAATACTATGATCCAAAAAATGAACATTTACGTAACATTATTCAATCAACCATTAATATTTTATTTAATACCAAGTATATCTTATTTGTTGGATGATGAGACAGTACAAATTACTGTTAATGTTACTAATCCAAATCAGACAACGATTAATAATGTGACCGTCAATTTAATGATTCCTAAGGGTTTTATGGAGACACCATCAACAACTGTTTATATAGGAGATATAAAACCAAATTCAACAATATCTAAAAAAGTATTACTTCATTATGTACATTCAGAGGAGAAGATTCTGCGAATTAGATCTATGTATAGTTATTATGATGGTATTACTATGGTTCAGGGATACGCTAATGACGTTATAATATCAACAGAATTTGCGCACTTTCCATCTATTGTATATTATGTGAAACCACTAACTGCTACACTACAAATAGATGGTAATAGTACGGTCACATATGAAGTTAATATACACAATATTGGTAATGATGATGCTAAGAATGTAATGCTTCATATGGGAACTTATCACATTAATTTGGGACAAATAAATAAAAACGAATCACGTGTCTATAAAATAAGGTATGATCCTAAAAATGTAACATTCTCACAAATAATACCATTTCGTTCTGATGCAACACCGCCAATATACGTTACATTTACTTATAATAATCTTTCATTTACATTGCTTAGTAATACAACGTTACCATCATTAGCAAGAGTATTCTCTAATTATCAGATATTTATAGGAATCTTCGTATCCAAATCAATACTATTCACATCAACATATGCAGCAATGTGGAACATTACTAACATAGGCGGTCTAAAGACTATTCCGATAATACTAAACAAAACATGGTTATCTGAGATAGGATTCACTCATAATAAATTAGATGACTTTAGTGAAACTCCAAAATATCTGATAGTAAACAGGAGTGTTCTTTTTAATCGTTCAATAGTAATATCATTATCATTAACGGCTACACGAAATGATACATTTATTTTACCTCCTCTCTTTCAAAATATCTCTGGATTACCGCCGATAATGATGGAGCCAGCTATTCTTACTAATGCTATATATATCATCAAGAATGTAAGCAAATCATCGTTAAACATTGGTGATATGCTGGATATTATAATAAGCATTCAGAACTTAGGTAGTAAACCAATATTTTCCATAATAATAAATGATACATTACCTCAAGGTTGGGAGTTGATAGAAGGAAAACTAAAAAGTAATATATCAAGAATAGATGCACATAGCACTTACGTATTAAAATATTCAGCAAGAGCATTAGATCCACAATCACAAATATTACCTTCTCTTGATGTTCAGTTCTCAGTCAATAATTTTAACTTGAAATACACATCAAAACAAATCATAGTGCATGTTACACTGTTAATAAATTTAAACATCGTTGCATGGAATAATGAACCTCTTAAAAGTGGATTTTTAATGATTAAAGACTCCGTTAACAAAAATATCACCAAAATGTCTATTAGTGATGGAAAAGTTACTTGGAATGGGTATGTAGGTAATTTTAATATCCAAATAATTTATAGAAATACCACTGTTTATAATGGATCAATAAGTATAACTAGGAATAATTCTACTCTTACGCTTAAAACTTCAGTGTATCCATTCATAATACGAACGGTTGATCTTTTCAACAATTTAATTAATTCTGAAATCTATGTTTATTCAAATAAAACATTGTTTGGAAAAGATAATAATTCAGTAAATATACTTTTGCCTTCAGGTTCTTATAACATTCTTATTAAATCTAATGGAAAAATATTCTCAATGCCTCTTGATGTGGTGGGTCCGTCCAATAAAACAATTGACATCCAGTTTAATGTAATACAGATTGGTAATATAAGCATTGATGTACCAATTTTAATGTTGATGATTACTATACTGTTTGTGATAATAATAGCTTTTATATTAAAAAATATTACTACTTAATTATTAACAGCGATTTTATTGGGTATGGATATTCATTTCTCAAATTTTCTAATGCATTACCTATTGAAACTAGTGCATATATTCCTGCAATTTCTGCTCTGACTTCTCTACAAATATTTATCAGTGCTTTTATGGTAGAGCCAGATCGTATTATATCATCTACTATTAGGACTTTATCACCGCGTCTTATAAGATTTTTTGGAACGTAAATGTAAGTGTAAACACCTGAAACGTATGTTTGTTTGGCTTCAATAAAACTATCAATACCTAATTCTTTCTTATTTTTGGCGACAATAACTGGAACGCCAAGTTCATTGCCAACAAGTATTGCTAGTGGTATACCATCTGTTTCTTTTGTAAGAACTTTTGTCACTCCAGTATCACTAAATTCATCAGATATTAGTTTTGCTATGTATGAAAGGAGACGAGTGTCTGACAAAAGAGGAGTAATTTGTATGATGTTTTCTTTTTTAATAATTTTACTTTCAGCTGCTTGTCTTAAATAAATAGATTTAAAAAGCTGAATAAACATTTTTGCTCGTTCTAGACTAGGAAGAACATAACCATTAACATACCTACTTAAAACAGGTGGAGGCAAACCAGTCTCGCGTGAAAGTTCATTATATTGGTACATTGACTTAAGCAACCTAAGAATCTCAATGCTATACATTCTTGTTTTAAGTTCTATCAACTTATCCATTTTAATCTCATATCAATCATAGTTTATCTGGATAATTAACTTTACTCTAAAAATTGATATACAACATGAATCTAAAATGAATACAAGTAATGAAAAATTGATTACTGATTTTCTTTAAGAAAATAAACATAAATAAGGTTGTTTTTTATATTGACTGCGGTGTATCTTATGGAATATAGAAAATTTCAAAAAATTAACGAAAAGATTTCGACAATTGGTCTTGGTACATGGCAATACAGCGAAACATGGGGAATGCTTGATTATAATATTGCTAAATCAATAATAGCTAGCGCAATAGAAAATGGTGTAAACTTAATTGATACTGCTGCAGTATATGGAAAAGGTAAGAGTGAAGAATTTATAGGCAGAGCTCTTAAAGATCTAGACACACGAGATAACGTATTCATAGCCACAAAAATTCCTGGTGATTTTCTTAATAGAGATGATGTATTCAGAGCTGTTGATAAATGTTTATCTAGATTACAAGTTGATGTGATAGATTTAATGCAGGTTCACTGGCCTCCTCTTTGGCACAATTTTCCAACATGTGGATACATGAGAGCATTAGAGAGACTCATTGAGCTTGGAAAAATCAGGTACATCGGTTTAAGTGATTTTCCTGTTGAACTCATAGAAGCGGCCAGAAATTGCTTATCAAGACATGATGTGGTCAGCATACAGGTGCGTTATAATGTAGTAGAACGTGCAGCCGAAATTGATCATATTCCTTATGCAGAAAGAAATGGAATGATGCTATTAGCATGGAGTCCATTAGCGAAAGGTGCTCTTACGGGAAAGTATACTATTAATGATATATCCAAATTTAATGATCTAAGAAGCTCAGATCCACTTTTCTTCCTCGAGAATTTTAAGGAAGTTGAAAGGCTTGTCAATCTACTAAAGAAAATTGGAGAAAAATACAACAAAACTCCTTCTCAAGTTGCGTTAAATTGGTTGATAATGACAAGCAGTACTGTAGTTCCTATACCAGGCGCTAAAAGTGTGCAACAATTTATAGAAAACATTGGATCAGTAGGATGGCGATTAAGTTATAACGAATGGCGTGAAATAGACGACGTTAGCAAAAATCTAAGAATCACTTATGTTACTTGGTAACTCCTCTTTGTACTAAAGGTCAAGGCTTCTGTCTTTTGTAAATTCTTATTTTTACATTATCTTATTCAGTAGCTCTGTTAGCAAAATAAAAATATCACTTTATTCTTTTTATATAGGACATGAATATGCAAAAGAAGGAATACGCTACTAACTATGACATAGATTTTCAAAAACTGAAATATGATGATGTATTAACTTTGTTGAAATCTAATCTTAACTCAGGGTTAAGCCAAGCTGAGGTAGATGAAAGGCTAAAGAAGTATGGTTTTAATGAAATGCCTGAGAAAAAGGTTAGTCCTGTTATCAAATTCATTAAAAAATTTTGGGGGCTTACTGCATGGATGTTAGAGTTAACTATAATTCTTTCATGGATATTACAAAAGTATCTTGACTTCTATATAATAATGGCTTTGCTTTTTCTTAATTCCATACTTGGTTTTATTCAAGAAGAGAAAGCCTCAAAAGCTGTTGAGATGCTAAAAAGAAAGCTACAGATTAATGCAAGAGTTCTTAGAGATGGTATATGGAAGACTGTAACAGCTAGAGAGCTTGTACCGGGTGATATTGTTAGAATTAGAGCAGGAGATTTTATTCCTGCAGATATTAAAATAGTGTCTGGTGAAATTTATGTAGATCAATCTGCATTAACTGGAGAATCTATTGATGTACAAAAAAGAATTAATGATATTGCTTACTCTGGATCTATTATTAAAAGAGGTGAAGCTACTGGTATTGTAATATTAACTGGTGTTAGAACGTATTTCGGAAAAACTGTTCAGCTGATTCAGACTGCTAAACCTAGACTACATATGGAAGAAGTTATTTCCAAAGTTGTAAGGGTATTATTAATTATTGTTGTTATATTTTTAGGATCTGCTGTAGTCTTTTCTATTATAAAGGGTATGCGTTTATTAGAAATTTTACCTTTAATTTTAATTCTCTTAGTATCTGCGATTCCAGTTGCTTTACCTGCAATGTTCACAATAAGTATGGCTATAGGTTCTGTTGAATTAGTAAAAAGAGGCGTTTTAGTAACAAGACTTAGTGCATCTGAAGATGCTGCAACTATGGATATTTTATGTGTGGATAAAACTGGAACAATAACTATGAATAAGCTTTCTATAGCAAATGTGATTCCATTAGATGGATTTTCTGATAATGATGTGATTTATTATGGTGCCTTAGCTTCTCAAGAGGCTAATCAAGATCCAATAGATTTAGCATTCATAAATTCTGCAAAACAAAAGGGTTTGATTAATAATTCATTCGTCCAAAAGCTTTTTATTCCTTTTGATCCTAAAACTAGAAGAACTGAGGCAGTAATACAAGATGGTTATAAAGAGTTTCGTGTAGCTAAAGGTTCTGTAAATGTAATTGCACAGTTGTGTAATGTTGATGCTAATTCTTTAAAGGAATTAGAGATTAGGATGAGTAATTTTGCTAAGAAAGGATATAGAGTGTTGGCGGTGGCGAAATCTGATGACAATGTTAATTTTAAATTAGTAGGATTAGCAGCATTGTACGATACTTTAAGGCCTGATTCAAAGGAGCTTATAAAAGAGCTTAAGGAGCTTGGAATTTCTGTTAAAATGCTAACAGGTGATTCATTGCCTATTGCTAAAGAAATTGCTAATGAGGTTGGCTTGGGCAATAATATAACTGATATATCAACTTTAAAGATTACGTTCAAAGAGAGTGAAAGTAAAGCTGCTGAGATTGCTGAAACTAGTGATGGATTTGCAGAAATATATCCAGAAGATAAGTATACTATAGTAAAAAGTTTACAAGCCAGAAAACATGTTGTAGGTATGACAGGGGATGGAATTAATGATGCTCCTGCGTTAAAACAAGCTGAAGTAGGTATAGCAGTAAGTAGTGCAACTGATGTGGCAAAAAGTGCAGCCAGCGTTGTATTGACAACTGAAGGCTTAATTAACATAGTAGATTTAGTGAAAGTTGGAAGGATGATTTATCAACGAATAATTACATGGATATTAAATAAAATAATTAAGACATTTCAGATCGTAGTATTCTTAATATCAGCTTTCTTCCTAACCAATGGAATATACATTGTTTCTGCATTTGATATTGTGCTGCTATTATTTGTTATCGATTTTGTTACATTATCGTTATCAACAGACAACGTGAGATGGTCTAAGAAACCTGATACATGGAATATTACGAATCTAGTTAAAATAGCTATAATACTTGGTATATTGGTAGTTATAGAGTCTATTGGATTATTATACATAGGGTTCAATTATTTTAATCTATTATCTGATATGCAATCACTTCATACATTCACATTTACTATTTTATTTTATTCTGGAATTTTTACAATATTTGTAATAAGAGAACGAAGTAATTTTTGGAAATCAAAACCAAGTAAACCATTGTTTATCGCAATAGTTATAGATTCAATAATTGTTGCAGTAATATCAACATTAGGAATACCAGGACTCAAACCAATATCTCTGATCGAATTGATTAGTGTGATCATATATTTGTTAGTATTTTCATTAATAATAAACGATACAATTAAAGTTATGTTAGTAAAAAAATTTAGTATTAGATGGTGATCAGAAAGGTATCATATTATGAACTCCACCTTCTCTAATTCCTGCATCAGTAATTTTAATGAATATGGCATTATTTTGTAATTCCTTTATATTTCTTGCACCTAAGTAGCTCATGCCAGATCTTAATCCGCCAATAAGTTGTTTAAGCACTTCCGAGACTGTCCCTCTGTATTCCACTAAACCCTCAACTCCTTCTGATACATAAGCTTCTATTTCTTCTTCCTCAAATATGCCCTCCCTTTCCATTTTTGATAAGTATGCACCATGTGATGCCATGCCTCTAAATATTTTATATTTCCTATTTTCTCGTATTATCGTAGCACCTGGACTCTCTTCAGTACCAGCTAAGAGATTTCCTATCATAACTGTAGATGCTCCAGCTGCTAATGCTTTTACTATATCACCAGGTTTTCTTATCCCCCCATCTGATATTACGGGAACATCGTATTTGGATGCAACTTGAGCACATTCCATTACTGCACTTATTTGTGGCACTCCAACTCCTGCAACTAATCTTGTTATACATGCACTTCCTGATCCTATTCCTACACGTATAGCATCGGCACCAGCGCTTGCTAAAAGTTCAGCACCATCTGCAGTAGCAACATTACCTGCTACGACATCTATATCAAAATTACCCTTTATTTTCTTGATTGCTTCAATTACACTTTGTGTATAACCATTTGCAACATCTATTACAATGAAGTCTACCTCTGCATCAAGAAGTCTTTTTGTACGTTCTAAATAGTCCTTTAAACCAACAGCAGCTCCAACCATAAGACGACCTTTTTTATCTTTTGAAGCATAGGGAAATTTTTCTATGCTAACTATATCACGCATAGTGATTAAGCCTCTGAGTATATTTTTCTCATCAACAAGTGGCAGTTTTTCTATTTTATGGCTTTTTAGTATTTCTTTCGCTTCATCAATGGTAATACTAGGTCTTGCAGTTATAAGACGCTCTTTCGGTGTCATCACTTCAGAGACTCTTTTAGAACTTTTCTCAAAAATTATATCTCTTGATGTGACAATGCCAAGGAGATGATTGCTCTCATCAACGACTAATAAACCACTAACTTTGTATCTATCCATCATCTTGCGCACATCATCAACTGTATTGTCTGGGCTTATGGTATAGGGTTTTTCTATTATTATTCCTTCAGACCTTTTTACTCTTAGAACTTCACGAACTTGGTCGTCAATAGGCATGAATCTATGAATAACACCTATAGCTCCTTCCCTAGCCATTGCTATTGCTAAACGTGATCCTGTTACAGTATCCATAGGGCTGCTCACAATAGGCACATTAATTTTAATTCGCTTTGTAAGTCTTGAGCTAATATCAATTTCACGACGTGAACGTATCGATGACGCTCTTGGTACTAGTAATACATCGTCAAAAGTAAGTCCCTCACCCCTAATTATAGCCACTCTGTTATCACCAACATATAAATTCTCAGTTACAAATAAAAGTTACTATATTATTACTGAGACTGTTCAAATAAGTCATCAAACACAACATCATTATTACACACTAAGTGGACAGTCTCTTATTACTGAATAGTATAAAAATTTCATGTAAATCCAATTTGACAGCCAAAGAAATTCTTTTAATATATGATATTAATATTCATATTTTGAATTTATTTTATTATGACACTTTAATTATATATCATAGATTAAAGGTTAAATTTTTTAAGAAGTGAAATACAATATATCATGGTGATTAAAGTGGCACTCGGGAAGAGCGAAGTCGAACTTAGACTTGCTAAACTAAAAAATTGGAAATTGAGGGGTAGAAGGATAGTACGAACTGTTAGGTTTAAAACGTTTTTAGATGCTATTAATTTCATCAATAGAGTGGCAATAATAGCAGAACGTAGAAATCATCATCCTGATTTGAGAATTTCATATAGTCGTGTAACTATTTCGTTGATCACACATAATGTAAGAGGAATCACAGACCTTGATTTTCAGTTAGCAGAAGAAATTAACAAAATAATAGACGATTTTAAGGGTAAGGTTTAAAAACCTGTTTCAGTTCAGAAATGTTTTTTACATAATAATCAGCACCTGATATGCTTTGGTTCACTGAAACTGTATAACAACCAAGTGCTTTTCCAGCTTCAATATCCCATTGTGTATCACCAATAAAAACTGTTTTTTTAGCATCAGCTTTTAATTCTTTAAGAGCTAAAGAAAGTTGATTAATTCTATATAAATCATGATCTCTAGTTACTATGACAGAAAAATATTCTAAAATACCAAGCTTGCGCAATACTAAAGTTGCAGGCTCACTTGCTTGTAATGTAACTAACCCGATTTTTACTCCATTCAACTTTAACCATTTAAAAATATCAATCAATACTTCATCACGTACTATATTGTCAGAAGCCTTTAGTTCAACGTTTTTTATGTAGTCAAAAGCTTTTTTAATCAATTCACTATCACCCTTAGCAGCAATAGGTATACTAGTAGCTAATGGTCTGAGAGGATGATCAGTATTTAATAGTTTTCTTATGGCATTTCTCAACATTTCCCAATTTATGTCAAGTTTCACTAAAGTTCCATCAAGATCAGTAATAAGATACTCAAACTTCATGATAATCTATTACTCAATATTCATAAAACTTTATAAAATTATACCCTAAAATAATCATAATTCTTCAATAAACAATCATATTTATCTCTTTCTTTGGTAGTGGAATTGTGTTAGGATTAAATATCTTCAAGCATTATATTAAACTAGAACTTTCTTATCACCAACAAATATTTCCTAACAAGACGACACTACTCTTTCTTTATCATTAAGCGTGATACGTAAAATCTTCTAATAAAAATAATAACCTTCTACATTAGCATTTGAAGATTTTTAGAACTTTAGGTCATAACATATAGTTACATTAATCTTTTATTACTCCTTAACATGATTCATTCAGGTGTTATAATTGTCATTAAAAGATTACATCATCCTTACAAAACCTGATCAGACATTCCTATTAGTATTCACATCTATAATGGCTTATTATGCAGCACCAGGAAGTAAAAATTATCTAACTGCATTATTACTGATAACATCAATGACATTAGCGGTAAGTGGTGTTACAGCATTAAACATGTACTTTGATAGAGACATTGACAGTATAATGCTGCGAACTAAAAAGCGTTCGATACCATCAGGAAAAATTCCTCCTATAAACGCGCTAATATTTGGTATTATTTCATACTTATTAGGACAGATACTTTCATTAAACATAAACTCTTTAGTTGCGCTCACAATCTTTTTAGGATTCTTCTTCGATATACCGGTTTATACATTATTCCTTAAGAGACGGTCTGCAACAAATATCATATTTGGTGGCATAGCAGGTAGTATGCCGGCCATGGGTGGCTGGATTGCGCAAACTAATACAATCGATATAGGAGCGCTACTTGTATCATTATTAGTCCTTCTCTGGATTCCAATGCACATCTGGTACATAGCTACATATTATTTAGAAGATTATAAACAGGCTAACATCCCAATGTTACCAGTTGTTGCAGGACCAAGCAAAGCCGCACTAGGAATTATAATAAGCCTCCTCCTAATGGAATTAGACATTATCATAATGTATATATTAAAAATGGCCGGGTTAATAACAGTCTTCTTATCTACAATATTAATCATCTTATCAATATATAAAACATACATGTTCTCCAAAAACCCAACCAAAATAGAGGCACGAAAGCTTTTCAAGTTTGCAAGTCCATACCTTGCAATAGTATTCACAACAATCGTAATAGAGAATAATTTACTGCTAATAAAATTGGCCACGTTCACACTTCTATAGCAGATAAACGCAATTTCTTCACAATCGTTCAAGTTCATAACAATTGTGAGAGTCAACCCAGTGATTAGGCGTTTCTATGAGGAGCGCAAGGGTTGCTCAAAGGGAGGGAGCTGATCGTGGCCTGTGCTAGGAAGCTCGCTGTTATCACTTGGGCGACACTGTACTATAATGAACTCTTCAGTGCTGATCAGTAAGCAACGGGTCCTTCAGTGTCGACTAGTGAGTGAGGGGCAGGACGTTTGTGTAGGCAGTGTGCATTATGCTTGATTTTTAGGTGCTTTGTTGCATAATTTTAACAGAAAATTAATAAAATTAAGATTTATTTCTGTAGAAATCTGCATAGATTTTACGTAACTCTCTTTTCATAATTTTACCGCTAGGTGTTTTGGGCATTTCCTCCGGTCTTATTATACACCCTTAGGAACTTTAAACGGCGAAAGCTCTTTTTTGCAAAGTTCAATTATTTCTTCTTCTTTAATCTCTTGTCCTGGTT
>JBMFIF010000049.1:0-11723 GCA_049976445.1 Thermoprotei archaeon | reverse complement strand
TTTGAGAGGGGTGTTTATAAGAGCGGTCAGGATGACGAATTTGCTATAAAATCAAACAAAAAGTTTTGATCTACTGTAAAGGGGAAAATAAAGGTATCGACTGAAGATGGATCATTATCTTTACGTTATGAACGTAGAAGAATTATTGTAGATAAGGGAGGATTATTAGCTAAACGAGTTCTAAGACCAGTAATTGTAAGTGCTCTTAAGACAATGGAGTTTCTTAGGAATAGTAATCAATTAGATATTACTATAAAATCTGATATACCAGTGTCAGTATTTCCGTCCACTTCTTTATCTATAGCAACTGTAATGTCAGTTGCACATAGTTTAAGTGGTCGTGTTGACCGTGATTTTCTTTGGAAAGTTGTTTTTGATTCAGAAAGAAGCATAAGGAAAAGTCCTTCAACTTTCGAAATCATACTCCTTATAACAGGTGGTTTAGCTGTATTTAAGATAGGCGAAAAGCCAATTTTTATAAAACCAAAGGAAAATTTGTTATTTTTAATAGCATTAAGCAGTAAAAAATATTCATTATTAAGCAGCCCAGAAATAACGCTTAGGCCATTTTTAAGTAATGTATCGGGTTATATAAACGATATTACACGTAGTATGAACTGGATAAGCGAAAATATTTATAGTGCTTTAGATCAAGGAAATATTGAACGTATAGGAATGCTAATGAATCTAGCCCATAGTCTTATAAGAGCATTAGGTGCTACAACTACAAAAATAGATGAGTTAGTTAGCGCTGCACTCAAATCTGGAGCATTAGGTGCTAAAGTAACATGGGTTAATAATGGATTAGTAGTAGCGTTAGTCAGAGATGATGTGATTAGAAATGTTCATAAATCATTAGAACGAAGAAGCAACACAGTTTTTAATTCATCTACAGATTATAGCGGTGCAAAAATTGAGAGTTAAGAGTGCTTTATCTAATTGCCATAGTTTGTTAAAATGCTTCTAAGATCTAAATCTAATTATTTAAATTTATGAAAATATATACTTTGTTGCATTATTTTGATGTGTTTTTTATGTTGAGTATTCCTATGAGTTGATAATTTAATGATGTTTTCTCACAGTTTTGATGGACACTCCCAACTAGCATACACCAAACCACACCAGTAAGCATCATGAGATTAGAGGAAACGTGTGAAATGCTCTACAAAATCATGCACGAATTATGCAACAAAGCAAAAATATACAAAAAAAAGTAATGATTATGATTGAAATAAAAGGCAGAAGCTTACTTTTCTATGGCAAATGAGGAATAGCCTACAACATGTGATTTATCGCCTGATACATCACCTGATGTTGCATACTTTAATAGAGTAATATTTTTAGCTCCTAAAATTTTTGAAGCATAAATTACGCTAGCTATAGCTCCAGGTCCGCATGCAGATATATCGTACATGTAAATCGTTTTGAAGAATTCTTTTATGTCCATATTGAGTATTGATTTTATCAGAATACCATCTTTTTTCATAGCTTTTTCATGAGGTTCATAATGTGTTAGATCAGACGATGCTATTAATAAAGCATTTTCATTTTCTACAGCTTTTGCAATAGAATTACCTAAACACTCTGCAGTCTCCACTTCTTGTATCATCATAACAATCGGTACAAACCTAAAATCGGAACCAAAAATATATTGAAGAAATGGTAATTGAACCTCAACTGAATGTTCATAAATATGTGCCACATAATCATCCTTCGCATATTTACAACCGGAAATTATTTTTCTTGCTATTGTACTATCTATACTTATTTTTCCCAATGGTGTTTCCCATATTCCTTCGGACATAACTGATATACTTGGGCCATATCCAGTATGATTAGGTCCTATTATTATGATTAGGTCAGGCTTGCCATCTAATGCAACCTTATAATATCCATGAGCTGCAACAGGTCCTGAATACATGTATCCTGCATGAGGTGAAACTATACCAATTAACTTTCTAGAAGTACTAGGTTCACGTAATTTTGGTAATTCTTTAGGACCTATTGAGTGCATAAAACACCATTCAATCTGTTTTTTTAAATCTTCCGGGTCAGCCTCATAAAAACTTCCAGAAACTGCGCTCCTCCTTATACGCTCCATAGTCCTTCTACTAATTTAAGTAACTACATGCACAAAAATTTATGCATTCCACTTTAGATGTGATCCATCAGCTCTAATATTCTTCTGTAGTAAAGATGAGGTTTATTGTTTTTTATCAAATTTATAATATTAACTTTCTTCAGTAAGTTTTGTTTCAAAATCATCTATTGGAATGCTTAGATCACTATCTGGTGGTATTTCACCACGTTCTCTTAATATTTGTCGTGCTAGAAGCCAATATACTGTTGCTAAGGCTCTTTTACCCTTATTATTTACAGGAATTACGAGATCAATATTACTACATTCATGCTCAGTATCACATAGGGCTACGACTGGTATTCCAACTTTGCTTGCTTCTTCAACAGCCTGAGAATCTGCCATTGGATCATTAACAAATACTACATCAGGTTCTAAATAAAATGGCAATTGTGGATTTGTAAGTGTGCCTGGTAAGAACCTACCCAAAGATGATACAGAACCTACAAGCTCACAAAACTTTTTAACAGGTTGTATTGCATATGGTCTAGAAGCAACTACTAGTATCTTTGCAGGTTCAAAAAATGATAAAAACTTTCCTGCTACTCTAATTCGTTCATCTATGTCTTTTGGGCTTATTATGTTTATTCCATCAACACGTGTTCTAAAAATAAAGCGTCGCATATATTTAGATTTATAGCGTGTACCTATATGTAAACCAGCAGTAACATAAAGTTCTGTAGGTGCTACTTTTAATTGTTCTATCTCCCCTTCATCCTTGTATTTCTCAGTCTTTTTACTTTTTTCTCCTGATGGACTGTCTTGTCTACTCATCTACTTTCCACCTAATACATTTTTGAATAAAACTTCTAGTATTTATTCTTTCATCTTACAAATATAGAAGCTGGTTTTATGCTACTATCTAACTCCTCAATCCTAATAAGTTCATTAAGTTTACTGATTCGTTCTCCTCCTACAGTACCGGTTTTTATAATTGGAACTTGGAATGCGACAGCCAGATGTGCTATTGTCTCATCAGTAGTCTCTCCACTTCTGTGCGAAACAACTGGTGTATATCCATGTTCACGAGCATATTTGATGACTCTTATTGCGTCACTTATTGTACCAACTTGATTAGGTTTTATTATTATCCCATTTCCTGCTTTATGATTAATGCCTTCGACAAGTCTATCAATTCTAGTTGCAAATATATCGTCACCTATTATAAGAGTACCATAATCTTTCACCATTTTAGTAAGTTCAGTAAACGCATCAAAACTGTCTTCATGAAACGGATCTTCTAAATATAATATTTGATATTTCTCTATCAACGAAAATATGTAGTTAAGATGTTGATCTTCATTAAATACTTTATTCTCATACTTATAGACCTTTTTATCAGGATACCATAAATTAGATGCAGCAACATCTATGCCAATTCCTATTTCTATAGGTGCATTAATCATAGATTTTACATTCTTTATTGCTTCATTGATAGCATCAAGGGCTTTCTCTATTGTTATCTTAGTAACCCATGCTCCTTCGTCATTTTTTCCTCCTGCAAAGTATGGATCGATTTGTGAAAGTATTTTAGAAAGTTCTTTATGAACCATAGCATTGATCATTACTGCATCAAATATCGTTGGCGGATTTAAAGGAAGTACTAGCATTTCTTGAAATGGTATTGATCTGTCACGTGCATGTTTTCCTCCTCCTATAACATTACCGAGAGGCAGAGGTAATTTATATACGCCCAGATTATTCAGATGTTTATATAATGGTAATCCTAACGTATTAGATGCAGCTTTAGCATTTGCAAAAGATAAAGATGTCGATGCAGCTCCTCCAATTCTTGAGAAGTTCGTGGTTCCATCCAATTCTTTTAATTGTGAATCAAAGAATGCCTGATTTGAAGAATCTAACCCTTTTAACTTAGGAAATATTTCTTTAGTTAAAATTTCTAATGCTTTTCCTGGACCACCTTCAGGCATGTGTGGTACTTCATATGTGCTTGTGCTTAATCCACTAGGAGCTGATGCTCTTCCAAACCCCTTCATTGTGTATATTTCACTTTCAATTGTAGGATTTCCACGACTATCTAAAATTATACGTGATTTTAATTCACGTATCTCAGTATCCATACTTAATAACTGGTTACTTTAAGAAATAAACTTATTCTTCTTGAGAAGGTGCTGGTGAAAACTGTATCATTTCATCTATTAAGTTTACATGACTGATAAACATCCTTCTACAACAATATCTTTTGATTCCCAGCTCATCAAGAACCTTACCTGCATCATGTTCTTTTTCATATCTTTTCACAAATTCATCCCAATACTGTGCAATCGGTGCACCACATGTAAAACATCTGATTGGAATCATCATGTATGATCACCAATTTATCTATAGGATTTCTGTCTTTTAGCTCTAGCGCTTCTTCCCCTTGGTTTCTTAGGTTCTGCTTGACGTGGATCACTTACGATTAAGCTTCTATCATATGCTGAGTATAAAGCTTTTATATCTTCACGATTTGTAATCTTAATAAGACCACGTGCTATTGCCGTCCTAATTGCTTGAGCCTGCCCCATAAAACCTCCTCCTTGTACTATTACATCAATATCATACATTTTTTTAGTTTTTTCATCTAGAAGAAGCAGTGGTTCACTTATTAGCATTCTGACAAATTTTGGTTCATAAACTTCTAATGGTATGCTGTTAATTCTAACCCTTCCGATACCTGGCTTAATTATTGCCCGTGCAATAGCAGTCTTTCTTTTTCCAGAAGCTACTACAATACTCATCTAATCCACCCCTAATGATCCCATCCAAAAATCTTTAGAATATCACCTAAATAAACATATTTATTGCCAAGCCTAGACACATCAGCCTCAGGAAACCTAATATACTTATAACTTTGCAGTTTTTCAGGAACACTAACATAGACTCTTAATCTTTTATAAGCATCTCGACCTTTTTCTTGTTTATATGGCAACATGCCTCTTATTGTTCTTCTTACGATATTATCAGGTCTCCTTGGATTTCTATGTCCGAGTTTTTCAGGATTTTTTAATGTTGATCTTTCGAATTTTTCTCTAAATCTTTCTAGAACTCTTTCCTTTGTTCCACTTATAACTGCCTTTTCTGCATTAACAATTATGACATTCTTACCTAGAAGTAGTAAAGATGCTACCTTACTAGCCATCCGTCCTAATATTTGATCTTTTGCATCAACTATAATCGTCTCTTCGCTCATCATCTTCACCCCACAATCTTTACATTTGATCCATTAGGTCTAATTTTTACAATTTGATTAATACTTACGCACTGGCCTCCAGCATTTATGATTTTCTCGCGCGCGGCTTTGGAAAATGAGACTGCGGCAACTATTACTGGATGGTCGATTTTTCCTGCCCCTAATACTTTACCAGGTACGACAACAATATCGTCCTTTTCTGTATATCTATTAATTCTACTTATATTTACATGAATACGTTGACGTTTAGGCTTCTCTATTAGCTCAGCCACAGTTTTCCAAATCGGTGCTCCCCAAGTTTTACTTGCTTTTCTTAGGTTTCTTACTAAAACTCGTATTACAGGATTTGTTGGGCCTGTCTTCTTAACCATGCACATCAACCTCCTTCTCCAGATTCTCTAATTGTGAACTAATATTTCTACAATCGGAGATTAATAAATCAATCGCTTTAAGAAAAACTTTTTCGGGTGGCATTGCACCTGTTGACTCAAGTCTGTATACATATTCATTATCACGCCAATAAACTTTAATAGCGCCATTGGAAATGTCCTCACAGTATTTACAAAGTGTACAATTGACCGGGTTTGTTAAAGTTGGATATCCGTCAACGATCTTTAATACACCTTTAGGACATGATTTTATTATATTTTCAGCAGTTTTACTATCATACTTTTGCCATAACTCTTTGTCAACTTCTATATATGGCATGTTTTTATACGCACTGACTGATAACGGCTGCCATTTGGCATGTTCAGAGCCCATGCCTAATCTAGCCATAGCTTCTAGTTGAATGCGTTGTCCTTTTTTAAGGAGAATTATAGGAATGTTGTTCCAAGCTGGCTTAATATTTGGATCAGATGAGATAAGTTGTGAAGAATAAACAACCTGATTGTCAGACGTGGCTTTAACTTCCAACTTAAGGATTGCAGTAGTGTCTGGCCGTATTTCATCAAGATCAGTAGTTAATGGTATAAGACCAAGCCTATGTGCGAGAATTTCATCATACATGACCGATGAATTCTCTAATATTATTACAGTATCAATAGCCATCGTAGGTACACGATTTATAGTAGCCCTTCTAATAGCATTTAGTAATGTGATGTCTATTCCTTCAATCACGAACATCATTTTCAATTGGTCTTTTTCAAGTATTTTTACATTCATGCCAGACCGACCTATGTATCAAATTCTTAAATAAAAAGTAGCCTATAAATATGCCTTTCTGTATATTAATCTTAACATGATGAACGAAACACTAGACTTATACAAGAAGGCAGGAAAAATACTTTACACCGCGCTAAAAAAGGCTGCAAATAAGATTCATGTAAACATGCCAATCATTGAATTGTGTAACCTAGTAGAAAATGAAATAAAATCTAATGGAGCAGAACCCGCATTTCCATGTAATATATCAATAAATAACATAGCAGCACATGATACGGCTGATGTGAATGATGAGAGAGTGATACCACCTAATAGTATCGTAAAAATAGACGGTGGGGCACATATTGAAGGCTACATTGTTGATTCTGCTATCACTGTTTCATTCGATCCAGATTATGATAGACTCTTACTAGCAGCTCAAAAAGCATTATCAAATGTATTAGAGGTTATACGACCTGGTATAAGCCTTAAAGAATTAGGCAAGACTATTGAAAGCACTATACGACATTATGGATACAAACCAATATCAAACCTTACTGGGCATCAAATTTCACGGTACATTTTACATGCAGGCAAAGTAGTACCTAATGTATACTCATTCCTGGAGCATGGAGAAGTGATAGAGGGAGAAATTTATGCAATAGAACCATTCGCTACAAATGGAAAAGGAGAAGTTCACGATCTATCATATTCACGTATTTACGCATTATTATCAAAACCAAAAAGAGTAGATGATACTGTAGATGAACTAGCGGTTAAAATATGGAACGAACGTAGAGGATTACCTTTTACACCAAGATGGTATTTACATAATTATAGTAATGCAAAACAATTAGTTAATGAAATGGTGAAAAGAAGAATTGCAATGAAATATCCCGTACTAGCAGAAATAAACAATAGCTATGTAGCACAGTTTGAACATACTATTCTAATCACTAAAGAAAAACCTTTAATTTTTACTGAAATTTAAAATTTTATTAGAAAATTTTGCAAAAATAACTATAAGGGGAATCCCTTTAAGAAAACTTTTTCTTTGCAAACTTTTTTCCTCTCTCACAACATAGATTGCTTTAATGTACATTTTCGAATTACATTTAGGACACAAGTCTTCAGCAATCTTGTTCACATATTCCTTTTCCTTATAATTTCTCTCGAAATTATATCCACAAGAGGTGCACTCCAAGAGAGACATGATCTTAAAGTCCTTGAATTCATTCAATAAACTGGTTAAAGGATCATATGATGACTTTGCTGTACTCATTTATTCTAACCTCCCAGCGAATTACCAATACCTATAGTATTACCTATCCCAGCTATTATTACTATTCCTCCTTCAGGCACACGCTCATGTATCATATTTTTGATCCGTTCAATAACTTTATCAACAGATTCTGCTAATTTCTTTGACATAGCTGATACAGCCTCATCAATTCCTTGCTTTATTACGATCGATTCTACAGGAATGCCATATTTTGTCGATGACTCCTCTATCTTATACTTTTCAGGCCCAGGATCCCCTATAGCAGCTCCAACACCCTCTGCTATCGTTCCACTTTCCTCGCTCTCTAATTTTGCTGCTGCGTCAATCATTATTATTAAATTAATCTTATCCCGATACTCCTCTATAAGCTTTTGTATCGCTTCACCAGGTTTTCCAACTCTACCACCTGGACCTGATGCTTTAACAATCATTGCCTTTCTTCCATCAATATCTAACTCTGACATAATAGTCTCAGTTGTTATTACCTTGTAATTTTGTGACTTCAGCATAAATCTTGCAGCAACCATCGCTCCAACACCATCACCAATGGGTATCCCTTTAATCGTAGCAAAAAATGACATGTAATAAGCCCTAGCTATATCCCTTAAAAGAGCCATCAAAAGTTCCAATTGAGCCATTATAACTATACTACCTGCTTTTCTACCTACTATATACCAATGCTTAGCATATTTATATATAGAATTTAATGCCATAGCTGTTGTTAATGTATTTTCTAAGTTTGCTTTCTCTTCTTCATCGGCAACAGGTGCGATCTTATTTACTAAAAGCTTAAGTTTATTTCTAGAAACATTAAGCAGATGATCCAACCTTTTTATAAATCCATAAGGATCACGCTCTACAGGTTCTATATAAAAGAACTCTAATGCATCATTTACAATCTTCTCTAACTCTTCTTTATTCTGATTATACTTACTTGCTACTGAAATAAATATATCACGACTTCTTTTTGCATAAATCTCAAGCCTAACAAGATCCTTACTTACTCTAGTAGTATAAAGCCACATTTGCACAGGACCAAACATAAACAAAAAAAGAGTAATCAAATACACTATTCCTACAATTAAACTAATCCAGTTTGTAGATGAGGTATCTCCAAACCCGAATTGATTGTAAAGTATTTGATAAAATACCTCTATCATCCTACTTTTTCACCAAAGAAGAATAAGAAGTATGTTACATATAAATGTAAAGCAATTATGTTCAAAATATAAAACACGCATTATCAGAATTCTATACAAATCCTCTCTTAAAATCGGGAAGATCCAACATGAAAGTTTAAATGTAAGATTTTTTTGAAAATATTGGGGTACGCCGGCCATAGGGGGCGGGTCCCACCCGAACCCATTCCGAACTCGGAAGTTAAACCGTCCTCCGTTGCGGCTGGTAGTAGGCTCCGCGAGGGCCTGCGAAAGCCGCAAAGCTGGCGGCCCCGTAATTATTTTAATAACAATGACATTAATTTTTATTAAGAATGGATATCCAGAAAACCCAGAACTAAAGTTCTGGGATGAATAGGCAAAACAAAAACCCGCACCCCTTAAAAACACGCTTAAATATCTAGAAGCATAATATTGAGGTTTGCGGACTAGGTACTAGCCTTGGTGCCTATGGAACTCCGCCCAATATCCATAGTTATACGCTATGGGCATGATGGAGTTGTGAAACAGAAAGCTCCCAACAAAGTTAGGAGTAGCTCACAATATGGGCTTCCAGATTAATTAAATGGATTCCTAACCATTAAAGCAAGGGAGTGCGCCAATGTAATTAAATCAATTTTAATTATAGGAAACGGATTTTTGTTATTGATGTTTTAGTTTATAAGAAATTTGATGTGAAACTTTTTATTTATCTTCTTATAAAATAGTTGTAGTGGGGCCGTGGCCTAGCCAGGTATGGCGACGGGCTCCAGTTATTGGAGCGTTGACCGACCCGTTGAGGGTTTAGGGATGATATTGGGGGAGACCCGGAAGCCAGGGGTTCAAATCCCCTCGGCCCCACTAATTGATAAGTTAATGACTGATTCTGCAATGTCTTCACTATATTCTGCAACACGTCTAATGCTCTCCATTATTAACTTTAGTTCTATCATTGTGGACGTAGGTATTGTATTATTTTCTAATAATTTATTGGTTATTTCTTGTTCATAATCAGTAATAAAGCCTGCATCGTTAATTAGTTCTTGTGCTAACTTTTTATCCATTCTGTTAAGGGCTCGAATGACTCTCTCATAAATTGATGCTGTCTTATTTCCGAAGTCTTCTAATAAATTTAATGAGTTTGTAGTTGGCCATTTTAATATTCGGGTTATTGATTTAGCGATCCTAGCTGAATGATCACCTATCCTTTCGATACTTTTTGCTATTATTCTATATTCAAGTCCTTCCATTAGCTTATTAAGACCTATATCCTTAACTGTCGATATATTTAATGCCGTCATGTTAAGTTGTCTTACTATAAAATGATAAAATCTGTCGACTTCGTCATCTCTTTCTATTATGTCTTTTGCTAGTTCTATATTTTGAGTTTTTAATGATTCTAGTGCATCTTTATACATAAAGAGTGAAATTAGATGCATTCGGTTAATAGCTTTAAGAAGAGGAAGTTGTAAATGATTAGTGAGAACTTGTGTTGTTATATCTTTTGAAGTTTCTTCTACGATCTCTATTCCTATAAGTTTATTTCTTATTAGATTTTTTATTATTGATCGTAAACTAGAGCTTGTGATAAATATTATTTTTATTACAGTTGAACCTGCTAGATAATGTGCTAGGTATTCTCTGAAGACCATATCTTCATTTGAATCTGTGCTAACAGTGATCGTACTAATAGGCGTCTCCTTTATGACATTACTTGGAGAAATTAACAATGAACCATCTGGACCAATTCTAAACATGATTTGTGAACCAGGCTTTAATCCCATCTCTGAAGCCCATTTTTTTGGTAATGAAACAATAAATGTTGATTTACCTGTAAGTTGAACACGTCTAACTATATACGACATGTTAAATCTAAATAGAGAAAATATTTTAGAGTATTTATTCCTAATCTATATTCCTTAGATACATTTGTATAAATTTCAATGATCATTTTTATAAACTACTTCTTGTTATCTTATATTAATTCAGTGGTGAATTTTATGGTCAGACTTATAGAATTAGGATTAGAAAAACTTAATAACATGTTGAGCGAAATGGCATCACTTTCTGAAAAAACAGTTAATCTATCTTTAGAAGCATTTATGTCTGGCACTGATGTTAAGGAAGAAGTTTTCAAACGAGCTCAGCAACTAAAACAAATGAAAGAAGAAATTGGAGAACTAGTAGTAGAGATCATTGCTAGATACCAACCAGCTGCATCAGATTTAAGATTCATAAAGTCTGCATTAGAAATAGCTTACGATTTTTATAGATTCGGACGTTATTCTTATGATATAGCAATCATACTAAGCGATATAGGACCAATTCCTGAATGCGACAAACAAATAATAAAAAACGCCTCAAAAATTGTTATTGCAATGATGCGAGATGCCATAAAAGCTTTCATATTGAGAAATGTAGAACTTACACATTTAATATATGAAAAAGATGATGAAATAGATAAAATATACGAAGAAGCATTCAAAAAGGCAATTCATACTAATAATCCTGTATGCGATATCACATCATTGTTAATACTACGTTATTTAGAACGAATAGCAGATCACGCAACATACATTGCAGATTCTGTAACTTATATTGTAAAAGGAACATGAAATCCTTAGAATTTAATAAGCAATTAATCTTAGCAAAATACAATCAATAATACGTTGAAATTTTAAGCTCATCGACAATTACAACTAGAAAGCCTCGCCTTTTTAAGGCGGGGATGAACATTTATAAACTCTATATCCTATAGTATATTAGGGTAGTATTCATAAATATTTTGTTGGGGAGGACTTCCCATGGGAG
>JBMFIF010000048.1:0-12080 GCA_049976445.1 Thermoprotei archaeon | reverse complement strand
TTGTTGCATAATTCTGATGTGTTTTTGGTGTGCTTTTTATGTTGAGAATTCTTGTGTGTTGAGAGTTTGATGATGTTCTCTCACAATTTTAATGAACACTTCTAACTAGTATACATCAAACCACATCAGTAAGCATCATGAGATTGGAGGAGACTGCGAAACGCTCCATAAAACTACGCACGAATTATGCGACAAAGCAACCTATACTAAAACTAAATATACTGAAATTTAGGTATATAAAGCTTATAACTGAAAGCCTCAGTCCTTACGATGTTCCCAAATTTTTCCTTGTTAAATTATATGCAGAACGAGAAGTAAACATTTTAAATGTGGAGAAGAAGTATTTAACAGAGGTCAAGAAAAATGCTCCGTTCTTATAGTATATACAAAAATCATTCACAAAGCATTTTATTTATTACTTTTGATGGAAATGGTGAGTAGAAGTGTTAGTTTTGTATTTTGATGGATTATGTGAGCCGATTAATCCTGGAGGTATAGCATGCTATGGATTTGTTATATATGGAAATGGTGTAAAGGTTCATGAAGTGGGAGGTTTTGTTGGTGCTGGAATGTTTGGTGATGATGTTTCAAACAACGTTGCAGAATATACAGCTTTAATAAAAGGATTAGAATGGTTAATAGAAAATAGGATGACTGATGATGAGGTTATTGTGTATGGTGATTCACGGCTCGTTATTTATCAACTTAATAATCTCTATGCTGTTCGCGCTTATAGGATCATTCCTCTTTATGAACGTGTTCAAAAACTCATTCCATTATTTAAAAAGATCGTTTTTAGATGGATACCTAGAGAAGAGAATATTGAAGCTGATAGATTATCAAGGAAAGCTTATGATGAATTTGTAAGAACTCATTGGAATGAAATAAAAAAATATTACAGGAAATATGTTCATTTTTAATTAGTAATATGCATATAAAAATTGAATAATAATTTTATCACAAAGATTTATTGTTAAATCATGAAGCAAACTAAGAATTAACAACTGTTAATGATGTAACGAAAATTTAATATTTAAGTATAGTTTATGATGCATTATGAGGGTATTAGCAATATATAATCATCCAATAGAAACTTTAGGTACATTCAGAGAATTCATTGATAATGTAAAAGAGATTTATGCTGATGAGATTAAGGGAGATGAAAAGTTTGATGCTCTTATAATAATGGGAGGACCAATGGGAGTTTATGAGAAAAATAAGTATAGTTTTCTTGAAGTTGAAATAAAACTTATTAAGAAGGCGTTTAAGGAAAATAAATTACTCTTAGGCATATGTTTAGGTTCTCAATTAATAGCGGAAGCTTTAGGTGGAAAAGTTATTAAAGGTCCGTATGGTCCAGAAATTGGTATTATGAAAGTAAAAAATCTTGGTGAATTTAAGAATATTTATGGTGACGAAATGACAGTTTTTCAATGGCATAGTGATACTTTCTCATTACCTGATGATGCAGAACTTCTAGCATATTCCTCAAGATACTTCCAAGCCTTTAAAATTAAAAAAACTTTAGCTCTACAATTTCATCTAGAAGTTACAAGCGAGTTAGTATCTAAATGGATTAAAACTTATACTGAGAATGAAGAACTTATTAATGAACTTTCAAAAATTGAACATGAATTTAGGAATAATGCAAAGAAATTAATGGAATATTGGAAATCATTAAACTAACGTTTTAATTATTTTATTTTGAGATTTTACTGCTTTGCTGCATAATTTTAACGCGTTTTTGATGAATACTAATAATCTTATATAAGCTTTTTATGTTAAGAATCCTTATAAATTGTTAGCTTATGATAATTCTTTGCAATTTTAATGAATACCTCTAATCAACTTGTATCAAACGGTAGTCTTTGCATGTCATGTTAAAGTTTAAGCACTTTACTGTAAATAGTTGTGTAAAGGGGATTTTATCATGACAAGCTGAGACTACCCATCAAACCACATCATAAAGTATCATCAAATGGGAAGAAAAACATTAAACACTCCACAGAACTACGCACAAAATATGCGACAAGGTAATTTTAACAAAATAATCATTTTTCTTACTACAATAAGGAATTAATTACATTACGTAACTCATTATAGAGGTTTTATCCACAATTCTTTTGACGATATTGCCATTCTTATCAATAAACAAAAAGGTTGTAACATTGCTTATCTTTCACGATTATGGAATATTAGCAAAAGCTCGTGACATAAATCATGTAATATTATTATTTTTCACATATTGGCAAAAATATTTTCTTGACTCACGGAAATAAATATTATTGAAGAATTATATTTATTATAAAGCTCATGCACTATAGGAAGCATATTTTTACAATGCAGACACCATGTTGCAAAATACTCCATAAAAATAACATGATCTTTAAAATTATCAAGTGTATAAGTTTTACCAGAAATACACAAGCTTAACATACAAATAGGATTTAGAAGGAGCATCCCTAAAAGAATTGCTATATTAGCAAGTTAAACCAGTTAATCTTTTTGTAGAAATAGAATGATACATCGTAATATTATTCTTTAAAACTAATTAAAAGAGTTAAGGTTATATTTATGCTTAAACATTTAGATGTTTAGATGACATATGACCAGACGTACAACAGTAATACTTGATGATGATTTATATAAAAAAATAGTTGAGAAAAGTTTAGAGAAGTATGGAAATGCAAGGGGGATATCAAAAGTAATAAATGAGTTACTTAGAAAAACTTTATCAGGTGAAGATGAATTATTAAATCTCATATATTCAGAAAAGATCGTAAAAATTACAAATAAGCAATTTGAAGAATTTCGTAGAGAATTGTCTAAGAGGTTTGAATCTTGATTATAGATACCACATACCTTTTACCTTTAGCACGTATAAAAATAGAGACTGATTTATTAAGATTAATAGCAGAAGATAAAATAAGACTCAAATTCAGTGAGATAATCGTAAATTTAATTTCAATTTTTGAATTACAAGCAAAAGCTACAAAACTTACCATACCACCGCAACATATAATTAAAGCAACAGAAGTAATATTAAGGACATTCAAGATAAAACCATTCCATGATCCAAAAATAATAGAGGTTAGTTACGAATTAAGGAAAATAATACCAGACTATATAGATTGTATAATAACAGCTACAGCAGTCACAACAAACGAAAATCTGATAACAGAAGACACACTAATCCTAACCAAAAAACATATACTGGAAAAAGAGTACAATATTAAGATACTAAGCTATGATGATATCATAAAAGAAGGACAAACTTCGCCCTTCAGGGCTGGGAAGAGGTCAGATTATTAGAGTTCGGCCTTCATCGTGACTAATAGTCATTAAAAGTGACTATTAATCACTCAGCCTCATCACTCTTTCTTTCTTCCTCGTGCCTAGGTTAGGGAGTGTACTCCCGGCCACGACATGGGGAGTTTCATTGGGTGCCTTCCTTCACCTTACATTGCTCATAGGCTTCATAGTGGCACTCTCCAATAAAATATTAATGTAAAGTTTATAAATTTTCCTACTACTTACATCATTAAGGGGATTAGAAGTAATCAAAAATAACGAATAGTTACGTAAAAATGTTATAGACAGAGCACATAGATCAGTAGAGAAAAGATTAAAATAGCATTTTATGAGAAATTCATGAATATTATTTAGATCTCATCTATTTATATTGTTTTTTTGCTGGTATTCCAGGTTTTACAAGATCTTTAAGATTTAATATTTGATTTATTTGTTCATCGGTAAATCCTTCCTCTCTTAATATCTCTCTTATCGTCATATTTTTAGTGATTTTTTTACCTATTTGTGATGCTTTATCATAACCTATGATAGGTGATATGATTGTAATAAGAGCTGGGCTACTCTCAGCATATCTTTTTAAGAGTTCTTTATTTGGTCTTATTGACGGTATAACGATAGAACTCATCTTATTCATAGCCTCACTTAAGAGATGTATTTGAGTTACTATATTATATCCTATTAAAGGCACGCCCATACTCAGTTCAAATTCTCCTAACATTCCTGCTATCTGATTTGCATGATCAAGACCTATAACCTGCGCGCATGCTAAAAGTGTAGCCTCAACTGTTACAGGGTTAGTCTTTCCAGGCATTATTGAACTACCAGCGATTTCTTCTTGACTAGGAATATCTATCTCATTCAATCCTGTAAAAGGTCCAGAAAACATGAGTCTAATGTCTTGAGACAACCTATAAAGATTCATCGCTATCGACCTCATAACACCAGAAAGCATCACTAAATCAGTTAAAAGCCTCATAGCTCTAAACTTATTAGCAAGCTTCAATTCAATATTTGTAATAGCTTTAAGTTCCCTTATCATCATCTCATCAAATTCAAGAGGAGCATTTAATCCAGTACCCACGGCAGTTCCTCCAATTGGTATTTCTCTTACATGTTCACTTACGACTTTTAAAAGTTCTAAATCATGAGAAAATGCATCAGAATAAGCAGAAAATTCTTGACCCATAGTTACAGGAAGAGCATCCCTTAAATGCGTCCTACCAGCCTTATAAACATCCCCGGTCATTTCAGAAAATTCTCTTAAAGATAATATTAATGATTGAAGTGAGGGTAAAAGCTTATTCTTAACTTCATAAATAGCTGCAATTCTTATTGCAGTAGGAATTACATCATTAGAAGATTGACTCATATTAACATGATCATTGGGATGAACCTTCAAACCTGAAATCTCGCTAGCCTTTTGAGCTATTATTTCATTCACGTTCATATTAATCCCAGTCCCTGAACCAGTTTGAAACACGTCCACAGTAACTAAATCATCATACTTCCCATTCATAACTTCTACAGAAGCTCCTTCAATTGCTCTAAACATATCTTCCTGCAGAAGACCTAAAGATCTATTAACTCTACATGCCGCAAGCTTTATAGACGCTACCGCCCAAATTATACTCCTCGGAAACTTAATTCCAGTATCTAAAAAAAGATTCTTAGAAGCCTCCGTATATTTCATGTCACTCCCCAAACATCTAAAACAAGGATAATTATATATTTAAATACTCCATGAAACCATTTATAATAAATCAACAATGATAGAATTAATCAAGTCTATATACTCCCCTATAACATTCAATAAGCCAACACTAAACTAAAACTTTATAATACACATCAGAAAACGTTTAGGGACAAATTGTTTTGGTCATTTGAATACAGCATTTCTAATATCTTTTTTTATATATTCCACACTTCTACTTTACTTAAAATATTGAGGAATTTAATAAGAAAAACGTTCAACATTCTCTTTTCAACAACTTAATTTTATTTAACGTCTTTTTAAAATATTCCCGATGATATTCAAAGCTACTGTTGTTAAGATTCGCTTCTTCTGAGCTTTTTCTTTGGCTCCCATCTAAATCGCCATAGTCCCTTGCCAAATGATTCAACAGCTATTTCAAGCTCATCTGCGAGCTTGTCGTTGATTAGTGATTCATCCGCTAAAGGTGAGATAATCACGTCGGCCTTGACCTTCCTTTCTCGTGATCCTTCTGCTATCACAGATAGGCTCATATCCGTATGTTATCGGGGGTTAGCTTTCGTTCGGTTTCCTTTAAGCTGAGCATACTTACCAACCAAAAGAAGAACACTCCGATAGCTTAAGGGGATGAGCCCACAGATATTTTGGCTACTTCATGATATAGCCAAGCCATCAAAGGCCCACCTACTCAGCAATTTGTTTTGTTGCATAATTTTGATGTGTTTTTTATGTATAGGATTCTTGTGTGTTAAGTGTTTGATGATGTTTTTCCACAGTTTTAATAAACACTCCCAACTAGCATACATAAAACCGCATCAGTAAGTGTTATGAAATTGGGGGGAACGTGTGAAACGCTCCACAAAACCACGCACGAATTATGCAACAAAGCACAGCAATTAAAACCTTTAATGACAACTCAGTACATTAAATCTAGAAATATAATCATACAAAAGCCTGGAACAGAGAAACAGCATAAACTAAAATCAAACTAAAGATTTAAAATTATTTAAGACCAAATTATTATGGTAAAGTGACTGATCGATATGAATACAGTGTAGTTGGTGGTGTGAATAAATGTCTATAGTTAAGATACTTCCAAATCTGTTTAAGGTTGAGATCCCACTTCCAGGAAATCCTCTTAAAACAGTCAATTCCTACATTATTAAGGCTGAGAAGCCTCTCATAATTGATACAGGATTTAATATGGACATATGCTATGCTAAGCTAGTAGAAGCATTAAACGAAATCGGGGTTGATTTCAAACATGCAGATTACTTCGTTACGCATGTTCATGCAGATCATCTTGGCCTTGCTGGTAGACTAACAAACAGGGTTTACATGAGTATTATTGACGTTGAAATTTTTGAGAAATTTAGAAGCTTAGAATATTGGTTTAAGTATTTAGAATACTTCAAGATGAACGGCTTCCCAAAAGAGGATACAGAGAAAATCTTAAATGTTCATCCTGGAATTAGGTATTCAAGTAATATTTCCTTTAACCCAGTAGGTGATGGTGAAATTCTTAATTATGGTGAATATTCCTTAAGAACAGTTCTAACCCCTGGACATACTCCAGGCCATATGTGTCTCTACGATGAGGAGAAAAAGATTCTTTTTTCAGGAGATCACATACTATTCGATATCACACCTAACATCTCCTACTGGGAGGGACATGAATCACTTGGTGAATATCTTAAGAGCCTCGATAAAATCTATGAACTTGAAGTAAACTTAGTATTACCAGGTCATAGAAGCTTCCAGGTGGATGTTAAGAGGAGAATTCTAGAAATTAAGAAACATCATGAGAGAAGACTTAGGGAAATAGTTGATGCGTTAAGAAGTGGGATGAAGAATGCCTGGCAGATCGCGCCATACATAACTTGGGATATAAAGTATGATAGTTGGGAGGAAATACCAACAACTCAAAGATGGTTTATTATCAGTGAAACAATAGCTCACCTCCACCACCTCGAGAAGAACGGAGTTGTAACTAGGGAGATTAAAAATGAAACTATAAGATGGGGTCTAAAATAGGAATATTATTAGAAGGTATTTTGTAGGCTGGATTGGAGATATAACGTCCAATGAAACGACCATATACGTATTGATGAATTCTTCCAAGAGAATTATTGCTACATGGAAGAAACAGTAATACGTCAAGGTCTATTCTGAGTTTAGTTCCTTTGAAGGTGGAAATGACTGGTATGATGAGGGCTCGTATATAAGGTTAAAGTTAAAAAGAAACTTACTTAGGTCAAAAAGTTTTTGATCACTTCAGGGGTTAAGTTCTAGAGATAAAGTTGTTGAAAATGGAGAGGATGAAATATTCATTGATGGTCCAAGAACAATAACAGCTGTTTAGAGAACAAAGAGTACCGACTTAACAAGCCCTAGTTCACCAAGCCTTAAAATTGATAGTATCATTATAATTGTTGGGCTTTCTGTGATTATCATATTAGCCTTGTTAGTTCTATTACAAAAACGGCACATTACCTTAGCAATATACATGTAAAGAGAATGAACTTGCTCGAATTTTGGAAAAGTATGGTTGTTTATTGGTTATTCTATGGTTATTCACTGGTTATTTTGAGTTTTTAATGATTTTTGCATTTTTGCGGAGAGATGTGGATTTTTCCAAACATTTTAAAAAGGTTATCTCATCTCAATCTCGAAAGGGATTAATATTTTTCACATTCATAGGGTATGAACTCCGAGACCGTTAGGTCCATCTTCCTTCCCGATAGGGAGAGATGCTTCAACTACCTAAGGAAAGCCTAAAATGCTTCCTAAGAATGTTCATGGAGTGGATAAGAGATGCTTCCAGAGATACTTATCATTCTTAGCGCTTTTGATCAACAGACCGATTAATTGGTTCAGCACCCTGTTATCCCTTACAATACCGAGATGAGCGATACATTAAATGCTTCATAAAACCACGCACAAATTATGCAACAAAGCACTTGCATAGGTAAAGATTTATATGAGACACGTTTATTAAATTATGAATAATTGTGGTTAGTATAAGTGTTCCAGAAAAGCTTTATCAGAAATTGAGGAGATCTGCTGAAGCTCAAGGTATTTCTATAGAAGGTTATGTGTTAAGTTTAATAGCGAAATCCATTGACCCTGAAAGTTTAGCCGAATCGTATTGGGAGGCTTCAGAAGGACTTTTGGCACAGGCTAAAGATGAATTATCAAAGGGAGATTTAAAGCAAGCTGGGGAGAAGGCATGGGGTGCTGCAGCTCTTGCCCTAAAAAGTCTTGCCTATAAAAGAGACGGTTTAAGACTTTCAAGTCATAGGGAGCTTTGGGAGTATGTTAGTAGGCTTGCGGAGGAGACCAGCGATGAGGAGCTTGATAGGCTATGGAGGTCCATAAGTTCTATGCATGTAAACTTCTATGAGGGATGTGCTACAAAAAAGCACGTCGAAGAAGCAATCAAGGATGTCGAGAAATTCATGGGAAAACTAAAAAACAAAGACCGTTTAAGAGGTTCAACTAATTAAAGTGTTGATGAGCTGTTAGTTTTGTGTTTAATTTTAATAAAGTTTTAAGATCGCTTTGTTGCATAATTTGTGCGTGGTTTTATGAAGCATTTAGCGCGTTGATTTTCCTGTTTAACATCTGCTACAAAACAAAAATTTTTCTTCTAAAAAGGATATATTTTTACTTTCTAACACATACCTCTCTGCACATATGAAAGATGATGTTAGAAATAGTACAAAGAAAGAAGTTTATGATAGGTCTTTTTTCAGTAGTGGAATCAGGTTAGTATGAACCAATTCATACATTATTCCTTCTCAAGACAGTATGAAATTTATCCTAAAATGATTCAACTACCCTTTTTTCTTATTTGCATGATTTTTAATCATGTTTTGCTTCTCCTTAAAGCAACAGCTTTTCTCCTGGCAAGAAGTAATATAGTCAGAAGTAGCTCACTACTTTTGTTTAGGAATTTCATAGAAAAGGACATTGCTTAATAATTCACTAATAACGATGATAAACTTCTTATTATAAATGCGAAGATTTATATAAATCTTCGCAGTATTGATTTGTGTGATATCAAAGATTAAACAAATACTTTTGGATCAAAAGTCAGAGCTTGAGGATAGGATAAAAAGGACGAAAATAGTAGAGAGGGAGCTTTTAAATTCTCTTAAAGAGGTTACAAGTAGTAGCCTTATAAAGGTTATAACTGGTGTAAGAAGGTCTGGTAAGTCGTTCCTTACTTATTTGCTTTTAAAGGATGTGAATTTTGGGTATGTGAATTTTGATGATCCGTTATTGTTAACTGTAACACCAAATGATGTTCTCTCTATGTTAATAGAGATTTATGGCAGGGGGTCGAGTGTGTTATTTTTGGATGAAGTGCAAAACTTGGATAAATGGGAGTTATTTGTGAATAGACTTCATAGGGGCGGATATAATGTGTTTATAACTGGAAGTAATGCGAAACTTTTAAGTAAAGAATTGGCAACGCATCTTACTGGTAGGCACATTCCTATAGAAATATTTCCATTCAGTTTTAGGGAATATTTAAGGTCTGTAGGTTTTAGTGAATCTCTTGAGACAACTAGAGGGAAGAGCCTAATTAAGCATGAGCTTATGAATTATATGATGACTGGTGGTTTTCCTGAGATTGTAGTAGAAAAAGAAAACCCAAAAATTTATTTAAGGCAACTTTACAATGATATTATAGAGAAGGATATTATTATTCGATATAATATTGCTTATAAGACTACTTTTAGAGAGATTGCCTTAACTGTTTTAAGTAATTTTGGGAGATATGTTACATTTAATAGTATAAAAAGGCAGTTTGGACTTAAAAGTGATCATACTGCGAAGAATTATCTTTCATATTTGAATGAATCATACCTTATATTTTTTATTAATAAATTATCCTTTAAACCAAAAGAGGTAGGGATAAGCCCAAAAAAGAGTTATTGTATAGATACCGGCATGATACAGACCCTTGCTATAAGATTTAGAGAGGACTGGGGAAGAATAATAGAAAATTTGGTAGCCATAGAACTTTTACGGAGACGTAGTTACTGGTTTAAGAATTGGGATATTTATTATTGGAGAGATTATCAACAACATGAAGTTGATTTTGTAATTAAAGAAGGTTTAAGGATAAAGCAAATGATTCAAGTAACTTACGCCTCAGATAAGGATGAGATTGAAAGAAGAGAATTAAGATCATTAATAAAAGCCAGCGAACAACTAAATTGTAAAAATCTATTAATTATTACATGGGATTACGAAGACAACATTGAATTAGATAGTAAAAAAATAAAATTCACACCACTATGGAAATGGTTACTAGAAATATGATATAAAGTGAAAAATGTTAAAACAAGTAAACAAAAAACATTGTATACAAAATATACAATATCAGGACCTGACAACTCATCACGTCCAGAGATTGGACCCTAACGTTCATAGACCCAATACTAGAAAGGTAGAGCTACTCTACAACTGAAGTTAGGAGTAGTTCATTCCATAGAATACCTGATTATTTAATGAATGTTTTTAAAGTTCATGAAGGAATTTTTCGATTGAGGATATGATGTAAGTAGCTAGGTTTAGAGATTCTTGAGCAATCTCCATCGGTGACGGATTTTCAGAATAATCTGCATGAATCCTATAATAATATAATCGCTTTAGCATGTTAGTAATCTCTTTTCTAACGATATTACCTATTGCATTAGCTAGTTTATCATCCCTTCTAGGTATTGGTGCGTTAAGTTTCTTAAGTAAGTATTCTGAAGCCATCCTACATGAGAAGTAAGCTGCACTTATAGCCTTATCATAGTATCCATTCTTATAATCATCCTCAGCCTGCTTTAGTAATAAGAAGACTTTAGAGGGTAATGTGTTCATAAATACTTACCTTTGGTGAGTTTTCATCTACGACCATCGGTATTATTCCTGTATCTCCTAAGGTTTGATCAACCTCCATTTTTGCATCAACCACAGCCTTAATCCACGCATGCGCCTTCTCCTTAACAACAACCAACACATTACACTCATCCACCAAATCATCAGGGCCGTTAGTGTAAAGAATTTTTAAAAATGGGACACCCCTCTTTATTAAAGCTTTCTTGAACTCATCGACTGATTCATTCCATCCTGTGAATTTAATTTTACTGGTTATAGACCTTAAGAATAGATCTATTTTTGGTGAGTTTTCATCTACGACCATCGGTATTATTCCTGTATCTCCTAAGGTTTGATCAACCTCCATTTTTGCATCAACCACAGCCTTAATCCACGCATGCGCCTTCTCCTTAACAACAACCAACACATTACACTCATCCACCAAATCATCAGGACTACTCGATGCTAATATTCCTACTAACGGTAAGGGCTTCCTTCCAAGTACATCTTCAAATTTATTTAACAATTCCCTCCACTTACCAGTAATTCCTAAAGCCACATACATTTCATACCATATTATCAATCAGCATATATATTATTTTATCCTTATGCTTGCTTTGTTGCATAATTTGTGCGCGGTTTTGTGGAACGTTTCACACGTTTCCTCCAATCTCATGATGCTTGCTAATGTATTTTAATGCATGTTAGTCAAAAGTGTTCATTAAAATTGTGGAAGCGTGCCATTAAACCATTAACCCACAAGAATTCTCAACACAAAAAGCACATCAAAACACATCAAAATTATGCAACAAAGCAATAATAGCTTTTATATCCTCTAATATTGAACAGTAATCATTAGATATCTTCTCAAAGATTCAGTATCAAGAAACTTCTTTGTGTCGCTATAATAAAATAAATGATGAGTTATCTTTTAGTATGTGATAAATTATTAGTTTAGAGTGAACTTCATCAAAAATATTACGGCATCAAGAATGTTAATGTTGCATCAAAGATAAACTATATATACTTTATTAATAAAATAAATACGCTCTTAAGTAAGATTTTTGTGGCTGTACCTCCTATACTTTCCTATGAAAATACTAACACTCCTGTCAAGCGAGGAAGCATGCTCAAAACTTTTTAGAACCATCAGGTGGCAAAACGGCATCCACTGCCC
>JBMFIF010000047.1:0-12542 GCA_049976445.1 Thermoprotei archaeon | reverse complement strand
CTTAGGGAGCGTGTAGTGGTAGGGGTAAGTCTCTTATGCACAGATCCTCACATGTGAGAATTATGCAACAAAGCAATTAAACGCAATTGTTTATATAATAGTTAGGTGTATTCATGATGAGTTTTAATGAATATCATCGTTGCAGAAAATCCTAGAGTATCATCATTTTGTGAAAAAGGAATGAGGGAAAGTGTTGATCCTAATGTAATTTATAATTATCTTGCTGATGAGTCAAGGATTGTTATTGGAAGAGCTCAAAAAGTTATTTTTCCAAAATGCGAAGCCCAAATCTCTGAAGTGTTAAGAAGAGCTAATGAAGAGAACATTTTAATAACGGTTTCTGGTGGAGGAACTGGTATAACTGGTTCAAGAGTACCACTAGATGGTATAGTGCTTTCAACAGAAGAATTGACAGAAGTCGAGACAAAGAATGAAAATGAAGAACTAATCGAATACTTTGAATCAGGAATAAAATATTCAATAGCTGTCGGAAAAGATGAGAATGGATTCTATGCTAGAGCACCTCCAGGCATTCCTCTAATGATTTTTAAAAGGATGGTTGAGAATAGAGATCTTTTTTATCCTCCCGATCCTACTGAATTAAGTGCATTTCTTGGTGGTACAGTAGCTACGAATGCTTCAGGCTCAATGACCTTCTATTACGGATCAACGAGAAACTTTGTGCGAAGGCTTCGTATAGTACTTACTAATGGAGAAGTCCTCGATATTAGAAGAGGCAGAATCTTTGCGGATAATTATAAGTTTATTATAATTACTGGAGGTGAGAATATTGAGATTGAGATTCCTCATTATATAATGCCTAACGTTGAAAAGAATGCTGCTGGTTTATATGCAAAACCTGGTATGGATCTTATCGATCTTTTCATAGGTTCTGAAGGAATTTTAGGTGTAATAAGTGAGGTTGAAGTTAGGCTAATTCAAAAACCAAAGTTTGTATATACATTCTTTATTCATTTTTCAGATGAAAGCGAAGCTATAAGGCTTTCACGTACACTTAAAAACGTTGCAAGAAAAAAAGAGCTTAAGATCCTCGCTATTGAATTCTTTGATAAGAATTCGGTAGAGTTTATTCGAGAAAAGTACTCCAGTAATATTCCAAGTAATTCAAATGCCATAATAGATATTCTTATCGATGCAACAGAAGATACTGACAATACTCTTAATAAACTTGCTGAAATTCTGAATAAACATAATGTGTTAGAAGCTCTTATGATGGATACTAGGGATGCTAAAGAAATTAGGCATGCGTTGCCTGAAAGTATAAATGAGTTTGTGAGATTAAGGAGTGTTCACAAAGTAGCTACTGATATTGCTGTTCCTGATGAATATTTTAATGAAATGATTCACTGGTATTATAAAATTGGAAAAGAGAGTAAAATTAAGTATGTTATTTTTGGACATATAGGTAATAATCATCTACACTTTAATTTTCTCCCATCGAATGAGGATGAACTTAAGACTGCAATGAAATTGGTTACAACACTCTTAAGAAAAGCCATAGAATTAAAGGGTACAATAAGTGCTGAACATGGTGTCGGTAAGAAGTATTACTTAAAAAATAATCAAAAAAGACCATTTCTTGAACTTATGTATGGTCATGAAGGACTTATACAAATCGCAAAACTCAAGCATACACTCGACCCTAAACACATACTTAACATTGGTAACATAGTGCCAATGGAATATCTAACAAAAATCTGACCTTCTTTCCTAAAAAGGGCAAATTATTCGTTTTTCATAGTGCAAGTTTATCATAACTTTAGAACATCACATCTTTTAATTTTATATAGCTTTAACTAGGTTATTAGTTTATGTGGTGGTTTGTCGTACCTTCAAAGATTGCTTTTGGTGAGGATGCACTAGATGCGCTCAATGAATTAAGCGGAAAGCGAGTATTGATTATAACTGATAAAATTATAGTAACCTTAGGTTATGTTAAGCTTATTGAGAATAAATTGAAGGAACATGGTTTTGATGTGATATGTTTTGATGATGTTGAACCGGAACCATCAACAGAAGTTGTTCATAGAGCTCTTGAGATAGCGAATGAATTTAAGCCTGATTGGTTCATAGCTATCGGTGGCGGTTCATCGATGGATACTGCGAAAGCTGTGTGGACACTCTATGAAAGGCCTGACAAGAAAATCGAGGAGATCAATCCACTTGAACCCTTAGGATTGAGAAAGAAAGCAAAATTTGTGTGCATACCAACAACTAGTGGTACCGGTTCTGAATCTACGTGGGCTATCGTGATAACTGATAAAGAAAACATGAGAAAGATGGAGCTAGCCTCTAGAGAAGTCTTACCGGACCTAGTTATACTAGATCCAAAACTTACACTTTCAATGCCTCCAAGACTTACAGCAGATACGGGTATAGATGCCCTTGCGCACTCAATTGAGGCCTACGTTTCTACTTGGAGGAATGATTATTCTGATGCTTTGGCTGAAAAAGCTATAGAGTTAATTTTTAAGTATTTGCCTAGGGCTTACGAGAATGGTAATGATGTTGAGGCTAGGGAGAAGATGCACTATGCTGCTGATATGGCGGGTATGGCTTTTAGCAATTCTCAAATAGGAATAGCTCATGCGCTAGCTCATGCTTTTGGTGCTGTTTTTCGCATACCTCATGGTAGGTCAGTAGGTTTATTCTTACCATACAGTATTCAATACAACTGGAAATATGCGTTAGAGAGATACAGAAAGCTTGCCGAAAGAGCAGGGATAAACAAAAATCTAGACCAAGCTGTGACAGAGCTCTTAAAAGAGCTCGAACAACCTACTTCAGTAAAACAGTTAAACGTTTCTGAAGATGAATACTTTGAAAAACTTGATTTATTAGTTTCTAGGACTATGGAATCGACAGGAATAATTGCAAACCCAAGACCAGTAGAAGAAAAAGAGTGTAAAAAAATATTTGAATACGCTTATGAAGGACTTAAAATAGACTTCTAGATAAACTCTGTAGGTACTTTAGCGGCAGTTTTTACTAGTTCTGATGCTGCTTTAGTGTAACGTAGAACTTTAGCCATGTTACCTTTCAGTTTAAACTTGCCCGTGAGGAGACCTTGGATTGGGTCAATTTGTCCAGCTATTAGTTTTTTCCAATTACTATAGGGGCCTTCAAAAATGAATGCGGTGGTTTTCGAAGTTCTATCAGGGACCATGTATGCATCTCGACATTTTCCATGCCATAGATCTACATAAAACACATATTCTTTATCTAATCCTTCACTAGGTGTTACAATGAATAAGAAATCTCCCTCCCAATCTTTCGCAGCTTCTTCATAAGCTGTGTTTTTGTTTAGTTCTTCTTTATATGCTTTGATCCATTCCTCACTAGGAAATTTAATTTTATCCATATTTATCATTAATTAATACTGTTACAAGAATTTAACCTTTATTTTAGTCATCTTCTTATCCTGAAGGATAAATTTCTTAAAGATTCATAATAAAATATTTTAAGTTTTTAATAACTCCTTTTTTAATCTCTGTGAAATTATCGTATATTATTGTTATTATCCAAGAATCAAAATGTTATATTCTTATATTATAAGTATTAGATAAATATGATCGCTCTCTTGACCTTAAAAACGAGGTTTTCATTTATGTAAGTGACTGCATACTTTGAGACTGTCCACTTAGTATGTAATGGTGATGTTGTGTTAATGGCTTATCGGGACAACCTCCATACTTTAGCCGATAAATTTTTAAGTTTAAGTGAAATCTATAGCATCATGTCATATTTGACTATAGTGTTTAAAGTCTTACTAGTATTGGCATCACTAGTTTATATGATAGTAGATTTATTCTTTATTATCACAAATACTATTCCGTCAAATTTTATTTTGATTGAAAATCTTCTTTATGTGATAATTTATTTTGCTCTATTCTTAGTGTTAATGAAGGATGAAAAGAGAAGAGTTGTTGCTTTAATGACGATAATTATAGCATCGTTTAATGCCGGAAGAGTATCTGAGTCTGTAGTGGATTCTTTAGGAAGAATACATCCTTTGGCTATGTCTCATATTCCATTGTTTATCGGTCTTGTAGTTCTCATAATAGTTGCATTTTTAAATATTAAGTAAATTATTTAATTTCTGCTATTATTGTGTTGTTTTCTTTATGGATTTTTATTAATGTTTTTATTGGTATTTTGAAATGTTTTTCTATTATTTCTTTTCCGTTATACATTGCTTTTTCCATTATACATGCAACATCTATGATCTTTACACTGTGTTTCAGTAAGGTTTCTATTATTGCCAAGAGTGTTCCACCTGTGGAGATGGTATCATCGATGATTAATACTTTGTCACCTTCACCTACACCATAAATATAATATGTTCCCTTCTCATAGCCTGACGAATATTTAACTTTATCAAGGAGGTTTTTTGATGAAAAGAAGCGTTTTCTTATTATCGCTAGTGGTTTTCTTTTCATCTGAGCTATTAGTGAACCAATTGGCAGTCCTAGTGCTTCAGGTACAACAACTTTATCTATATTATTAGATGTTATACTGTTTATTTTATCCGCTATCCATGCAATAACGTTTGGATCTGGTGGTGGTATGTTTTCTGTAATAGGGTTTACAATAAATTCATAAATATCTTTAGAATTATCTTTGATCCATCGTTTTCTAACAATTTTTGCATTTTCAAAATATGAAATTATTTTGGCAATTATTTCTTTATCATATTTTTTCTTAATTACATCAATCCCATCTAATTCTCTGAAAAAGCATGAAAAATTACCTGTATGACATGTTGGGCCTAGAGGCTCTACTAGGTAAATTAGTGCATCCTCGTCGCAATCAACTTCTATTCTTACAACTTTTTGATAGTGTCCTGATGTTTCGCCTTTAAGCCATAGTATGCCTCTAGAACGACTCCAATAATGCGCAAAACCAGTTTCTAGAGTTTTACGTAACGCTTCTTTATTAACATAAGCAACCATAAGTATTTTACGAGTAATAAAATCTTGGACAACTACTGGTAATAATCCTCCACCCTTTTCAAAATCTAAATCGTCTATAGTAATTTTTTCCTTTATTGACATTTATATCACCATGGATACCTCACGTTAACACCTTTTTTTATTAAGAACTCTTTCACATCTTTTATCGAGTATTCACCATAATGGAATATTGATGCTGCTAAAGCTGCGTCAGCATTGGCTTTTGTTAACGCTTGATATATATGTTCTAACGAGCCAACACCACCACTAGCGATGACTGGTATGTTAACATGTGAGGTTACTGATGATATCAATTCTAAGTCGTACCCTAATTTTGTACCATCCCTATCTATAGAAGTGAGCAGTATTTCACCAGCACCTAATTCTTCTACTTTTATAGCCCATTTTATTGCATCTATTCCTTGTGCTTTCTTTCCACTATGAGTATACACTTCAAAACCTGAAGTGGTCTTATTAGAACGCTTTGCATCTATAGCAACAACCACACACTGGCTTCCATACTTCTCTGCCAATTCTGTTATTATGTATGGATTCTCTACTGCAATAGTATTGATAGATATTTTATCAGCTCCATTTCTAAGTATAGCGTGAGCATCATCGATATTCCTTATACCTCCTCCTACTGTGAATGGTATGTCTAATACTTCTGCAACTTTTTTAACGATTTCTATAAGAGTTCTTCTCTTTTCTATAGTTGCTGTTATGTCAAGAAATACTAATTCATCAGCTCCATCGTTTCTGTACTTTAAAGCCATCTCTACAGGGTCGCCTACATCTCTTAGATCACCAAATCTACGGCCTTTTACTACTCTTCCATTATCTACATCAAGACATGGTATTATTCTCTTTGCGACGGCCATTATGAGATCACCTTAAATATATCATTAATTTTTATTATACCATCATAAAGTGCACGGCCAAGTATCACACCCCTGACCCCCAGATTTTTTAACTCTATCAGATCATTTATTGATGATATGCCTCCAGCAACGTAGATTCCTTCTAAGTATACTTTTTCAAGTTTTTTAATAATACTACTATCGAATCCACTCAATGTTCCATCTTTTGTTGTGTTAGTTGAGAGAAAGAGCCTGAAACCCTGATACCATAAATCTTTAAGCATACTGGTTAATTCTAGTTGTAGTTCTTTTTTCCAACCATTAATAACTATTTTTCCATTTTTATGATCTAATGCTATTACTATACGTTCAGCTCCATACTGTAGCAGTTCAGAACTATTTATTTGACCTATGAAAAGGCCTGTCCCAATTACAATTCTGTTAGCAATTTTTAACATGTTATCAACATCCCGTATATTACGTAAACCACCCCCAACCTGAATAGGAATGTTAACATTTTTAGCAATCTGGATTATTATATTTAAATTATTTCCTAACCCTAATGCAGCATCCAAGTCTACTATGTGTAATCCATCAATTCCCATACTTTGCCATTGAAGAGCCGTTTCTAATGGCTTATTGCTGTACACTATAACGTTAGATGGGTCTCCACGCACTAATCTTACCACATTACCTTTCATTAAATCTAGTGATACCCATAACTCCAAAATGTTTCACCTCTTAACTATGTTTACAAAGTTTTCTAGTATCACTTGTCCTGTAGTACCAGATTTTTCAGGATGAAATTGTGTACCAAATACGTTATTATCCTCTATAACTGATGGAAACTGAATACCATAAATTGTTATGCCCTTTATTACTGATTTGTCCTCTGGTTGTGGAAAATATGAATGAGCAAAGTATACCCAAATTTTTCCATCAATATTACTTAGCAGTTTGCTTCTGTTTTGGGGTATTACTAGATTCCAACCCATGTGAGGAATTTTTATATTATTGGGGAATTTTATGACTTTACCTTTAATAAGTGATAGTCCTTCACCTTCACCTTCTTCGCTTGTTTCAAAAAATAATTGTAATCCCAGGCATATACCAAACAATGGTGTTCCGTTCATAATTGATTTTATAATGCTATTTTTAAATTTCAAGATTACGTTACTTGCTACTGAGAAATTTCCAACACCAGGTAGTATTATTGCGGAATATTCATCTAAATCTCGTTCTTTAACTATTATATTTATGTTAACACCGATTCTTTTAAGTGCAGCCATTAAACTAAACATGTTACTTGCTCCATAATCTATTATTGCAAATTTCATCTACATCACTCCTTTAGAACTGGGCATTCCTTGTCTTCTTGGATCTACTGACCATGCATCTCGTAATGCTACCGCTAATGCTTTAAATGATGCTTCAACTTTATGATGATCATTTGTACCTTTCATTACTGAAACATGTATTGTTGCTTGTAACGAATCTGCAAGTGATCTAAAAAAGTGGATGATATCTTCAGATGCTATATCCTCGATTCTTTCATTTACGAGCTTAATATCAATATCTGAATAAGGACGTTGTACAAGGTCTACACTAACAAGTGCTAGAGCATCATCCATTGGTACTATTGCAAAACCAAATCTTTTAATGCCTGCTCTATCATTTAATGCTTTTTTCAAAGCATCTCCTAATGTTAGTGCTACATCCTCTACTATGTGATGAACTAGGTCTCCTTGAGAATTAATCTCAATATCAATAATTCCATGTATTGCTAAGCTTTTTATCATATGGTCAAGAAATTTTATACCAGTATTTACATAACATCTGCCCGTACCATCTATGTTTACTTTTACCTTAACCTGTGTTTCATTAGTTATTCGTTCACTTAACCCGACCCTCATAAAAACCACCACTATTTTTAATTAAGAAAAGAGTTTGAGCTAAAGCTTTAACAGATTTAACGATCAGATCAGAATCTGACCTCATAAAAAGTTCTTCATATGCTTTAATATCCTCTTTAGCACCTGTAACACCTGCAAAAAATATTTTTGATCCTTTTTGCCTTGCATGTTTAGCAATTAATATGTCCTCCGTAGAATCACCAACATACAGCGTAGTTAGCTCTCCGCTCATTTTTATAAGCGGTTCAGGTGAAGGTTTTTTCATTATAACAGCAAGATCTTTATTAGTCCTTATCAAATCCTCTATAAATATTGAAGAATCAAAGTCAAAGTATTTTGATAAAGAAGCCAAAATGTACTCAGTTCCCACTCTCGAACGTCCAGTTAATAAAAGAAATCTTCTGCCTTTAATTAATGGTTGTAATATTTTTAAATCATCCTCATTCACAAGAAGTATTTCATTTTCGATCAATCCATTTCTGTTAAGCGGTGGTGTAGAATTATAAATTTGTCTATAAAGATTCTCACCATAGTAGATACTATCAAAGAGTTTCACAATCATACTATTAGCAGTATTCATGGGATCACCTAATAATCCAATAAATTCGTTTAGTTCATCTAAAGTATTATTATGTCTGCATAATTTTATTGCGTATTCTTTTATTCTGTCGAACGAATTCTCATTAATAAAATTGACGAATTTTGAGAAGTTAATTCGAAAACTGTTGACGTATGCTGATCCATTTAAGTATTGGACATTCTCTCCTTTTAAGTCTTTAATTACTGTTTCAGCAATACTTTTAGGTAAGTACGAAAAGATACCAAGAGCTATTATGTGCACTAAATCCCAATCGTTATTGAAAAGCCCAGTAAGTCTTAGTTCATAAATTTCCTTGCTACTAATTATTTCTTCATTAGTGATTGACTTGAATAAATATCTTAACGTTTCTTTTATTGATAGATCGTATGAGTTTCTTATATCGATAAGTACACCATCACAGTCAAAAATTATATTTTCTATCGATTTTAGTTTGTTGATTTTGTATTTATTTATGTAAACTGTATCACCATTTAACGATAATGAATAATAGTTATTGTATAACATTTTTTATCACCTCAAGGAATTTTGCATTCATCTCACTTAACCCAACTGTCACTCTAAAGAAATCGTTTTGCCCTAATACATCTTTGATACGTTTTATCTTTATCCCATTTTTTATTAGTTTGTCTTCAAATATTTCTGGATTTATTGGTGAACGAAAAAGTAGGAAATTAGTATTAGACCTGTATACTTTAATATTGAGTTTAAGTAATTCATTATATAGTTTTTCTCTTTCATTTTTTAATTTGCTAATTGCAGTCTTAACAACATCTATATTTTGTATGAGTTTTGTGGCGATTTTTGCAGAGAAATTAGTAATTGGATATGGATATTGTGCTGTTTTAAATAGTGGTTTGATAATTTCAGGTTGTGCTATCATATAGCCTAATCTTAATCCAGCTAAACCATAAGCTTTTGAAAAAGTTCTTAACACAATAAGGTTTTCATACTTCTTAACAAGGTTGTATACTGAAAAATCAGCAAAATCTACATATGCCTCATCAATGACAACTAAACCTTTTGCTTCCTCTACAATACTTTTTATATCATCGATAGAAAACTGATTTCCAGTAGGATTATTTGGAGAACAAATGAATGTTAAAGACGCATTTCTAGATTTCTCTAATAGTTTGTTTAGATTTAAAGAGAAATCATTATTAAGCGGTACATCGATATAAGTTCCTCCATGGAAGAGTGTTCTTAAACGATACCAAGAAAATGTGGGAGCTATTGAGACTACCATATTATTTTGTGCAAAAATTTCTGTGAGAATATCAATAAGTTGATCACTACCGAATCCTATCATAAACCACTCATTATCCATATTAAAAAACTTTGATAGCGCATTTATTAATTCTTCGTATTCCCCTTCAGGATATAAGCGTAGATCAATTTCGTTTAATGACTCAATCGCTAATTTTATGAGAAATTTTTTATCAATAAAGAAGTTTTCATTTTTATCTAAACAGATTATTGAATCTTTATAATATTTAGGCTTTTCATAACCTTCAACATTATCTAACTGTTTTAATATATTAGTTATAATCATATTATTCATACTAACCACCATAAGAAAATCCACCTTTGAGAATAAAGAAATTAAAACTCATGTAACTCACCCTGATTTTTCCAATGCTCTATATTCAATAGATTTAAAGTGATTTGATAATCCTTCAACTTGTGCCAATGTTCTGACTACGTTCACAATTTTAGGTGATAAATTATTTTGAACTGAAACAATCCTTAAAAGTTTGATATAATCGAGGACTGTAAGGCCACTACGTAATTTTGCATAACCGTTTGTTGGTAATACATGGTTCACACCTGCATAATAATCAGTTATCACACTTGATGTTCCAACAATTATTACTCCAGCGTTATTAATTCCCTCAATTATTTTATAAGCATCTTTTGCCAGTATCTCTAAATGCTCAGGAGCAAGTTTATTAACAAACTCTTGCAATACAGTCAAATCATCAACAATAACTATAAAACCTTTCTCCTCAATAGCCTTATTTACAATCTCTTTTCTATCTATAGAATTTACTATTCTTGATAGTTCTTTCATAACTTTTTTAGCTAATTCCGTTGACATGGTAACTAAACCACATAGCGAGTCTGCTCCATGTTCAGCCTGTGCTATGAGGTCTAGAGCGATTTCGGTAGCATCAGCATTCTCATCAGCTATTATTAATAATTCTGTAGGACCTGCTAGCATATCAATCATTACATCTTTAGAAACAAGCAACTTAGCGATAGTTACATATATGTTTCCAGGTCCTATGATTTTATCGACTGGTTTTATACTTTCTGTGCCATAAGCTAACGCTGCAATGGCCTGAGCACCACCTATCCTATAAATTTCTGATACACCGATCATGTTGGCGATCACGAGGAAAAGAGGTGTAATCTTGCTAGGAGGTGAAGTAACTACTATCCTAGGCACCTTAGCAACAATAGCAGGGGTAGTCGTCATTATTAAGGTACTCGAATACGCTGCTTTACCTCCTGGTACATAACATCCGACACTTTCCAATGGTTTAACAATTTGGTAAATTGTTATATTATCAAGCGCAATGTTCCAGTCCAAACGTTCTATAGTTTCACTTTCAATTTTTTTGATGTTCTCGATTAATGTCTTTACTGCTAATAATTCATTATCATTCACATAATTATATGCATTATTAATTTCTTCAGATGTAATCCTTATTTCATCAGGGTTAAGTCTTATTCCATCAAATTCTTCCGTATATTTAACAAGCGCTTTGTCACCATTCGTCTTTACATCTTCGATTATCTTATTGACAGTTTCTATCACACTACTGCTTATGTTATTCAATGATCTGATAGATTTTAATGTTTGTAGAATATTATCCTTTTTCAAACTAAAAATTCGCATTCTACTCATCCTCCTCTTTTGCAATATCTTCAAGCGGCATGATCAGCTGTGGTTCATGAACTACTAATCCTTGAGCTAATTTTCTTAATTTAGGTAATAGTTTTATATAATCTGATCTGTTAATTACAGTATTTATTGCGTACCAGCCAGGTTTTGAGAGAGGACTTACCGTTGGGCCCTTTAATGCAGGGAGGATTTTTAAAAGTTCATTAAGATTTTCTTCTTTTACATTCACAAATATATGGAATTTTTTTCCACTTTCTATAACACCTCTAAATTGTGCTACTATATCATAGATTTTCTCTCTTTTGACAGTATCATTTAATGAAGATTTGTTTGCTATCAATATAGCCGTCGAACGCATTACAACATCAATAGGTTTAAGACCATTTTGTTCTAGTGTTGTTCCAGTTTCTGACACATCAACAATCGCATCAGCTTCATCCGGAGGCTTAGCTTCAGTTGCACCAAAAGATAGATACACATGTACCCAATTATTTTTACCAATCTTCCACCATGGTGTGATGATAACTGGGCTACTCTCACCGTAAAGCTCTTTATACTTTTGGAGTGACATAATGTATCGAGAAACTAAGGATGGATATTCAGTAGATATCCTAAGAATTTTACCTGAAGAATACTGTTGCATTAATAACTCCTCAAAAGAATTTACAGCAAGGGTTTTTGGTACTGCGACAACTAAGTTTACAGCACCGTACTCTAAATCTAATAATATTTTTACATCAGAACCCGTTTCTTCTACCCAATCTAAACCTGTTATGCCTACATCATAAAGACCCTCTGAGACATAGATCGGTATTTCCTGCGGTCTTAAAATCTTTAATTGTAAGTCTGGGTCACTAGTTGTAGGCCGATAACTACGTTCACGCCCATATATTTTGATCATTGCTTTTTCGAGAAAATCGTATGTAGCTTTCTCTAATGATCCTTTTGGTATTGCAAAACGTAACTTAGCCAATGTTAAGCACCTCCAGAATGAATCTAAGTTTTAGAACTAGGCTACTAAAAGGAGTATTATCAATTTTTAGGTCTGGGTTATAAGTGAAGGCGATACGCTCCTATGAATGCCACCACCCATCACATACACCACTAAACATTTTAAAAAACAAATATATAAACTCGATTAATCATCACTTAGAGACTGTACAGATAAGCCATTAACACGACATCACTCCTACATGCTAAGTGGGTAATCTCCGTGGTGGTGTTTATTCTAACACAATTCAATTATTGTTTAGATTGCTCCTATGAGTCTTAGTAGTATTGGGATTACGG
>JBMFIF010000046.1:0-13457 GCA_049976445.1 Thermoprotei archaeon | reverse complement strand
CGATATCGACGGTCACGTTACCCACGGTAGCCACGAAGTAGCTTCTACTCCATAACTTACCGTATCTAGCCTTGCCCTTCAACTCTGGGAATCTCTGTAGTATCCTTCTAGCGCTCTTACCCTTCAAGTAGTTTGTGACATAGGCTGGGGATAGTCTAGGTGGGCATAGGACAAACACGTGAACATGATCAGGCATAACCTCAACAGAGATGGGTTCGCAACTCAGCTCTTCAACGATTTTCTTTAAGACCTCTTTAGTGTACTCTGCAACATCACCAACAAAAATATCTTTACGATACTTTGGAATCCAGACGAAATGATACGCACACCAATACCTAACATGCCTAGTGCTCCTAAGCCTCATCCACTCTAGAGATTCGCCCACCTAGGCCACCTTTAGAATACACTAGAGAATGCAGGCTTATAAACCTATTGCTCTGTATCCCCGCCTTAAAAAGGCGAGGCTTTCTAGTTGTAAAGTTGGTGTTCTGTTATAACAATAACCTTGTTAGAACTAAACCTCAAGAATATTCGTTCTCGACATAAATAACTATTTTGAAAATAGAGACCAGTCACTTATAGTTAACCTTAAAATTAGATATCAAGAATATACCTAATTATCCATAATCCATTATGTTTCTCTATTTTCATTTCATGATACGTGACAGCTTTCACAACAACCTTTGATCCATGTTTTTCTCTTTTGTACTTTTCACCCCAGCACATTGCATTTAGCTTATAATTCCCTTCATGACCAGTGATTGTTACCTTAAATTTAGAAAAAACTAAAAATTCCACATCAACAGTTACTATTAATTGTTCAAGCCAATTGTACAAAAGTTCTTCAAGATCATAACCTGTAACCTCTATAGAATACTCTATAAGTTGATCAACTTTTTCTAAGTAAACCATTTGATCAAACATGGCTTTAGCTGATTCTTCGAACGCCTCTTCTAGAGTATTACCCCATGACTCAATCATTACATCAGCAATATGATCAAGTATCCTAAAGCCCATTTCATGTATTAATAAAAACACGAATATTAATACTTTCATTCAATCAATCCATAACGATTTCTAAATCCAATCCAATGCCTAAACCCTCAGGGTTACCATCAAATTCTACTAACAAATACTCATCATTAACAACATTCTTTATAACACCCCACCAAACTTGATTCTTATAATCCTGATAACGAACTCTCTTACCAACCAATGATTTAACATCAATGGTCTCTAATGGGACCACTAATACACCATTATCTTCAAACGAAATGATCATAGCATTAACCATAAACACTCATGAATAAAAATATAGACCATAATAAATACCTTTCTTTAGCAAACCATTAAAAATCACATATACTGTTGAGCAGAATTTAATAAATATGATAAAAGAAGGACAAACTTCGCCCTTTAGGGCTGGGAAGAGGTCAGACTAAGAATAAGGATAGTATTTTTCATAATACATAGCAAAAAGATATATCCATGAATAAAATTTAGTACATGGTATACTATGTCAAAATTAAGCATAAATAATTATGATGAAATGCTAGATCGAGTATACAGTAGTGTAAGTGTTAAGCCAGAAAAATACACAAGATATGAAATACCAAAAATTACCTCGTACAATGAAGGAGCAAAAACCATTATAACAAACTTTAAGTATGTTGCAGAGAAATTAAACAGAAAGCCAGAAGAATTAGCCAAATTCCTCTATAAAGAATTAGGAGCCGGAGGAAACATAGATAATGAGAGACTAATACTTACTGGGAGATTTGAGAATGAGCAGATAAACACGGTAATTAATTTATATTATAAACGTTATGTAATATGTCCAGTATGTGGTAAACCAGATACAGTATTAATTAAGCAAAAGAAAATCATATACATGAAATGTCTTGCATGCGGAGCAGAAAGTCCAGTACCAGAAATATAATCATACTTCAGAACTAACTACATTATATTATAAAGAACATTAAAATAATACCTAAGCGTATACAAATTCATTCGAAACGAACAAGCTAATTTTTGTTTACACAAATATATAAGAATCTAAACAGAAAGAATAGTTGGTGACAAAATATGAGTAAAACATCACGAATACCCGGATTTTATAAATTATCAATAGATGAACGATTAAAAATTGTCGCTGATTTTGCTGGACTTACACAAGATGAGATTGAATTATTGAGAAAAGTAGGAAATTTAGATTTATCAATAGCCGATAGAATGATAGAAAATGTAATAGGTACTATGGCATATCCTTTCTCAGTTGCAGTAAACTTCTTAATAAACGGGCGCGATTATCTAATACCGATGGTAATAGAAGAACCATCAGTAGTCGCAGCTGCAAGCAATGCTGCAAAGTGGGCTAGAGCTAAAGGTGGAATATTCACATCAAGCACTGGTCCCATAATGATGAGTCAAATTCAACTAACACATGTAAAAGATCCATGGGGGGCAAAAATGAAAATACTTGAACATAAAAATGATCTAATAAGAATCGCTAACGAGCAGGATCCAACCTTGGTAAATTTGGGAGGCGGAGCAAAAGATATCGAAGTACGCGTAATAGATACTATAAAAGGGCCCATGATAATCACACATCTAATAGTTGATGTGAGAGATGCAATGGGGGCTAATGCAGTAAATACTATGGCAGAAGTCGTTGCACCATATATAGAAGATTTAGCAGGTGGAAAGGTTTATCTGAGAATCATAACAAACTTAGCCGATAAAAGATTAGTTCGCGCTAGAACTGTCATCGATAAAAACGAAATCGGTGGAGAAGATGTTGTAGATGGAATAGTTGAAGCATGGGCATTTGCAGCCGCAGACCCATACAGAGCAGCAACCCATAACAAAGGAATAATGAATGGAATAATAGCAGTCGCATTAGCCACAGCACAAGATCATAGAGCATTAGAGGCAGGCGCACATGCATACGCCGCACGTCATGGACATTACACATCATTAACAACGTGGGAAAAAAATGAAGATGGAGATTTAGTAGGAACATTAGAAATGCCAATGGCTGTTGGATTAGTAGGAGGAGCTGTAAAAACTCATCCTATTGCAAGAATAGCACTAAAAATACTTGGCGTAAAAACGGCCACAGAACTTGGTGAAGTTATGGCCGCGGTAGGACTTATACAAAATTTAGCAGCACTTAAAGCATTAGTAACAGAAGGTATTCAAAGAGGGCACATGAAATTACACGCAAGAAATATAGCAATAATGGCAGGTGCGACATCTGATATAGTAGATAAAGTCGTCGAAATAATGGTAAAAGAAGGAAAAGTACGCTTCGATAGAGCAAAAGAAATAGTAGAACAACTTAAAAAACAATAAATTTCTTAAAAACTTATGAACAATGTAAAAATACATAAGTTAAAGTTATTCTATAAAATATTTTAATCACAAAGAGCTAAAAACCTCAACTTTAAGGCGAAGAATAGTCAATATAACTTCGGCTCCTTCCCTGCTCTAAAATAATTCATAAGATCTGAACTTAAACAGGTTTTTCGAACAGAAATTGAAAAAGGATTTTTTATTAGTATTTTTTAACATAAAAGTTAGAAAATAATTTTGATCAATAGTTATCACTACTTTAAGTAGTAAAATTAAATGGACTATTTTCATAAAATTTATTATTATCTAAAACATAAAATTCATGGTGAAAAGAATGAAAGGTATGAAGATCATTGCCACATTGAGTATAATAATAGTTATAATAGTATTCATTACACTATTAAAAGAATTATCATTAATAGAACCTAAATACTTCGAATATATTAAATATGCTTATGCATTAATCATTTTAATAGGTGGTATTATAATAACACGTCAACTATCTTCATTAAGTGTTGAAATACTTAAAACGAAACTTAAAGAACAATCTTTAATCGTAGGAAATATCATACTGATAATTGGTTATATTATTTCAATATCTGCATCAATCTCCTATATAGGATCAATACCGGAAGTCTTACTTGCTGGTGCAACATTTAGTGGTTTAATAATAGGTTTAGCAGCTCAACCTGTTCTTAGCAACTTTTTCTCCGGTCTCCTTATGCTCATAACAGGAATGATTAAACCTGGCACTCAAGTGCGAATATTAACATGGCATATCCCCTTTCAATGGGCTTTTTTACCTGGCTACAAATATTTTTCACCTGACTCAATTTATGCAGGATATATAGGTACCGTACTCGAAATAGGGCTTTTTTACACTAAAATACTGACAGAGGAAGAACAAACAATAAAAATTCCAAATACTATTTTAGCTACTGATTCTGAAGTTGTAGAGTATGAGAAAGAACAAGATTACATTTTTAATGTTAGGTATGAATTTCCAATAAAATGTGATCCTGAAATAGTTTTACCACAAATCAAAGAAGCTCTTAAGGATATGCCTGTTTTAAGTATAAGAGTAAACGAACAAAGCGATAAGGATTATTATTTCGTAAAGATTGTAATGAATGCAAAAGGACAAGACCACGCCGATTTAAAATCTGAGGCTTTAAAAAGATTAATGAAAATTCATAAAAAATTAAAAGAATCAGGATACTGTTAAGATGTCTGACCTCTTCCCCGCCTTGAAGGGCGAGGGTTTCCTGAGGTCTTGAGGATTACACCCCTTTATGGGTGCTACTGTAGAGTATAGTGTGTTTGAGTATTTAAGTTTTACTCCGCCCTGAAGGTCGAAGTTTGCCATTCTTCTATAAAAATCCCTACCTTATCACAAATTTTTAAATAGTTAAGCAATTTATAAAGAGGTAGAGGTAGAAGTGATGATTCAACTTATTAATGCTGCAAATGCAACCACTACTAGTATAATGAATTTACAAGAGTTTTTCCAGTCATTACAAGTAATTGGAATAGAACTACTTATCATGATAATAATACTAGTTAGTGGTTGGATTATAGGTAGAGTAGTAGCCTTCTTTACAAATAGGATTGTAGATAGATTTGGATGGGACAGCATGTTAAGAAAAACCTCATTAGGAAGGGCTATTTTACGATCTGGATATACTGCAGGATCATTTGTTGCAAGTTTAATCAAGTGGATAATATATTTAGTGGCATTATTAATGGCATTAACAATACCTAACATACCAATATTAAAGAACAGTGCTGTATCCGTTATGAATTATTTACCTTCATTTATAAAAGGGCTCTTAATATTAATAATTGGCATAATATTAATTGATTGGTTTGCTGATTCAATTAAAAAGGGACAAGTTAGCGAGGATCCCATTATAATTTTCACCTCAGAAGTTATTAGAATTTTTCTTTATTTAATAGTAATAGCAATGGCACTATCAAACATGGGCATTGATGTTACTGCTATCTACATAATAATCACACCAGTAGCTTGGGCAATTGCAATAGCTATCGGTATCGCTGCAGGTATTGTGATTGCTCTATTCTTTAAAGATAGGATATTGGAAAGTTTAAAAAACATTATTGAAAAGGCTGGTAAAAATGAATCTAAAGATTAAAGCAATACTAGCGGATTATGATGGTACGCTCGCTCCCATAAACGTATCTAGAAATGAATCCAGACCCAATGAACAACTATTTAATATTTTAGCGCAACTATCTAAAGAGACTATATTTGGAATAATAAGCATGAAAGATTACTGGTTCTTAAAGCAACGAATACCATTCTCACGTATATATGGATGCGTTGGAGGGTTTGAAATAATAATAGATTCTAAACCATTTGTTAGAAAAACAATTCTTAACAAGTTTAATACAGTTAAAAATTTTTATAAATATATTTTAGAACTAGAAGAAAAATTACAATGCATAGAAATTGAGACCAAGAGACTTATGAATAAAATGATAATCGGTTTAAGTATAGATTGGAGACAATGCAAACATACTCCCTACCTAGTCTCACAATTAAAAACACTAGCACAAAACATGAACCTTCATATAATAAATTACAACGAACCATTTATCGATATAATACCTGATGAACCTGATAAAGGAAAAGCAATAAAATTCATAAAAAAATTTTTAGGAATAGAAGGACCAATATTATATTTAGGGGATAGTCCTCTTGATAATACAGCATTTAAAGTGTCAGATATATCGATAGGTGTTATTTCAAACAATGATCCAGAAAAACTTAAAGCAAAGTTTTTTGTAAAATTTGATCATGTAACCAATTTGTTCACAAAACTTATCGAATCTGATATGATTTTTGATGAAAAGAGATTACCAGTTTTTAAACTGGTGTAATAAATGATCATCGGAGTTGTTATGTATCAAACAAGTCTTACAAAAGGACAGGAATTAGTAGCATTAAGAATGGCAAGAGAATTAAGAAAACAAGGTGTTAACGCTTATTTAATTACAAGTCCTTACCACGATAATAAACTTGTACCATACTATAAATCTATTATTACAAGTGAGAAAGGATATGTAATAAAAGAGAATGAATATAATCTCAACATACCAATAATTAGAGTAGACGGATCAACATCAACATGGCCTCCTAGAAGAATTATGTTCAGGGACGCACAAGCAATATTAAGAAACCTTGTAGAAGACTTAGATATAGACACTTTCATAGCACACAGCACCCTTTGGAATGGCCCTGAAGAATTAGCTAGATTTAAGATATGGTCTGAAATGCTTAGAGAAGAAGGTTTATGGAATAAAAAAATTAAGTACATATTCATGGCACATTTCCAGCCACCAAGTCCAATACATTATCCTCCATTAGAAAGAATGTACAGAGAAGTATGGAACAGAACAGCATTCCCATTAATCTTTAAAGCAGCAGACCTATTATTATGTACAACACCACTAGAAATAGAAGAAATGGTACAAATGGGAGCAGAACAAGAAAAATGCTTCCTATTCCCTGGAGGAATTGACGAAGAACCATTTAAAGCACAACAAATAGACATACACACAAAATTCTCATTACCAAAAAATACACATTTAATAACTTTTATAGGAACATTAGAGAACAGAAAAAATCCCGCAGCAATAATAAAAGTCGCCGAACTACTTTCTCATAGAAACGATATATTCTTCGTCATAGCCGGACACCCAGCTGACCAAGCAGAAATCATAATAAAAGCGCAAAAAGAATTAAAAAATCTAAAATACATAGGAGAAATAAACGACATAGAAAAAGCTTCATTAATTCGATCCAGCTATGCAAACATCATACTAAGCAAAATGGAAGCATTAGGACTCACACAACTTGAATTCATGTATGCAGGAATACCAGTAATAACATCAGCAGTAGGAGGACAATCATGGGTAGTAAGACATAATGTAGATGGAATCCACGTCAACGGCCCAAACGATATAAAAGGAGCAGCAAATGCAATAATCAAGCTAGTAGAAGACAAAGAACTATGGAAAAAGCTCTCACAAAACGCAAAAGAAAGAGCAACACAATTCACAATGAGCAATCTCATAAAACAACTAATCCAAAAAATACAATCCCTCTAAAACATCTCCATCCTCTACTTTGAAGAACAACATTTATTCATAGCCCACAGACCAACTATTATATTTTATGATATCTAAAGAAAAAACTTATAGAACAAATAAACCATAGCATTAATACCGTCATAATGTAGCAAGGCACATTACAAAGAACTCGACAAGAAAGCCCACGATTCTAACCGTAGAAGTAAATACACCAACAGACTATATAGACCCATGAAAATCTATCAACATTCGAAGAACAAGGTCTTTCTAATCCAGTACCACCTAGTCTAGTGTCCAAAAAGGCGTAAACCAGTCCTAGTGGGAAAGATCAAAGAGAGGCTTGAGCAAATAATTCATCAGGTTGCAGACGAGTTAGGGATTAAGGTTCTCGAACTTACCATAAACCCCGACCACGTCCACCTCCTCATCTCAGCCCACCCAACAATACCCGTACACAAGATTGTAAGAAGAATCAAGGGAAGAAGCTCAAACATCCTAAGAAAGGAGCTCCCCGAGCTGCTCAAGCTGCCGTCCCTATGGACACACAGCTACTACGTCTCAACGATAGGCTCCGTCTCCAAAGAGGCCATTGAAAAATACATCGAAGCACAAAAGGGAGTTTAAAATGGAGCGAACGAACACATTCATAGTTGAGGGTTGTCCCGCCCTATTGGAGCTCGCGGATAACTGTGCTAGGCTTTGGAACGAGGTGAACTTTGAAAGGAGGCAAGCGTACATACACTACAAGCGTTTTGAGTGGTATCCTAAGCATCTCTACGCGAAGTATGCTCCTCTGATAGGCTCCGCAACAGCCCAACAAATAATAAACAAGAACAACGAAGCATGGAAAAGCTTCTTAAGGCTTAAAGAACTCGAAAGGAATGGAAAGCTCCCAAAACACATATTAAAGGTTTCAATGCCAAGATACTGGAAGAAGAATAGTAAAAGAGAACTCAGAATAATAGTGAAGAATGATTGTTATAGGATTGATGACAAATACCTCTACATCCTAAGGGGGCTTAAACTAGAATATCAGGGTGAGCTAAAGTGGTATGGTAAGCAGGGGAGACTTGAGATAATCTATGATGAAGTGGATGGGGTATGGAGGGGCTTTATGACGGTTAAGGTGGAGGAGCCTTCTAAAGAAGACAATAAGTCCCTCTACATAGACCTAGGTGTAGTAAATTTGGCGACAGTATGGTTCGAAGGATTGAAACAGCCTATAGCATACTTTGGGAGAGCACTCTTGTCAGACTAGTGGTACTGGATGAGGCGGATATCAAAAGAGCAGAGTAGACTAGCTAAAATTAACAGTGTTAGATCATCGAGGAAGCTTAGGAGACTATACAGGATCTGTCAGAGGAGGTTTAGGCACGCAGTAAGCGCCATGGTAAAAACCATAGTTGAAGGTGCTCACCAGTTTGGGATTTCAAGAATAGTTATCGGAAGACTAAAGGGTATAAGGGACAACAGTCATGGTAGTAAAGTGAACGCTATGATAAACAACTTCTGGAGTTTCGACTGCATCATAGAGCGTTTCAAAGAGAAGGCAGGGGACTATGGGATAAAAGTAGTGGAGGTGAGTGAGTATAGGTCGTCAAGTCTATGCCCATTTTGTGGAAGTGAAGGAAGCCGAAAGCATAGGGGTCTGTTCTACTGCCCAAGGTGTCACAAGGTTATGAATGCGGACGTGGTAGATGTCCTAAACATAGCTGAGAGATATGGAGCTATAATCCCAAGTCCCTCTTGGAGGGATAACGGGCTGGTGGCGCAGCCCTTGCTTCTGAGGTGGGATGGGATGAGGTGGGAGCCTAGAAGGGCGATGAAAAACTGACCGATGAACAACCTAGAAGCAAGAATCTCCCGACTTTAATCGTGGAGAGTGTCAATAATGAACAAAAGTTAATTAGTTAATTTAAGAATATTTAACTTAGTAAGGAATTAAATTTGCATGGACAACAAAAATTCCTGCAACACTAGGTTGTTGAAAAAATTTAAAAGAAAGTTTAAAGTATATCCAATTGAATAAGGGTCCGTGGCTCAGCCAGGTGGAGCGCCCGGCTCTTAACCGGGTGGTCGCGGGTTCAAATCCCGCCGGACCCGCTACTTTTTGACAAAGAAATGACAAGCCTCACTCTTTACGGGGTAAAGTTAATTCTGAATGCTCCAAAGTGTTGTGGAACTGAAACCGGCTAGACGTGCGAGCGAAAGAGAGTGAAGAGGACTAACATTCAATTATCCTAAGAAAGAGTAGCCCTGAAGAGTTATCTAAAGAACACCTACAAAAATTTTACTTAGGAGCGAAAATATTTATATACTTCTGTACGTACGTATGTATATGGTGAGACGATGTCTAAGAGGAAGTTAACGTTGAGTGTGAGGAGAGATCTCCTCGACGAGGTTAAGAGAGGGGCCTTGAGTGAGGGGAAGACATTAAGTGGTTTAGTTGAGGAGTACCTTGAGTTTCTAGCGTTAGAAAGTTGGATTACGAGATTAGCGGGAGATCTAGAGTTGGGTGAGTTAGAGCCCGTGTTTCATCAGGAAATCATCTCTACAAGGCCTCAAGGATTAGATGCAGCGAGTGCAGTTAGAGAGTTAAGAGATGAGCGGGCAGGTATTTCTCTATGAGTGGAGAGATATACTATCTTGATACAAGTGCTATAGTTAAGAGGTATGTGGTTGAACATGGTAGTGAAGTGGTGGATGAGGTATTTAGAGATGCGTATAGAGGTTTAGCGGTAGCGTCGTTTTCATACTGGAATATTGCTGAGGTAGCTGTAGTGTTCGATAAATATGGTAAAATCTTAGGGCTTAATACGAGAGAGTTAACGAGGAATATGTTGAGAGAAATAAAGACGTTGAATAGACTTCAGAAGCTAAGAGTAGTTGGGATAACCCCAACACTGATAAAAAACTCTATACAACTGGTGTTCAAGCATCACATATATGTAGCGGATGCTCTACAAATAGTATCTGCTAAGACAGTTGGGAGTAGCAAGTTTTTAACAGGAGATAAGAAGCTAGCTAAGATAGCCGAGCAAGAAGGCTTACAAAGTGTATACATCGGGAAACACTGATAAGAAGGGCTTCAGGATACCAATCGGCGAATAACTAGAGACTTGGTAGGTGGTTTTATTCGTGTCTCTCAATACCTGCATTGTCAAATTTTATAAAATAACACTAAACTTTACCATGATATGCAGAGGCTATCAGGTAGTTTTTGTATCACTTTTCTGATAGTTCTGTGGTTTTTTCAACTATTAATGTAAGGTTTTTTATATCTTTGACCTTTACTGTTTCATTCTTTAGTATATCACCTGAGATTGATTTAGCTCTCCATATTATTCCTTCAATTTTAACTTCTCCTTCTGGTTTCAGATCTGTTACAGCTATGCCTGTTTGTCCAATTAATGATTCTGGACCTGTTAGTTTAGCACGCTTTTTTATTGGCCCTACGATCCATCTTATGTAAAGCCCAACAACTATTCCAATAATTACTATCAAAAAGAGTATTAAATCTGTCGTGAATGTAATTGGTGATGGGGAATAAGCAAGTCCGTTAGCTAAATATAAAATACCGACTACTCCAAGTGCAACGCCTGCCATGATTGCAAGTCCATGTCCTAATTTTAATTCAAGAATAATTAGGAATGCTGCTATTGCTAAAATAAAAAACCCAAGTAGCGATGCGTTTATTACTTCTGCACCGATTAATCCAGCAATTACTGCAATGGCTCCTACTACTGTGAGAATGATTGTTGGATGATAAATATCGACTACTATTGCAAGCACTCCAATGAGTATTAGTATTCCGTCAAGTACAGGATTACTTAATGTACTAATAAACTGTTCATATAGATCTTCATTGATAACAATCTGTTGATATCCTGATAGACCAAGCTTATCAAGAGCATCGTTAAGAGATTTTGCAATTGCATCTATAATGTGAAATTTTAATGCTTCATCTGCAGAGAATGCTTGATCTCCTTGAACCATAAAATAAGCAGCTGTACTGTTACGGCCCCATTTTTGGGTAAGACTAACCATGAGTTTTAACATGGCTGCTTGAGTATGATTTTGTTCTAATGGTGTTCCTCCTATTACAATAGGTGTGCTAGGACCTATGACTGAACCTGGACCCATTATTATCTTATTAGTAGCCATTGCTATATAACTGCCAGCTGATGCTGCCATTCCGTTTGGTACAACAAAAGTATAAGTTGGTATACCAGATTGATTAGCTTTAGTAATTGAAGCTATTATAGAAATCATATCATTCAATAATCCTCCTGGTGTATTCATTTCAATAACTATTGCTACAGCTTTTTGATTTATTGCATAATTCACAACTCTTTCCACAAAATGCGATGATCCAGGATCGATCGGAACATTCAACTTTGCAATAATTACCGTATTTGAAAGATTATCAGAATAAACATGCATAGTAAATAATTCACTACAAATAATAAAGAGTTGAAATAATAAGATATAATACAAAGTATTTTTCATATGAAAAGAGCTAATCATTTTTACCAATTTTATTTAGAATACTCTCGTATAAAAATGTTATACTATAACAATTAAGACCAGAACGCTCAGAAAGTTCTCATAAGATATTCAGATTTACGTATAGAAAGAAATTGCTAAGAAGTTTTATAGAGAAGCAAGAACTAAAAACCTTCCAAAAATGTAAAAAAGATAATTAGTTTATAGTTTTATTGTTGTTCTGATTCTGTTTGACTTGATTTTTTTGCCATTTCAATTAATTCCTTAATTCCGTAAATACCGTATGTTGGTAATCCACCTGTAGGACCGGCAGTAGGAATATTTGCGGGTAAAAGCATTATTGTGTTTTTGCCTTGTAATCCTAGTTCATAAATTATGTTCATCCACCTTAATTGAAATGCTCTATCATTATCTTTATATAAGTTTGCTGCATCAACCATCTTTTGGGCAGCCTCGTATTCTGCAATTGCAAGTGTTACTCTTGCTCTTCGTTCTCTTTCTGCTTGCGCTTGTCGAGATATAGCTTCTTGTAAAGCTTGTGGTATTGCAACATCACGTATTTCAACAGAAGTTACTTTTACTCCCCACGCTTCAGTTTTCGAATCAATAATACTTCTTGCAATGGAACCTACTTTTTCCCTCTCAGTAAGCAATTCATCAAATGTTGCCTGTCCAATAACTTCTCTAAGAGTAGTTTGGGCTGCCATTTGTGTTGCTATAAAATAATCTTCGACTTTTAGCACAACTTTCTCAAGATCTATGGGCTGAAAATACATTACTGCATCAACAACTACTGGGACATTATCCTTTGTTAATGTTTGTTCAGTCTTGAATGATACTACTTGTAAACGTGTTGAGATTATAAAAGGTATTCTACTAATAAAGGGCGCTACATATATAATACCTGGACCCTTAAGTCCTCTATAACGTCCTAAAGTAAGTACTGGCGCTCTTTCCCATTCTTTTAAAACCTTTATGCCACTCAAAAGTATAGCTAATACAATTAGTGTTACAAAAGCTTCAATAACAAATGTTGTAATATCAGCCATTTTTATCTTTTAAGTATAGATTACTAGTGTAATAAAGTTATGCTCAAATTCGAGAAAAAATAAGGAGGTCATAAGTTTTATAGGGACTCTAATGATGATACTTAAGAAAAATTTGATCTAGTGTGAGATAGCATGTGTTTAGAAGCTTATGGCAATGTTTATACTTTCTGTCCTAAGAGATGAGGTTCATCATTTTTATATTATTTTATTTAACGAACTTGAATCTCCAACCGCACCAATAATCAGGCTTTTTCTCGTCTGGAGGACACGAAATTACCTCAACATCAATTTTTGGATTAAGCTCTTTAACAAAAGACTTTAAATAGCTAAGTCTAACATTCTTACAAGGGAAAACTTGTAGTCCTTTCTTAATCCTAGTTTCTTGGACTCTACATTTAATTACATAGAATTCTCCAATATTTTTCGATTCATCAA
>JBMFIF010000045.1:0-13736 GCA_049976445.1 Thermoprotei archaeon | reverse complement strand
TATTCAAAGATATTCACCGACACCTCACCACAAGTAGTACCGCAAACTCACATAAAGCTTATGTGGACAGTCTCAGTAAAGTATAAAAAGGTTTATAAATATTTGTTTAACAAAACTGTAATAGGTGGGATACATGGTAGAAGCTGTAGCAGTTAAAAGAATGGATGAGCCAATATATGACAAAAGTACTGTAAGAATTGGTAAAAGAGTTATACCAATAGGTGGACCAAGACCTGAATTGCGATCTGGAGAAAAGTTCATTAAAACTACTCAAAGTATTTGTCCTGTATGTTATAGATTAATGCCTGCGATAGTGTTTGAAAGAGATAATAAAGTTATGATAAGAAAAGTATGCCCTGAACATGGTGAAACTGAAGATGTGTATTGGGGTGACGTAGAACTTTATAAGAAAGCTATGAAATGGGATATACTAGGTCGTGGAACTTACGAATATGTTGATGCGAAAGCTCCTTGTCCATTTACGTGTGGGCTTTGTCCTATACATAGAAGTCATACAGCTCTTGCAAATCTTGTTATAACTAATAGATGCAACATTTCGTGTTGGTATTGCTTTTACTATGCAGAAAAGGCTGGATATGTTTATGAACCATCACTTGATCAGATAAGATTTATGGTAAGACAATTAGCTAAGCAAGGTAAGGCAATGGTCATACAAATTACTGGTGGAGAGCCAACAATAAGAGATGATTTAATCGATATCATAAAGATTTTACGAGAAGAGGGAGTAAAACACATACAATTAAATACAAACGGGCTACGCTTTGCACAACCTGATGGAGCAGAATTTGCAAGAAAAGTCAGAGAAGCCGGTGTTAACACAGTATATATGAGCTTTGACGGAGTGTCACCCTCTACGAATCCAAAGAATCACTGGGAAATGCCTTACATACTAGATGCATTCCGCAAAGGTGGCTTAACTAGTGTAGTACTAGTTCCTACAATGATCAGAACCATTAATGATCACGAAACAGGACTGATAGTCAAATTTGCTGCACTAAATATGGATGTTGTTAGAGGAGTAAACTTCCAACCGGTCAGTCTTACTGGCATGATGAGAAAACAAGAAAGAGAAAGATACAGAATAACGATACCTGATGTAATAATTAAAATTGAGGAGCAAACAGATGGACAAATACATAGAGATGCTTGGTATCCAGTACCATGTACACTTACTTTATCAAGATTCATTGAAGCTTTAACGAATAAACCTCAGTTTGAAATGTCTAACCATCCTGCATGCGGTATGGGCACCTATGTTTACGTTGAACGAAAGAATGGAGAGATCGTGAGATACCTTCCAATTACAGAATTTATAGATGTCGAAGGATTCTTTGAATATTTGCAAGAAAAAACTGATGAACTGATTAAGGGTAAAAATAAGTACGTTACTTTAACAAAAATACTCTTCAACCTAAAGAAATTCATTAATGAAGAAAAACAACCTAAAGAATTCAACATTTGGAAAATATTATATGGCATCTTCGTAAGACATAACTATGAAGCATTAGGAGAGTTTAATTATAAGATGTTATACTTAGGTATGATGCACTTCATGGATACTTATAATTATGATGTGGCAAGAATTATGAGATGCGACATACACTATTTAACACCTGATGGCAGAGTAATACCATTCTGTACATTTAACGTACTCCCAGATATATATAGAGATTACATACAAGAGCAATACAAAATATCTTTCGAAGAATGGGCCGCAGAAAAAGGATCATTAGATAGTATGAAATACAGACGTAACATTAAGGCTCTTCAAAACTCAGACCTTTACAGAAAAACATACGAACCTTTCTTACAACAAGCAAAATCCGTATAAACAGGTCAGCACTCCTGACTAAATAAGTAAAATTTACATTATTTTTAAATCACATTTCATAGAAATTTTTACCAGAAAAATCTTGTTCATTAAAGGTTACTATAAAATTAAATACCAGACTCTTAAAATATTCTCTATAGAAGTGAGAATATTATGAATAAATCAGGTGAACTTTTAATAAGCGAACCAGTTTCACCATATAGCAAATTAGTAGTACCTGTCTCTAAAGTTATTGTTGATAAAAAAACTAAATATCAACATGTTATTATAGCAGAGACCTTAGATTTTGGTAAAGTATTAGTACTTGATGGTTATATACAATCGAGTATTAATGATGAATTCTACTACCATGAATCATTAGTTCATCCAGCACTTTTCACTCATCCAAATCCCCAAAATGTACTTATAATTGGTGGTGGTGAGGGAGCAACATTACGTGAAGTTCTTAAACATAAAACTATTAAAAAAGCCATAATGGTTGATATTGATGGTGAACTACTGGATATTGCTAAAGAATATTTGAGCGAGATGCATCAAGGATCTTTCTTCGATCCAAGGTCTGTAATTTTAGTTGAAGACGGTTTCAAGTATGTCATGGAAACACAGAATAAGTTTGATGTAGTGATCATAGATTTAATAGACCCATACATTGCTGAGAGCATAGCATCACCCTTATATGAAAAACATTTTTACGACAAGATTAAATCAATATTAAATAGCGAAGGTATAATGGTTACACAAGCAGGGAACTCATTTTTCTATAAAGATGTATATCAAAAAGTCCTATCAAACATATACCAAGTTTTTCCAATAGTTAAGGAATATAATATTTGGATTCCATGCTATGGATATTCCGTAAATTATATACTCGGATCTCTTGCTAATGATCCAGGCAAACTAAATGCACAAACAATAAGATCTCTTATGATCCAACGTAATGTAAAAACTCGTTTTTACTCACCAAAAATACATTTAAACTGGTTCAGGGATGAAAGCGAATGAGTGTACCACAAGTAATTCTTGATACTGCGCAAAAAATAATGAATAAAGAAATCCGTGGTTCAACTCAAGCTGCCATCGAAGCGATGAACGCATTAGTATCTGGACTTCACACAATAAAAGCAAACTCTATTGAAGAAATAGAAAATGATGTGAAAGAATGGGGGAGAATACTTTTAAGCGCTCGTCCTTCCAACATAATGCTCGCGAACAGTATAAGATACGTTCTAGATAAACTCAAAAATATGAAAACATATAGTTTTAATGAAGCTGTAGAACACATAACTCAAGATATAATAAAGCTCTCAGAAAAAATTAATGAGGCTGTTCAATCAATAACATTGATAGCATCACGACACATAGAAGACGGGGATGTAATATTAACACATAGTCTAAGCACGACAGTACTAAAAACATTATTTGTAGCTCACGATGCAGGAAAAAATATATCGGTCATAGTTACTGAATCACGTCCTGATTTTGAAGGACGCATAACAGCAAGCCAACTTGCCTCTAAAGGCATTCCAGTAACACTAATAGTAGACTCTGCAGTCAGATATGTGATGAAAGATGTTGATAAAGTTATAATAGGAGCTGAAGCCGTGGCAGCAAACGGGGCAATAGTAAATAAAATAGGAACATCAGTAGTAGCAATGGTAGCATACGAAGCACGCGTTCGTGTTCATGTACTAGCCGGTACATACAAATTTAGTCCAGAAACAATGATAGGAATACCAATAAAGATCGAAGAAAGAGACCCTACAGTCATATTACCTGATGAGGTTAGAAAAACATACGGGTTATTCAATGTTAAGGTAAGAGCTCCCATCTACGATCTAACACCACCAGAATATATCGATATGATAATTACAGAACGAGGAGTATTTCCACCACAAGCAGCAATATTAATTCTTAAAGAAAGTTATGGTTGGCCACCCTTAAATCTTAACTTAACAATATAAGTGCTATGAAACACATAATAAGAGATAAAGAATATCTCGAATGGAATAAAATATATTATCACATAGTAGGTTACGAACACCCACCAGGATATGCTCTAGCTTTCCCAAAATACGCACCAACCAATAAAAAGACACCATGGTATGATGGTACAACTTATTATGAGCGTCTCATACCACACTACGGTGCTGAAGGTATTAACGTATCAATAAACAAAATAAAAGAAAAAATAGAAAACCTTACACGATGGGATAACATCTTTGGTGCAAACGTTCCATTAATACCATTAAGTCAAGTTAAAACAATATACATACCTGAAACACGACTATCCACAATAGAAGGAAAAGACACACTAGAACATCTAGCGTTAGAGTTAGTGGATATATTGAGTTCGCACAGTAACATACCAAAATACTTCTTTGGAGTAACAGGAACGTTATTAATTGGAATACATAATGAACACATTTCAGACATAGATTTAACAATTTCGGGTAAAAATTCAACAGAAAAAATTAAAAATACACTTAAAACACTCCTAGAAGACAAATCAAAAGGTTTCTCACAATACTCGATAGAGAATATTATGAATGATGCGCCTTATCATGGATTATACAACACAAATATTCACCAATTGTTTAATAGAATTTGGTACAAAGGATTTTTTAAAAAGAAACCCTTTTCAATATCCCCAATAAAAACCGAACAAGAAACCATAAATACTTACGGGAGATATATTTATAGGTCCGTGGGACCAATAGAATTAACAGCCACAATAAACAAACCCATAGACCAATTCTTCTCACCAATACGTTATGAGCTATCTAACGTATCAACACTCTCAGGCGTATCATTAATAATAAATGAATTAGTAAGCTATGATAGCTTCTATCTAGACTTACTGAAAGCCGGTGATAGAATTTATGTAAAAGGATTATTACAGGAAGTCTTTGATACTCTAAATAGAACAAAAACTTTCAGAGTAGCAATTGGTGTAAGAGAGGTAAAAACATCATTAAAAATAGGATAAAAAACCTCCTTATATAACATATTCCCGCCCTGAAGTACACATTTATTGCTTCATCATTAGTAGATTAACGGGAGTTCTTTTAGAGGCTCCTGCAGTTCTAGATCAAAAGTATAATGAATCTTAGTGAATTTAGATCGAAAATCTATAACATACTTCTTTACGATCTCTGGATTAACCTTATCAATAAGAACTTTCTTCATCAATTCCGCGATGTACTTCATATCACTTTCCTTAAATCCCCATCTAGTAAGTTCCTGAACACCTAACCTTAAACCAGACGGATCCTTCACCATTTCAGGTGTGTCTCCTGGAATCATATTCTTATTTACTATTATATTAGCATGCTCAAGAGTAACAGCTGCATTAGTTCCTCCACCTAGCTCACGCACATTTAAAACCACTTGGTGAGATCTTGTAAAACCGTTCTTTTCGCCAAGCACTTTAAATCCATTCTCATAAAGAGCTTGTGCTAATGCTTTTGAATTTCTTACTATCTGCTCAGCATACGCTTCACCAAAATATTTCATCTCAATACCTGTGATAGCTGTAGCCGCAAGCCTATGTAAATGATGATTAGAGACAAACACTGGAAATATTGTCTTACGATATGCTTTGTAAATTTCTTCTATATTAGTCATTGCAACACCACCTTGAGGTCCGGGAAACGTTTTATGAGTAGAGCTTGTGACTATATGAGCTCCATCATCTAACGGATTTGGAAAACGTTTACCAGCGATTAATCCCAGCACATGAGCCGCATCGTATATCAAGTATCCCCCTACATCCTCAACAGCAGAAAGCAGCTCTTTTACTGGATGCGGGAATAAATAAAGTGAACCACCTAATATAACAAGTCTCGGTTTAACCTCTTTAATAAGTTTAATAGCATTATCAACGTCAATATTCATCTCTTCTGCATTAAAAGGCAATGGTGTCTCTTCAAGTCCAAGTGCGCCAAGCACGCCAAACTTTGTATGACTTACATGAGAACCAGCATAAACAGGTGTTACCAGTGCTTTTGTTCCCCTAACACCTAAAACATAAAAAGCATTAGCATTAGCTATAGTACCAGAAATCGGTCTCAAATCAACATACCTAGCATTAAATAGCTCGCTCATTATCTTGTTTGCATATACCTCAATTTCATCAATATAAATAAGACCTTGATAATACCTTTTATAAGGCAGTCCCTCAGCATACCTGTGCATCGCATCACTAAGATAAACCATATCCACAAGAGGAGATGTAACATTCTCAGACGCAATCATATTAATCGTCTCACGCCCACGCCACCTATTATGTTTTTGAACTAACTCAACAACCTCCCTAGCTTCATTAGGGATATTCTTCAAAAAACTCTCGTTCATATAACCACCACCCTTACTATAATAAACTAACCTAATAAGTATTATTACGAAACCTCCTGTATAACTTTAAAAATCATAATTTTCTGAAATTTTTAATCTTAACATCATTATTTATATCATCAAACTCGCTCTTTACTACGTTAACAAAATACTTAGCGATCCTCTTTTTCATACCAGCTCTTACTAGAATATCGATCATCTCGTCAGTAGATAAACCTTTTTTGTGCCATCTATTATACAATATTTTTATGCTTTCCTTAATCTCATGCGGAAATAATATCCACGAAGTTGTAATTTTTACATAAAAATCGGGCTTTATTCTGGCCCACGGTTTATAATAGATAGTTGCTGTTTTAACTTCACTAGCTCCTAATTCAATCACATGTTGAACAGCTTTTAAAAGTGTAATTCCAGTATCGACAACATCATCAACAATAAGAACACGCAAACCCTTAATATTAGTTGCAATTGGCTGTACAATTTTAGGATCACTCTTAGTTCTCCCTATACTATCATAAAACTCTATCCTTAAATTAATCAAGTTAGGTTGTTCCAGAAGATCTGATAACAAACGACCCACAATCCATCCTCCACGAGCAATAGCAACAATCGCATCAGCTTGATAATTTTGCATCAAAATCTTTTCTGATAACTTAACAGTATCAAAAAATAGCTCATCCCATGTTGGAGCAAGCAACTTCAATTCTTCATCATTAGACATACAATATCAAATAGTCAATAACATGTTCCAATATTAACCTTACATAACATATTTGATTAAAATTAACTTAAACAAGCAAATCGCAAAAGCCTCATCCTTTAAAATGAAGATAATTTTTTAATAACATAAACAATATATGAATCATGATAATCAGAAAACATGATGCGAGCGATCGATATAATCTATGCAAAGGGTCATCCAAACATACTAGCTACTCATAAAACTACATTTGAAATTACCAAAGAAAAATACCTCACAAAAAAAGGTGATTGTATAATAGGTGTAAACGCGAACAAATCAACACTAGATCTTGATCCTTTACTAAAAAAATTAATTAAAACACAAAACTCAAAAATTACACTGATACTGGAATCTGGCAACATCATAGAGGAGGTTCATGGCATGGGTGATCCAAGACTTACCCTAGATAACTCGACAAGCATTGTAATAAGAAAAAGTAATTATATATCAGACAGAACATTAATGATAAACGCTGACAAAGCAGCGATCAATATAAGACGCGATCTCATAGAACACCTGCGCAAACCCAATACAGTATTAAAAATCACCATAATTGCAGAAGTCATACCTTAATATCTTTAAGAATTTAAAAATTTATTAGTAATGATTTCTAAGATATATATGCCGGGGTGACCGAGTGGTAAAGGTGGCGGCCTCGAGATCTATTTATAAAGGGGACATGAAAGCCGTTGCCCTTTGGGCACGTGGGTTCGAATCCCACCCCCGGCGTCATAAAATGTAAATATGAGAAATTATTAGGAGTTTAATTGTTAGCTAAAGATTTAGAGTGATCTTTTAATATTCTTCATGAATTGTTGTTCATACTGAATAATATAACAAAAAATATAACAAAAGTATGATGAGCATTTTAATGATTTTAGTAAGGTGTGTTCATGTTTGTGTATTCGAATTGTCTATAACGCTTTTATGTAACTGCTTGGTATTTTTAATTATTTCTAATCCCCTTAACGCAATTAAATAAGCTGAGGCAGTATGCCTATCAAAACCCTTCCCCATCATAACCCTCTCATGTCCCTCAGAATTAGTAGTACCCTTCGGATTAACCAAGATTATGTTAAAACCAAGCCTTAACGATTTAATAACACCATAAATCAAAAGTCGCTTCGCAAAACCTATAAGCTTTAATACCAACATTTTATCAGAGGGGTGCCACAATGAAGTCGATGAACAGTCGCGAGATGGAGGAAGGCACCCAATGAAACTCCCCATGTCCTCGAAGGGAGGTAGTCCCGTAGACGGCACGGGGAGGAGAAAAGGAGTGATGAGGCCAAGTGATTAATAGTCATTAAAAGTAACTATTAGTCACGATGAAGGCCGAACTCTTTCGTTAATACTTTTTTGCTAATGTTTATCGTTGTTTGTATTAGCTGTTTGAGGTTAATTTTTTGTTGTGCTGAGATAGGTATTATGGGTGCTGGATTAAAAATTTGTTTAAGTATTTCGATTCTATCTTTTACAGTTTGTTCATTTAGTAGATCTATTTTGTTTGCAGCTATTACTATTTTATTTTTATTGATAGAAAGTTCTTCTAGTATTGATGCTACAGTTTGTGCTCTGTATTTAAGAATTATTGGTTGATCGGATATATCAATGACACTAATTATCGAGTCTGATAGCCTTATATCGTCAAGTGTTAATCTGAATGAGTGTATCATTCTAGGATCTAATCCGGCTGCAAATCCTATTGTATCTATTAACAGATATCGTTCACCACCTGTTCTGCATAGATAATATTTGCTTGAAAGTGTAGTGAATGGTTTGCCTAGGACAGGTTTTCTTAAGTTTGTTAGGTTGTTAAAGAGTGTTGTTTTCCCAGCACCATAATATCCTGAGAGTGCTATTATCGGTAGACCTAATGATTGTCTTTGCTTTAATTGCATATAACGTTTTCTGCGAGCGTATTCTATTTCATTCTCCAGTTGATTAATACGTCTTTTTAGTTGACCTATGGTTTTATGATATGCATATTCACCTGAACTTTTTGGACCAGGTTTATCTCTAAAGTAACGTATTGAGGCTTTTAGCTTCTCATACGGCATAGACTTTAATAATTTAGCTAACTCGATTTGTAGTTTTGAGATTTTATCAGATGCATTTTGGTCAAATATTTCTAACGTGAGATCATACCTATCGAGCACCTTCACGTTAAGTGTTGTTTCAAGATTTAGTTTCTGAATACTGTTTGTTATGTTATAGAGTATTAATGCCTCAATCTCACTCTCCCTTATCTTAGTCTTGAGCTCCTCAACTTTACCTGATCCAAAAAGAAATTTAATATTCTCTTTAGGCATTGTTTGTACAACTATGCCGGCAGGTTCATAGCCAATAGAACGAGCCATATTACTTAAATCCTCAATATGTAACTTATAAAATATATGATCATGCACATCAGTTTTTACATAACCTATTATGCATTTCACTCTAGGAACTCACCACTCATGAATGGTATTCTAAAACCTACACCATAACCTCTGGAACCAATTTGTACAATCATAGGCCCACGCCTTTTATGTTCATTAGATAAAACTCTATTATATATCGACCTAACTAAGTTTTCACTCACATTAAGTTTTTCTGAAATTGTCTTCACATCGAGTCTAAGATCAACTAAAGTATAAAGTATGGGATCAATCGTATCGTAACTTAATCCTAATTCTGTCTCGGCCATTTGACCAGCCCAAAGCCTTGGGCTGCTCTTTTTTAACACAATCTGATCAGGTACTCCTAAGTATTTTCCTAACTCTCTAACTTGTGTTTTGTAAAGATCTGCAATAGGCATAAAATCTGAAGCACCATCACCATATTTTGTAAAATACCCAAGAAGTATCTCGCTCTTATCACCTGTACCTACAACTAAATAATTTTTAACGTTCGCATAATAGTATAAAATCACCATCCTTATGCGTGCCCTAATATTGCCCCTTGAAACCTGATCACTATTTGGTATGAGAGCCTCTATACTTTTTGCATAATTTGTAATATCTATCATATGGTATTCAACATTAAGCCTTTTTGCTACAGAAAGAGCATCCTTTATATCCTCTTCAGGAGTTACATTAGCCTCAGGCATTATTAACCCAACCACATTTTGATTTCCTAAAGCTTTAACACATAAATAAGCAGTAACTGTAGAATCTATGCCACCACTTAATCCAACAACAACACCACCTCTATTAGATCTAATCACAAAATCTTTTATAAAACTAGTAATCCTAGAGGTAACGTGTTCACTATCAACTTTTAATTGTTGATATATCTCCTGAATACTCATGTTAATTAAATTATTTTACAGGAATTTATTAAATTAACTCTCTAAAAATTCGTTCTCTTGACTAAAAAGATGAAATTTGTTTCTCTCTTAATCAATTTTTAATTTAAGGAAAGCTTATGAGCGCTCACATCTCTCATTAAAGTATTAGTCAGTTGTAAATTTATTAGTATGTCAGTAAAATAATATTTGGTGTTGCATGAGAACAATAACAGTTGCATTAGCCCAAATACAGTCAATACCTGCTGCAAAAGAGGCTAATTTAAAGAAAATGTATGAATATGTGGATATAGCTGCAAAAATGGGCTCTCAGTTTGTTCTTTTTCCTGAACTAGCCTTAACCAGTTATGCATTAAAGGATTTATTTTATAAGGTTGCAGAGCCAATACCAGGACCTTCTACCGAAAAAATGATAGCGAAAGCAAAAGAGAAAAATGTTTATATTGGTTTTGGAATGCCTGAAAGAAGTCTCAATGATCCTGGTATCATCTATAATTCTATGGTTTTAGTGGGACCACAGGGTTTAGTAGGAAGATACAGGAAAATATACTTACCTACTTACGGAGTTTTTGAGGAAGGCAGGTATTTTAGAAACGGAACGACGCCTGTAATAGTTGACACTCAGTTTGGTCGTATTGGCCTTGAAATTTGTTTTGACCTATTCTTTCCAGAACTCACAAGATTATTGGCTTTGAGAGGAGCACATACTATATTCGTTATTTCAGTCTCACCAGATATGAGTAGAAACTTCTTTGAATTATTCACACAGGCGCGCGCCCTTGAAAACACTATTAACGTAGTATATGTTAATGCAGTAGGAAATGAAGAAGGCTTAGGATACTGGGGAGGAAGCCATGCAGTCGATGCACGTGGTAAAATATTAGTGAAAGCAAAGTACTTTGAAGAAGATCTGGTTATCGCATCGATAAATTTGGATGATTTTTATGCGGCCAAAGAAGGTAGACCATTATTGAAACATTACAACCCAGAAATATGTAGAATGTGTGCCGAAGAAAAAGAAATATAATATAAGGTGGTAATGTGTATAGAATAATACTTGCAGAAAAACCTGACGTTGCAAGGCGAATCGTTAAAGCTTTGTTCAGTTCTAAATATAGAGAAATTGAATTTAGAAAAGGTGTCAAAATTTACACTGCAAAAGACGATCAAGGTAATACTATCTATGTTGTATCTGCTTCTGGACATTTATATAACTTAGATTTTCTAGAAGAGTACAATAAGGGTTGGCGTTATCCAGTCTTACCACCAATTAATCACTATAGATATGTACCAATCAATGAGAAACAACATTTTTTAGATGCCATCAAGTACATACTTACACAACTTAATGACCCAGAAATCATAGTAGCAACGGACTTAGATAGAAGAGGGAGTTATATAGCAATGCAGATACTTGAATCATTGATTAAAATTCCGCTAAATTCATCCAAAATAAAAAGAATGGAATTTAACTCGCTTACTGAAGATGAACTGAGAGAAGCCTATAAAAACTTAAAACCAATGGATATAAGCCGAGCATATGCAGGATGGTCCCAAGACCGCTTAGATCTATTATGGGGAGCAAATCTTACCAGGGCACTAACATGGTCTTATAGAAAGTCTGGTGGAAAAGATAAGAGAGTAATCAGTGCAGGGCGTGTTCAAACACCAACACTTAGATTAGTTTACGAACGAATTAAAGAAATTGAAAACTTTAAACCCCAAAAATTTTACATAATAAAAGCTATATTCCAAACATCCAAAGGAGAACAGTTTGAAGCAACACTTACGATCAATAATGAATCCAGAATTTTTGATAAAAGTAAAGCTGAATCATACGCTAATCTAGCACGTAATGTAAAATGGGGAATAGCAGACGTTAAAACCAGGCTAGAATACGTTAAACCACCCACACCATTCTCAATATCAGACCTTCAAAGCGAGTCACAAAGACTTTACGGATTTGAACCAACAAAAACAAAATCCTTAGCACAATCCCTTTATGAAAAGGCACTAATATCATATCCAAGATCAGGATCCACCATGTTTGATATAAGCCCCGGAAAACATGATAAAACATACTTCAAGAAAACATTAACCGCGCTCTATCCATACAAACCTGATCTAGTAAAATTTGTACAAGAAACAACAAACTTCTTACCTAGACAAGGAGATAAGTTTGATGGGGCCCATCCACCAATACATGCAGTAAAATCCATACATGATACACATTTAAGCCACGATGAACTAAAACTATACGAATTAATATTCAGAAGAACACTAGCAATTCTCTCCCCTGACGCACACATAAAACGCGTCTCAATAACAGTTAATGTCGCTAACCTCTTATTCAAAACAGATGGAAGCATCATTTTAACACCAGGATGGTTAAAAGTCTATCCCTACTCAAAAATACACGAAGAACGATTACCAGATGTGACCCCTAATGAAAAATTACTAATAGTGAACGTGAAAATAGAAGAAGATGAAACTAAACCACCACCGCACTACACACAATCATCACTCATCAAAACCATGGAAAAATTAGGATTAGGAACACCAGCAACAAGAGATGAAGAAGTCCGAATACTATTACAACGAGGCTATATCACTGGGAAAACTAAACTAACAATAACACCTTTAGGTAAAGCAGTAGTAGAGGCATTAATAAATAAAGTTCCAGAAATCACAACACCAGAAATGACAGCAAACATGGAAAAACTATTAGATCATATAGAAAATGCAAAACTAGATCCAACAACGTTCTACTCAATGACAATTAAAGAAGTCAACAAAGCCGTAGAAAAATTTAAGAACTATGAAAAACAAATCGGTGAAACATTAGTAAAATCACTATTATTACAGACGATAACAACCAAAACTAAAAAACAATATAAAACCAAAAAACGCTATAAAGGTCCAAGCTTCAATGATTATTTAGTGGAATAATAAATTAGCTCATAGTCATTCTTCTACTTATTCTAAAAATTCTCTTATGAATAATACAATAAAATAAGATACATGAGGGTTAAGTTTTTAAGATTTTTCTTACCAATGATAAGTAATGTTTATAAGCTATGAAATAATAAAACATGTGAGGGGTTTGGTATGCCCCAATGGGTTTGAATTCCAAAAAATTAGGTATATATTTACCTATAGGATATCCTAATAAAATATTCCCTGAAATTCTTGACAAAATTTCTAGGACAGTTGACATAGTAGAACTTGGCATACCAACTAAAAAACCTATATATGATGGACCAATAATAAGATATATTCATAAGATACTTATAGAACATGATTACGAAGGATTAAAAAGTTTCTATAACTATTTAGACCTACTAAAAAACGTTAATTCCGAAAAAATAATTCTTACATATTATAATGAAATTTCAGCTAGTCTAGAAAACTTTTTCCAAGCATGCTCATACATTAATGCTAAGTGTGTACTTATTCCAGACTTGCTTATCGAACATTATGAGCAATTAGATGAATACATT
>JBMFIF010000044.1:0-15407 GCA_049976445.1 Thermoprotei archaeon | reverse complement strand
TAGGATTGTGCGCATGGTTTGCATAAATTTTATAATATTGTCCTGCACTAAAAAGTTTTGAACTACTGTTCAGGGCGGGGAGGAGGTCAGATTAATATGGTGGCCTTAAGGTTCTCTCCGCTTATATTATAAGCATGCTCAAATGAAGTGCTCTTTCCATTTCTGGTAGGCAATGCGCCTATTTCGTTTACTATATTCATGAGTACATCAGTGCCATATACTGATAAACCTCCTTTACGAGGGGCAGTTATAGAACTTTCCAAGATCCTCTTTAGTGCTAATCCTCTTCCCTTCTCAAAAACATCAGGCCTTGCTGGCTTTGGCATGTTCTTCTCATAGCCTACCACAACTACAGCTTTTACCCTCTTAGAACCCATTACAGCTCCAGTACCACCTCTACCAGAAGCCCTACCACCATCGTGTATTATGCTAGCAAACCGTACTTTTCGTTCACCAGCAGGACCAATAGCAAAAACTTTAGCCTCCTCACCATACTTAGACTTAAGCAACTTTGTAACCTCTAGAGTACCCCTACCCCATAGAGAAGTCGCATCTTCTATCTTTACAACACCATCTTTTACCAATAAGTAAACCGGTTTATCACTAATACCAGTCATAACTATTCCATCAAATCCAGCCCATTTCAAAGCAGCACCAACATAACCTCCAACATGAGAATCTGTAATAGTACCTGTTAATGGCGATCTAGTTACAGATGCAAGCCTACCACTCAACGGAACCAAACTACCAGTAAGAGGCCCAACCATCAACGCATGTGGATTCTCAGGCGAAAATGGATCCGCTTTTGGATTTATATCATAAACATATTTTACACCCAAACCCCTACCACCTATGTACTTTCTTGCATCTTCCTCACAAACCTCATCATACTCGACCCTTCGCTCCGTTAAATCTATAAAAGCAACATGATTCGCATAACCGCCTGCCTTAACCAAAATTTCTCACCAACAATTAGTCTCGTTTAAAATATATATACTTTTTCATATTCTCAGTATTCTAGTTCAATATTTCAATAATATAAAATATAATAAAAAAGTATAACATTTTTCACAAAAGTAAGACTCGCACTTTAAAGTGTCTTCGTAAAGGAAAGTTATTAACACCGAATCTAATAGTGTGATAAATATTATACATATAGGAATGAAGATCGAGAGTAACTCTTCCAGAGGAATAGGAGTGATTGGGCCGAAAGCACGGCCCGCAATCTACCACTGGACGAATAGAATGAGTAGCGAAAACATTCATTAGTAATGAAGTGATGAAAGTGAAGGCAGTAAACCGTGAACCTATAAACCCCCTAAAGGGGAATGGATTCTCTCACACTTCAAAACGAGGAATTATTAGATTAAATACCGGATGCTTTAAATAGTCTTAGTTTGATTTCTTTTAGTATTTTGTTGATTTTTCTTTGTTGCCTTCAGCTTCGATGTGTATGACTGGTATTTCTATTCCATGTACGATATCGGTATCCTCTTTTATTATTCTGATTGACCAATCATCACCCTTTATCTCACGATCATTAACATTCTCACTATAATCCCTAAATACTAGCAACACTTCCCATACCTTCACACCACGCAACTCTGCAATAACCTTATACATCCCATTCGCACTAAAAATAAATTACATAAAATAAATATCTTTAACCTAATATATTCGGTTCATTAATGTATTTTATTTTAAAATGATTACAAAAAATGAAATTCTTGTCCTTCAGGGAGAACGTACCATCTCTCATAGTATGTTCATCTAAACAACACTAAATCCTTGATAGTGGAATCAAGTTAGTATGAACTAATTCATACTTATTATTTCTTAAACGGTATAAAATTTATCCTAAAATGATTCAATTACCAAATCCTTTGTACATACAACCAGAGCAAAAAGATATTGTAATTATATTAGTATAATAAATTTTTAGAATATTTCTTTAAAGCAATTTTCATCACAGGGTCGGATAAGCTATATTCATTATTTCTCTTTTCTAGTATTCCAGCTGAGACTAAATTTTTCAAAATGTTAGCTAGAATAGTGTCCTGAATTTTAGAAAATCTAGCCTCTAATCTGGTTTTTATTTCACTCCAAGAAGCTCTTTCTAATTTCGCGATTGTATCCAGTACTGCAACATATCTTAATCTTCCTAATCCTCTTGTCTCTAAAAAATGATTAAGTTCTGAGACAGCAATTTTCGCTGCTCTTTCTATTATAGCTTCGATTTCTCTTTCACCTCTAACATAGTTGTATCCAAAATAAGCGAGCCACCCAATTATTCCATCAAAATTTTCGACAGCTTCTAGTATTTTGTCGTTCTCAATTTTGATTTGTTCTCTTTGAAAACCTTTTATTAGGAAATCGATACTTTTTTCTCTGCTTAAAGGCTTGATATCAACAACCTTGTAAGGTCTGCCGTAGAGGGGGGCTTCTGGATCATTAACTCTTAAAAAGTTGTATAAAAGACCAACTTGAGAGCCTGAAACCACGATCTTTATTCTTAGATGGTCTAATGCATATGCTAAGAAGTAGTCCAATCTAAACCTTAATTTTCTTAGCTCTTGTGCCTCATCAAGTACAAAAACTATATTTTCAAGATCTTCAAATATTCTTAGAAGCACCTCAGGTTTTCTAAACCTAAACTTAATAATATCTCCTAACTGCACGTATTCAATACTTTTCAGCAAACTCTTAATCTTGTGCTTTCTACTAATTTCAAACTCTATTAAACTCAAAAAATCATCAAAAGAGAGAGCAGTTAAAGGTAATAGTCTACAATCTATGAATAAATAATCTAGTCTAGATAAATTTAATCCTGTTAGTATTAAGGATGTTTTTCCATATCTTCTTAAACCCTTAACAATTATGAATTTATAACTATTTAATGCATGTATAAAGGATTTTAATTCCTCCTCCATATCATAAAAATCTTCTGGGTCCGATTTAGGTTCAAGGGTAAAATACATTCACTAATCCCCCTTAGTAAATAACCCCCCTTAGTAAATATAAGTTTTAACTATAAATCTGCACCTTATTAGCTCATACTCCTTCAATAATCTCTCATTAAACCTCCACTTTTAATCATCGATAAAAGTCGTCTCATTAGAGAAGTAACATTGGTGATGTTCTTTATGATTATAAAAATTAAAAAATGGTTAATTATTTTTAATTCTCTTATTTCTTCTTTTAATTATCAAAATTATTACCATTATTGTTATTGCTGAAATGAGGAAATATGGTAGTATATTCATTAAATTAAATCCTCCTACTCCTAATTGAATACTCTCAGTTTTGCTAGTTGTTCCTCCTCCCCCACCTCCAGTTATTATTTTACCTTTAGTTAAAGCGAATACTGGATCACCAGGTTTAATTTGAAGTACTACTACTTTAGCCTGCATATCTATTGTATAGTTCTTAAACTCTTCGTAGGCCTCTTTCTGAGCATTATATTTGTAGATACCGAGTTGGGAAGCATCAGTTATTCCTAAGTCTCCAAAGCTTATTTTAACAGTTACGTATCCTTTTTCAGCGCTTAATAAATCTATTGCAATGAACTTAACTTTTTCAGCTTCGCTTAGTGAAGCTTCTGGGAAAGGATTATCTTGGAATAAAGATACTTGAGCTGCGAATTTGCCATCAGACTCAAACGTCACTCCGCTTTGAGTAGATTTTGTTCCGGTTCCTTCGATGTATTCAAACGTTTGTTTTATACTCTTAAACTGTATATTACCTGAAATAGGATTGTTAAACGTCACACCTATCAAAGTAAAATCTTTGAATCTAACCTCTCCGCTTCTTACTAAATTCCCATTAAGGGTTACTAAGAATCTTGGGTCAGCAACACTTTTCGGCACGATTATATGTAATGCATGTGCATTATTAACTTTTATAACAGAATTATCGATTGATACGGGTCCGTCACTCTTGACAATGATATTCTCACCAGAAGCATAATATAACATATTCTCGTAAAGAGGTAAAGTAGCAGATACAGTATCAATATCTTCGCCATTCACATTTATTACAATATTCAAAATCGTTTCATTAATGTTAGTTGACTTCAATGCAGGTTTTAAGATAAACTGTGTAGAGCTTCTTGCATTTATCATTTTAGTTTCAGATTCATAACTGGATATTGCATCAGTTTCGAGCACTCTTAGCCTAACGTTAGCACTTGTATCACCAACATTATTAACCATGACAATTATAGAGCCATTGTAAAGATACGTACCTGAATAAATATCCATACTTCTGACAACGATTGCAGGACCCAAATTATTAAGCAGACTATTAGTTTGAGATGCATTATTCAGAATTTCTTTAACTGCATTAATAATGGCAACAGCATCAGATAAAGCATCATTAATAAGCGAAGCAATTCCCTTAGTTTGCCTAATACTTGGATTATTCAGAATTGTATTTAGACTAGTGATGAGTACAAAATACAAACTCATTAAAGATGAATCCATCTCCAATAGCTCAGACTGCAAACTTTCACTAGTAACTCTAAAGGCAGTTCTTTTAACGATTAAATTAGCTTCACCTATCTTATCCATCATATTACTGATAGTTTCAAAATCATACGCAGCTTGATTAGCCATATCTAGAAAAGATAATCTTAGGGAACCAATCTCATTGGCTAATGAGGATAAACGATTAATATCTTCATCCTGTGTATTTATGGCACTTATATCGTAACCTAAATCTTTTGTGAGAGATGTTAGATATGCTACTAAAAGTGGATTACCTGAAAAACTTGCAAATTTTGTAAAACGAAGGGTTAGAAATGCTACTAAAGGTGGTACAAGAACTTGAAGAATCGTAGTTCCCATTGCAAGGAATTCATTTAACTCATTACCAGAGATTAAGGCTTTCTTAATTGCTGGTACATATATACCCTTTATAACCATATCTGTTAAAATAGCAGCAGTTAAAGCAGCATAAGCTCTAGGAATCAGATCTTTGAGATTTATACTAACTTTTCCTATGTTTATTACAGTACTATACCAATTCGTAAGTTTTGCAAGTTTTGTATTTTTCCACTTGAAAGCTACCCCATCCAATCCTCTCACAATAGATAAAAGCAAACCAGTAGCCGTTTCAAGATTAGAGTATGTGTCTGCTACATTGAAGAATACAGACTCGATAGATCCTAAACGTGATATACTATCGTAAACACCGTATTTCTCGCTCCTACCTTGCCAAGTTTTATCAAATGGCTTTTCAGTAGGTTTTATCAATTGAGAAGGATTAATAATAGCTTTTATCAATATTGTGACTTCATCATCTATATATGGTTTTATGTATAATTCTTGCATAACTAGGAACCGAGACCATGAATTGTATAAGAACATTAAGAGATGCGCCACAAACGTAGCTATTAGTTGGAATATTACTTCAAAGTAAAGATCAGCTAGCAAATCTGCAAATTTAAAGAAAAGGTCTAATACAAACCTTATAATTTTAAAGGAAAGAGCTACTATTATCGATGCCATTTCGTTACTTCCAAACCAGTCCTTCAATTTTTTAAACATTGGGTTTGAACTACCAATCAGTGAGTAAAATGTAAAGAACGCCCCTTCTAGAGTGAGTAGTGCAATTTTAGCACCAAGACCTACTGCTGGATTAACAAGTTTATCGAGTTTTAATAATTCCCATAGTGAGCCTGGGTACTTCTTGCTGTACTCTGCAAAAATATTTTTATTATTCAAGAAACGCTTACCTTCGAAGAAACCTTTAAAGTAGTCTAAAGTCACCGCCAATGCCACTAATTTTGAAGTAACTAAAATAGAATTCATCGCATACTTATAAGTTCTTAAGAGTTCTGCTTGAAAAATAACAAACTTTGCCAATTTACTCCAATAATTATCAGGTTTACTAAAAGGAGCTTCTGTGTGAGGATCATAAGTTAAATTATAATAGTAGTATCTGAAATTCAATTCAGTATTAAGAGGATCCAATTCTGTTTTTATTAATTTATTCTCCTGACCTAAAGTAGGAAAGGATAACGTTGGCTTTAAATATGCTATAGTTTCATTGTATGAGTTTAGTAATGAATTAAAAATTTGAGCTGCTTGAGTATCAGAGACATCATTCTTCACTGCAGCAGAGCTCCCTGCAGGCATCCGATAAGAGAAATCTCTCAAAATCTTTAATAATAAATTCACTATAGCTTGATCTGCAAGTATCTTGTAATACCTAGAATCTTTGCCAGATAACGCATCGGCTAAACTTTTATATTGCTTCAATAGTGAATAGGGAGTATAAATTTTGATTTCCTTCTTAATAAGCTCAGAAGTCGTAACATTTTGAGGTATTGTCAAATCTACCCCTATATCTTTAACTTTTAATGTAAACCAATCGAATTCAGTAAATCGAATGGCAAGATCATAACCTATTATGTACGTTGAATTTTGTTTAAGACCTAATTCTTCATAAGTATAAACTTGATAATTATCCTTTGGTGATAATTGATAAATAACATCTCCTGTTTTCTTATCTTTTATATATATAGTTATATAACCATCTAGCTTAAGAGGCACATCTAATGGCACATCATTAATCAATGCTCTATCAATCATGTCTAGCACATTTTCTTTCCAAGGATCTAGAATTGGTAATGCTAAATCCCTAAGGTTAAATACTATGTAAGCACCTGAAACATAAAAAGTCAAAACAGTAGAACCTTTAACCCCCCTAGAATCCGTAGCATTTATAAATAAAAGTCCGCTCTTTACAGAAGAAACAAGCTTACTACCTAACATATTTTTTAATTCTGTAAGAGATGGAAGACTAACCGTTACTCTAGCCTTACCTTCAGAATCAGTTTTAACATTTGAAGGAGACACAAATATAGGTATTCTCGTAGAGTTCATTTCTGAAGGTGCAACAACTAAAGACGCAACAAGTTGAATATTCAAATTCGATGATCCCTCGCCAAAACTACGTATCGTTATGTCTAGCTTATCTGAAGGAAACACATTATGCTTTGAAGGAAATAAGAAAAGTTGAGAAGGCTCTTCAGCAGAAATCGCAGGAATCATTTGCGAAGCTTTTAATGGATAACTAATCACTAAACTCCCACCAATATAATGCTTCCAATAATCCTCCTCTGAATACCCAGCATTAGGTATAACTTTAAGAACAACAGTATCAACAACAAAGTAAGTAGAGCTCGAATTCCAGCGTATCACTTTTGTGGTCACATTCTCATGATAATATTCAGTATGATTCATCAAAGTTTCAGTTTTTAATTCCTCACTTTCATAACTAAACCCATTCCACGTATGAGAAATATAACCACTATGTGTTTGATGTATCAAAAAGTCTGCACCATTACTTATCGAAAGTAAACCTAAACTTGTGTAAGAGCCAATATCATACCAACCTCCATAATCAGTATAATTAAATTCTTTCATAGAACTAGAAATACTTCTAACTCCACTACTAATACCTCCATCGCATATTTGGCCCTCTTTTTCATTATACCCACATGATCCCCACTCGTAGATATAGAGATAATAAGTTGAAGTACCAGTTGTTAATGTGTGGGTTAATTGTTCTGTGTGGAATGATTTAAATTCTGCAGTATAATTTGTAACTTGTAAGTTTAAACCTGGTGGTGCAGGATTAGGTAGCCAACCTCCAACTTTTATCCTTGCTTTGCCTAGTTCTTGAGAATTATCTGTACTCTCTCTTATACCATTGCTAACGTAACCAACTTCCTCCTTGGATATGGAAGAGTATGATTCGCTAGTAGATAGTTGTAATATTAGTGATCCATCTTCATCGTAATTTTCTTTTATTAGTTTGATGTTACCTGAACGATAAGTGTTACTGTTATAACTCTCGCCTGTTTTATGTGCAGCCTCATAATAATAAAACTCTGAATCTAACTTTGTAAACCTTTCATTTCCTATTTCAATTTTTATATTAAAGTTTAGGTTTATTCTTTCTTTAACATCCTTGATTGATACTTTTACTGTTTCTTCGCCTTGGAAGGCATTAGGATTAATTATAAAGAAAACAGAGCTCGTTTTGGCTAGCTCGCTTACATTTGTTGACAGATCTATCAAGTTAGTTATGCTTTTGTTAGGTGTTCCATAGGGAGCAAAAATCTTAAATTCGACATTATTCACTCCTAAACTCCCAAGGTTTTGGTCAAAAAGTTTTGTATATTTTTCAACAGTTTGCTTATACATATTTTCAATATCTGCTCTCTTAGGCTCGCACGCTTTAGGTACTCCTATGCCATTAATAGGAATTGATTTTATACTATCTAATTTCACAGAACTTTCGTTAGGATTACATACAACGTAAAATCCGGTTAAAGAACCTACAAACGTATAATTTTTGATACTCATAGCTTGGTAATTTTGTATTATTGCATTCTTAAGGTAACCATTATTACCTCCTACACTCCATTCTACATTAAAAATCGTTGAGGAAATATCATCTTCAGGAATATTCCTCAGTATTGGACTAAGTGAATTTGGGTAAGGAACTGGACCTTTATCCTCAAGCAAACTTTGAAGAATACTAAATGAATTTGAGTCCTTTATCGTCAAAGCTAAAATTACATCTTCTCCCTTAGGCAAGGTTAAACTCGAACCATTGCTAAGTTCCATATAAGAATATAAATACGCCGGATGCGCATAAAAAATAGGTTGCGATAGATTAAATGTGAAACTATTAATGGATACATCCCCTTCCGAAAACTGAGTTGCATCAGTTGGAACATTAAAGTAAAAGTAGCTTCCTCCTTCATAGAACAAAAAATTCGGAGTTTTATTGTAAATGAAGCTGTAAGATGGAATATATCTAACTATAGGGCCTTCTTCAGGGGGCTCACCAAAGAAAGTCATGTTCATGCTTAGCTTGAATTTATTTTCACCTAAGAGGTAATTTTTAACAAAATCACTATATGTAAGAATATAACTCGTCTTCTGTTTAGTATTATAGTCGTATAATGATATTCCTACCTTAGGCTCTTCATGCTCACCTATAACAGGATAAACCGGCCCTCTATACAGAGTAAAAGCAACAATAGAAAGATTCTGTTCAAGCCAATTTTTTAAATCCTTGTAAGGATCACTCGCTGCCATTAAAAAATTAGTACTAATGTTCGTTAAAACTATCGTAATCAAGACTATTGCCACACATTTTTTCATCACACTTAACCTCCACATAAATATCCCTCCAGTTGCTGTTTTTGTAAGGTAGCCATATATAGGTTGGTTTTGCTATTTTTTGCAAAACTAATTTACTAAAAATTCATAAGATTAACAAAAAATTATCAATATCTAGGAACATAGATTTTTTATGAAGTTGATAAAAGAATGACAAACCTCGCCCCTTCAATGCGGAGAACTGACTAATATGTTATATAAGGAGATCAGAATAGTACATCTATTTTGGAATTTTTGTTTTTAGTATCGAAAATTTTTTATTAATTTGTTATTTAGAAGATATAGGGAGTATGAACAAGGTATGGGATTAAACTTACCTATGAAGAATAAGATCAAACGGAAAATAGCCATCGAGGACATTATAGGAAAAGTTTTAGCTATGTTAGAAATTGAAGCTAATGAGAGGGATAAGATCGTTAGGTTAATAGAAGAGAAAGGTTCTGTTAGTTCACTAACTGTTCAAACAAAGTGGGGTATAATAATTTTTCCACAAGACACACAAACCCTTCTAGATCTTCTTAAAAATGAAGAATGGGATGTTGAAAATGTTCTAAAGAGAAAAATAATACACACTAGCAAAGTAGTACGCAAACGTAAACGTTCCGAACCAGAAATTATCATGACGACTGTAAAAATTAGTCTTGACCCATTGATAAATGAGATAAAGAAATATGTCTACAGAAACGGTATCATAACTCTTGCATCGCTTAATTACGCTCAGGCATGGGACGTAAGAAAAGAGAACGATAAATTAATTTTTGGCACACAACCATTCCATACAGAACTTTTTTATGCGAGAATCGCACGTTTACTTATGGAGAACGGTTCGTTTAGCTTTATTCTAAGAAGTTTCACAGACAAAAAAGATAACAAAACAGGATGGCCAATAAAAGAGTTGCGAGGTTATACCGTAAAACTCGAAAATAATACAATAAAATTTAATCAATCCACATTAGAGGAATTAATCAATGCACATATTATCTATAAAAACATGAAATTAGCACCAGAACCAGCCGTAATATTTTGTGGTCCAGATGGACAAATAAGCGCCGATGAGATTGCAACATCAATAAAACGTCAACTACTCGAAATAATTGAAGATAACATAAAAATAAATATAATAACAAGCGAAATTCCAATAAACAAAACGGATATTTTTAGAAGCATCACTGATATGATCTACGCGCTTTATGAAAAATATTCTTGGAACTATAAAGAACCAAGTCCAGAAGCATTTAAAAGAACACTTTCCCTAGAACTACAAAAATTATCTAAAAACGCCGTCATATCACCAACAGGTAAACTATTATATAACATCGAATACCCAAAATGGTTACCAAACAAAATAAAAAACATACTATTCTCAGAAAATCCACCTGAATAATTTATCTTTAATCTCCTCCTCACTCTAAAAGATGATGTTTGTCTTTCTTAGTCATGGAGAGTGCCAATGAATGCCTTTTACGATATCTGACCTCCTCCCAGCCCTGAAGGGCGAAGTTTGCCATTCTTCTATGATAAAAATTCCTACCTTATCATACTTCACATAATTGCCTATATCGGTAGTCTCTACATGTAAGGGAATTTTATCATGACAAACTGAGACTGCTCTTATATCTCTTTAATGATCTTATCTTAAATTTATAGTTCCAGTATACATTGTTTACCAGCAAATATTCTTCTCTTCTATTTCATCTCAAACTTTTCATAGCTTTCAGTTCATTTTTGTTTGATACCAAAATTTAATAAATTATATTACAGTTTTTTGTTCTTTAGGTAATAACCATTTTTCACTCCATTCACGTACATTTTTCACAACATTGCTAAGGTCTTTACCCGCATCAGTTAATGCATAATAGTGTCTTTTCCCATCATAAACTTTTTCAATTATACCAAGCCTTTTTAGCTCGCTCAAAGCTTTTGTGAGAGTTCTAGTACTTATACCTGGCATACTCTCTATAAGCTCATTAAACGTTCTCGGTTTTGCTAAAAGCCTATCTATGATTACAAGTCTCCACGGCCTTCCAATAATCTTCCAAGCCCTAGTAACAGGGCACTCTTTCATATCTTATACCCAAATATAATAAACAAAATAACAATATAAAGAATACCTCCCTATGATATTAAAGTTCTTTCATCAAAAGCATTAAGATTTCAGAAAATTCTCTTAAATGAAAAAGTATCATAAAAGCATTACATCATAATAAAGCATAGAAAGTTCATGCAATCGTAGTTAATATTGTTCCTTTTACGTTCCATGTTTCTGTTGAGTATTTGTTGTAGTATAACGTGTTTGCGGTTTCTAATTCCTCTTCTGTTAGTGTTGAGTTGAATACTCGTGCTGGGTTAAGAATTTGTATGAATCCTTGTACCATTGCTTTTATGATCTTTTTTGTATTTATAACATTTAATATATTTTTAAGACTTATTATTTTTTGTTGTAACTGTTCTGATGTCGTGTTTGATGTTTTTATGACTTTTAACCATATTTCTGGATGAAAGTCTAGAAGTAATGTTCCATGTTGGAGTAGTGCATATGATTCTCTTCGTTGTGCATTTCCTGAAATTTTTTTATTATTTACTATTATATCACTTTGTGCATTTCTTAGGTAGCATAGGTTTTGTTCCTCTGCCGCATTTTGTGTTGTTCCAGTTTGAGCTTTTACTCCTAGGATTTCTAATGTGTTTACTATTCCTTTTGCTATTTCTGTTGCTGAATTTATTATGTCCATTTGGTAGATTTCGTGATCTCTGGATAATACCACACTATATGTTAACTCAGCATTTTCTTGATGGAGTATTGCACCCCCACCTGTAACTCTTCTTACTAATTTGAACCCATGTTTTTTTATTTCCTCCATATTTACAGTTTGATATGTCACTTGCCTTCTTCCTATACTGACCCCTGATGGTAACCACATGTATATTCTAAGCGTATCAAAGTTGTAGTATGGCCTATGTATCATGATAGCCTCATCTATTGCCATGTTAAGCCATGGATCTCTAGGCCCGTCTATAATGATTCTTAAGAGCGTTTTCATGGCAGATCAGCGAATAAACGTTTGTTGGCTTTTTATCGCATTAAAATATGCATCTTTTGCTTTATACGACGTCCTTGCTAATGGCGATGCGACTACATATGTAAAACCTAATTTCAGTGCTTCATTTTGAAGGGCTTTAAACTCATCTTGAGTATAATACTTATGTACAGCTACCTGCTTTATACTTGGTCTCATGTACTGTGAAAGCACTAATATATCAACATTAACTTTTCTCAAATCCCTCATCGCTTCAATAAGCTCATCATACGTTTCTCCCAATCCAAGTAGTATAGATGATTTCGTAATGAGTGTTGGGCTAAGCTCTTTTGCTATTTTTAATACCTTTAAACTCTGCTGGTAACTAGCCCTTCTATCTCTTATTAACGGTGTTAATCTCTCAACTGTCTCTATATTATGTGCCAGCACATCTACATGCGCATCTATAACTTTTTTAATACTTTGATAATCCCCTTGAAAGTCTGGTATCAACGCCTCTACTATAATCGTTGGGTTAAACTCTTTGATTGCTTTTATTGTTCTTGCAAAATGCTCAGCCCCACCATCTGGCAAATCATCCCTATCTACAGAAGTTAATGTAACATAATCAAGACCCATTTTCTTGACCGCTAATGCTATTTTTATTGGCTCATCATTATCGAGCGGTGCTGGACGCCCCTTCATTACATAACAAAATCTACACCCCCGCGTACATATGCTACCCATTATCATGAACGTTGCAGTACCCATACCCCAACATTCCATTATGTTTGGACAAAGCGCTTCTTCACATACCGTCCTTAGACCCGCACCCGCCACAGTTTTCAAGACCCTTAGATAATCTTCATTAATAGTTACCCTAATTACCGTTTTATTACTTGCGAACAAAAACTTCTCACCCATTAAGATCTTTCAATTAATGCAATTAATGAACCTGGTTTAACAGAATCACCCTCCGCAACTGCAATCTTAACAATATTCCCATCATAAGGTGACTCTATACCTAAGACAACCTTCTCCGTTTCAACCTCTACAACTATTTCTCCCTTGACAACCCTGTCCCCAGGTTTCTTATTTATTGAAACAACACGCCCACTCCAATCAGATCTTCTAGGCCAAATTTCCTCAGGAATTTTCATTTCAACAATCATCCAAAACACCCAATACTCTATACTCCCATAACAAAATAAACATTACCTACAACCAACACAAAGCAATTTACAAAAGATAAAAACTCGCCCTTTAAGGGCAAGAAGGAAGTCAGAAACAGATATAAAAATAGAATAGCAAAAGTTTAATTAAGAGTTTTTGTTCTATGGTCTGAGATTCTATGATGCCTAAATTTATGGATAAAATTATGCATAATGAGCCAACTTATGGTACATGGATAACAATGGCTTACCCTGAGATTGTTGAGGCCCTCTCTAATTTGCCTTTTGATTGGTTTGTGTTTGACATGGAACACGCACCATTAACTATCAAGGATATTGAATTTCTTATGATGACTATTAAAAATAATACAATTGCACCTATTGTTAGGGTTCCATGGAATGATTTTGTAATAATAAAACAAGCATTGGACATAGGCGCGCATGGTATTCTTATTCCTTATGTTAATAATAAGGATGAGGCAATAAGAGCAGTGAAAGCTACAAGATATCCACCAGAAGGTATTAGGGGCGTAGGGCCTAGAAGATGCGCCAACTATGGTTTCACAAACATAAAAGAGTATTTTAGACAAGCAAATAGAGAAATTGTAGTGATAGTTCAGATAGAGACTACAGAAGCAGTAAACAACGTCAATGAAATACTTTCTGTCGACGGTATAAACGGAGTTTTCGTAGGACCGAATGATCTCTCAGCATCGTTAGGAATTTTTAGAGAATTTGATAACCCAAAGTATGTTAGTGCTCTTAATAAAGTACTCAACGCAGCAAAATCCATGAATAAGATTGCAGGCATTATGGCTCAAAACACAGAAGATGCTTTAGATAAGACTAAAAAAGGTTTCAACTTTATATCATTGTCACATGATCTTAGCTATTTAATAAAAGGATATACTGACGCATTCAGAACACTCAAATTACTTGCTTAATCAAATATTCACTTAAACCCCAACTATTGAAAATTCCAAGCTTATAACATTTTCTATCCTAAAATCGTCTTTAAGAGTGAAACAACTTATAATCTTTTTTCTGCTCCTTAATTTCTCCATGAGAAAGCTCATACTCGACAACCACAGTCTCGCTTAAAGTTTTCTCTATCAAACGATCAATATCAATCTCCGCCTCCGCCTTAAGCACCTCTTCAGGTTTTACGTTAGTTCTAGGATGCAGCGAAATAATAGAACAGGCATCCTTACACTCCTTAAGTGAAAGCTCATACGTACCAATACGCTTCGCTAAATTTATAATCTCCTCCTTATCATACGTCAACAGAGGCCTGAGAACCTGAAAACCTAACCCATATGATATGGAAATCATGTTCTGCATAGTCTGAGAAGCAACCTGAGCCAAACTTTCACCAGTAGAGATAGCATCATAACCATACTTACGCGCCAAAAACTCCGCAACCCTCATCATAAACCTCCGAAACACAACAGTCTCCATCCTAGGATCCAAACGAGCAGCAGCAACAAGATGAAAAATATGAAACGGAACATAAAAAACCCTCGACCTATAAGAAAAATACGTAAGAAAACGCACTAACTCACCAACCTTCGAAGCTCGAGCCTCATCAACATCCTTCACAGCATAAAAATGAACATAATCAACAAACACACCACGCTTCATCAAAAGCCACGCAGCAACAGGCGAATCAATACCACCAGAAAACAAATGCAAAACCCTACCACCAGTCCCAACAGGAAGACCACCAGGACCCTCAAACCTCCTAAAATACACAAGAAAACGATCACCCAAAATCTCAATATAAACAGTCACATCAGGACTCTCCATAGAAACCCTACCCCCCAACCTCTCAGAAATAACAGAACCAACCATCCTATTAACATCCATCGAAGTATAAGGAAAACTCTTATCAGCACGCGTAGCATCAACCTTAAAAGTAGAAAACGACAAAGAACGCAACTCATCAACAACAACATCCACAAGCCTATCAAAATCCCTCGGAACAACAGACCTAGCAAACGCAAACCACCTAACACCAA
>JBMFIF010000043.1:0-15520 GCA_049976445.1 Thermoprotei archaeon | reverse complement strand
GAGCTTTTCGTGAACCTCTTCACTTATTGGTATGTGAATTGGAGGTGATGTCTTATGTGGACAGTCTCGACAGAAATAGTAAGATTTATTAATAAATTATACCATGAACTAAATATAACATTGATCGTTACAACACATGATGTTGATATGATTCCGATGATCGTTGATCGAGTTTATATTTTAAATAAGGGAGAAATTATTGCTGAAGGATCAGTAAGAGAAATCTTTACAAACTTTGAAATAATGGAGAAAGCAAATTTAGAACCTCCGACAATAGCTCGTCTTTTCTATTTCATAAATAAAGTATATGGGCATAATAATGCAAATCTCGTTGAACCTTTACCGTTAACAATTGAGGAGGCACTAGAAAAAATAAAGCATCTCATGAAATTCTGATTCTTATTCTATCCAAGGAATGAAAATTTCTAATTCCAAGATACGAAAATCATTCTGTGCATGTATAAAAGATTCTTGATGGTGGTGTTGTAGTTGGTCCTATACCTGGTTTAAAGAAAGGTTCACGCATCCTTACGGCTTTTTTGAATATCTCTTCAAGTTCTTCATCAGTTGCACCATTCCTCATGACAGTAATGAAATCCACATGATTATCTTGTCGTAATAAGCATGGTTTAAACTTGCCATCATACGTTATTCTTATTCTATTATTACCCATACAAAATTCACTATTATACATCGGTTTCACGAATTCTAAAATAGCTCCATTAGGCAAGTAGTATTTCATCCTATTATGTAATTGTCTCTTCTCTACTTTTATGGCCTGTTTAGCAATCGTTCTCTCAATTTCTGATAAGCTGTAATAGTATTTTTTAAAGAACGATGAGTTTGCTGCAGACCCTTCAGCAACAAGTTCAATAAGCTGAAGAACAGTCTCGCCTCTCTCATTTAATTTTGAAGTAAAATCTATGAGATCAGTTATCTCATTCTCATTCACACCCCGCATAATAACAACATTAAGTTTTAACGGTACAATTTGATTTTCTAATGCTGCATCAATAGCGTTCCTCATTTCATCAAACCTATCAACACCAGTAATAAACTTATACGTATCACGTCGCAAGCTATGCACACTAATGTTCACACGATCAAGACCTGCATTTTTTAAATCTTTAGCAAGAAGCGCAAATCTAGTTCCATTCGTGGTCATAGAAACCTCTTTAACACCAATACTTTTTATTCGTCTCACAATTTCAACAATATCTTTACGTAACATTGGTTCACCACCAGTAAGTTTTACAGTCATTACACCAAATTTATACAAGATTCTTACTATTCTTTCGATCTCTTTAGGTGTCATTAAATCTTCAGGATCATCATAGATTCCCTCGCTATGACAAAAAATACATCTATAATTACATCGTTCACTCGAATTCAAAGATATGCGAACACCAGTAACAGGCCGTCCCCATCTATCTATCAATACGCCAGTTGGCAATTGTGAAATATCATTAGCTGGTATCAAGATCTTGGCCTCCTTTACATCACTTCACAATTAATTAAGTTTACAGCTAACTTATTAAATTCTTTCAAATTTATTTCTTTCTTGAAGAAGGACGTTAATGGTGTTATACTACTTCTTTTTACTAATACTTGGCTTATTCCTGAAAACTCTTTCTTTCCTTCTATCATACATTATTTTGATAAAATAACTTAGATAAATACTTATAGCACATTTAAACCATTTCTCATGATTATAAATAAATAAGTAGTTTAGTGCAGGATTTATTAAAGATTTAATATGCCAGTATGCATTTTAATTGCTTGTTTTGATGATGAATATACATACTCAATATCAAACATTTCTGCTAATTCTTTATCAAGTGTTCCTAGATCTTCATTACTTAGGTCTTGTAATTTATATTTACCAAGAGCCGATATTAGCATTTGGATTTCTGTTTTTGTAGCATTCACAAAATTTTCAACACCTTTTATACCATATCGAGCTGCTATTATGAATGGACGACCCATAGATACAGCTGTTGCTCCCAGTGCAAGACTTTTTACTACATGACCACCATTATATAGTCGTCCTGAGATGAGTAAACTCATATTCATATTCTTCATACGTGCATCACGTATTTTCTTAAGGCACACTATGGTTGGGTATCCTAAATCCTTCATTGCTATTACAGGACTCATTCCAGTTCCACCTTCTTTTCCATCTATTACAACAGCATCAACACCACTTTTCCAAGCTACCTCAATTACTTTATCTAAATCTCTGTATGGACCAGTTTTGATCCATATTTTTATACGAGGATAATTATTTTTCATAAGTCTAATCATGGAACTTAAAATATCTTCAGTAAAGGTGCCTGGTGCAGAATGTCTTTCATAAGTTCTTTTCTTTATCTTTTCAGGATCTTCCGGAAAATAATATTTCTGTTTTAATTTGAGAGCTTCTTCTCTACTTACTTTAACTTCTCCACCGAGACCAGGTTTAGCACCTTGACCTAATTTTATCTCGAAAGCTATTAACCCTTTATCAATATATTGTTCAAGATATTTATCACTGTACACCTTGTTCCAGAGTTCATCATAAGCGTCTTCAACATTTTGTTGGATAACAACACCGCCATAATCATCTTTTAAGTTCTCTAAATAACTAATAATTCTTTCTTTAAAAGTTGGTTGATTCTTTGATATCCTTTTATCATAACCTCTCATAGTTGCTACATTCTCACCGATACCCATGATAATGCCTGATCTTGCCGCACCTATCGCTATCTTAATACCTAATTTATTAGCTACATCAGTAGATCCCATAGAAGCAACAGTTAATGGTAACTTAGATTTAAAGCCTCCTATTATAACTTCCGTACTAACGTCAGTATATACTGGTTCCCTTAAGAGTTCTTCCATCTTTTTTAATCTAAGTGGAGTGAAGGCAGGAGGTAGCAGTATAAGTCTGTCTAACGTATAAAACTTAGTTGGTTTATAATATATATCGGCTCCTAGAAGTGCTCTGCCATATTCATCAAATTTTGAAAATGGATATATGGCTTCATTACCTAATTTAGCCTTAAGAGAAATCTCATCAACAGGATAATCGTCAGCAAATTTAGAACCTATACTAATGAATTTCTTAATAGTTAACAATCTTAAAAAAATCTTATACAATATATCCATATGTTTAACCTCATTATGGTGAGTAGACTCCAGCGATCTTAGGATAAGGTCTAGCTTCCCATATAGCTCCTAAACCACAAATGAACCTCGTAAATCTTTCCACACCGATACCGAATCCTGCTGATGGTTCTATACCTTCCTTGAGCATTTCAAGATACCACCCATACTTTGCTGGATTTTCACCGCTTTCTCTCATTCTAGCTAATACCTTGTCTATTCTATATTCACGTTCAGCACCTGATACGGCTTCTCCAAAACCTTCTGGATATAGCATATCGAAATCCCTTAAAATACCTTGTCTCTCAGGATCTTCCATATCGTAGAATCCTCTTGATCCCTTAGGATAATCATATATGAAGAATGGTTCCTTATGTATTCCAGAGAGTATCTTTTCACCCTCCCATGGAATTTCAGCAACATAACTTGCATTATAACCAAGGTTCCTTAATAAATCTACAGCTTCTTTATGAGTATATTTTTTGAATGGTTTTCTGTAGTCATCTAATTCACGCCCCAGTTCCTCAAGTTCTCTTTGATAATCTTCCTTTATACGTTTCACTACATATAAGAAAAGACCTTCAGCAAGTGACATCACATCATGATAGCTTGCCCGAGCCCATTCTATATCAACTTGGAAAAACTCTGTTAAATGTCTTCCAGTATAGATGGTTTCGGGGGGTTCAAGTCTAACGTTAGGTGATACAAAGTATATTTTACCATGAGCGGTAGCCATCATCTGCTTATAAAGAATTGCACTACTCATAATTTTGTATTCACGACCATAGTAATCAATAGTAACTTGTTTTGCCCCTCTAATTCCAGGATCCGTTACAGGCCCTATTATTGGTGGAAGAAGTTCTACAAAACCATTGCTGTCAAGGTATTCTCTTATAGCTCTGAGAATACCAGCCTGAACTTTTACGATCGTTTTTTGACGAGGTTCTCTAACTGTTAAATATGACGTAGATAGTAATTTAATTACCTTTTCAGGGAAGAATTTATCATTAGCTAATTTCTCAAATTCTAGTATACTCTTATGTATCCTCAATTCAGGTTTTAGCTCCATGGTGCATCACTTCTATACTTCAAAACAAGCCCATATTAAAACATTATCAGCAAAATATCAATATTAATAAGAAATTTATTGATAAATAATTCATATTCTAGGATAAAAATAGTCAAAAATAAAATTTATCAGTAAAAATATTGATATTTAGACCATATAATTATAAATAATTTTTATAGTTTTTTAATTTATTCAAAGGTATATATAAAGAGCCTTCATTGCATAATGTAAAAATTAAAAATATTTAATAAATATGATTGGTCACAAGATATAATATAAATAAAAAGTATGAAATAATTTTTGTAATAATTGTAAATTTTTTAATTTGTTAGAAAAGTTTTTATACTGAGTTTTTTATAATAAAGTTGTTATGAGTCTAACTAGAGCGTATAAGAATTTGATAATGAACGTATATGGATTAACTATGCAAAAAATTGACAAACGGACTGCGAAAATACTTGAATACATTTCATCGCATGGTACAACTAACATTTCAGAAATCGCTAAAAATGTTAATATGCCTATTACTACAGTCTATGGCATAATAAAGCGATTACAAAGAAAGAATATAGTTAATGTGCGTGATTTTGTAAATTTTACAGCCTTAGGACTTACACAGTATTCTGTAATATTTTATTATAGTAAAAAAGAGGGTGTTAAGAGCGTGCTTGCAGCAAATAAGGATTATCAAATATATTTTGCAAAAAGTTATTGCGAGAAACCATGCATATATGCTAAATATGTTATACCGATCAATAATAATAAAGATTTCATAGAATTTCTTAATACTGCAATAGACCTGAAATTAATAGATAATTATGAGGCGTATGCAACAACCAACAGTTATATTCCACCGTTGAGTTTCAAAAATTTTGATTTCAGACAGAAAACATGGATCTTCGATTGGGAAGAGTTACTAAATAACCTATATTTGACTGAACCACAAGAATTCCTAAACATCCGTGATCCAATTAAAGTTGAACTTGATAATATTGATCTAAAAATCCTATTTATGCGTGAAATTAATAGCTTCACACACTTGAGTAGTATAAAAAGAATATTTAGTAACGTATCGTTGCAAAGCATATATTATCACTATTCTAATCATATACGAAAAAATAATATCATAAGTGCTACTAGAGTTATTCTCTTGCCATATCCATACATAATTAATGATAAAATCATCAGTAATTCCATAATATTTTTTGTTAATTTCAACAACACAGAGTGGATGAATAGGTTCATTAATGCACTAAAAGACACATGCTTTCTTTACAGTACTACTAGAATATTTGGTGAAAACACACTCATAGTCCACGTATATTTACCATATATAGAGCAACCAAATTTTCTACAGTTTTTAGACAAGCTTATAGAAGACAAGATAATATCGTACTATAGATTTTTCATAATAGATCCTAAAACTGCACAAGTAAAACCATTACCATATCACACATATGATGCACAGAATAAAGAATGGCATTGGCCACAAGATGAATATATATTAAAACTACAAAGTACAGGAGTTATTAAAGAGAACAACATGCATTACTCTATATTTCCTACGACAATATTACAAACATTATTTTTTTAAGCCTCCATAACTTTCTTATAGTTGGTGAGATTGATGCCTAGATTTTTCGTAGTAGTCGAAGTAGTAGATGAATCAGGCAAACATGAAGTTTATTATCGAGAATTAGAAAACAGTACAGAAGCCGAAGCATTATATAACTCAATAAAACTTGGTAATATGGATGAAATAAATCATCCGCTTGCAGGTAGCTTAAAAAAGAAACTTAAAATAGTATCAAAACGATTACAACGTACTTGGATAAACCCTGAAATTTATTTCGAAACTCTAAAAATGGAAAACATCAAATAAGAATCACAATGATCAGGGAACAAGTTGCTAAAATTATTCAAATCCCGGCCTTCTTACGTTTATAACATCTTTATTTACAAGTGTTGGTGGTACTTTCTTTTCATAAAATGCTATTAAGTTTTCTGCAACAAGTTCAGCCATGGCATGCCTAGCCTCATAAGTAGCACTACCAATGTGAGGGACTAGCACAACATTCTTAAAAGCAGTAAGTAAATGATTAGAAGGTAAAGGCTCATTCTCAAAGACATCTAAACCAGCACCGGCAATCCACCTTTCTTTTAAAGCTCTTACTAAAGCCTCACTGTCCACAACACTACCTCTGGAAGTATTAATGAGAAAAGCAGTTTTCTTCATCAATCTTAATTTGCTCTCGTTAATCAAATGATAAGTTTCCTTATTTAATGGAATGTGAATAGAAACAACATCAGAGATCATCAATAGATCTTCTAAATTTTTATATTCTAAACCAAGCTTCTTTTCAAGCTCCTCATTCTTAACAACATCGTAATATATAACTTTCATACCAAACGCTTTACCAATCTCAGCGACCCTTCTTCCAATTCTTCCTAAACCTATTATTCCTAAAATTTTATCCTTAAGTTCAACGCCAAGCATCATTTTCGGATGCCAACCAGTTTTCAAACGTTCCCATTCACCCCATCTAACAAAATTATCTGCTTCAACAATCTTTCTAACCGTAGCTAATATCAGCGCCCATGTAAGTTCTGCAGTAGATTCTGTAAGAACACCTGGTGTATTAGTAACATAAATACCAAGTTTTGTTGCACATTCAATGTCAATGTTGTCAAAACCTACAGCGTATTGTGCGATAATTCTTAATCGTTTCGCATTTTGAAGTAAGTTACAATCAACTTTATCACTTAGTAACGTTATTAATGCATCATTACTTTTAGCTTTATTCAAAAGAATATCATAAGGTGGTGCTTGATAGCGATCCCAAACCTCAATATTGTAATATTCAGCAATCTTCTTAATCACATCATCAAATAATTCTCTGCTCACAAAAACGTTTGGCTTATACATAAGAATCGCCTAAAATCCCAAACCTTAACTCAAATTTAAACTTATAATAAAAGTTTTGCTCCTTAAAGCAGAGTTTTCGTATCTTTTTATCCTTAATAATATAGTAAATTAGGGATTTATTTAGATGCAATTCTGATCATAAAATTTAAAGTTTACTTAAGGTAGTCCTCAATTTTTGGTAAGCTCTTTGGCAATCCTTTTCTTTCTCTGATTTTCATTATGATGTCCATAACTAAATTCTCGGGAACAGAAGACCATCTACTGAACTCAGTTGCCCAAAAAGCTTTGCCAGCAGTAGCGCTTCTCATCTCATCAGCTAAACCTCCACTCTCAGCTACGGGAATCTCACCTTTTATAATTGCAATTAAACCTTGCTGTTCCATGGTATTGATTTTACCTCTCTTAGATGTGATAACCTTAATCACACCACTTAAATAATCTTGAGCAACTTTTACCTCAATCTTATAAATAGGTTCTAACAATACAGGCTTAGCTGTTAGGATACTAGCCATTGTAGCGTTCTTTAATGCGGGCATTAACTGGGCAGGGCCTCTGTGTGCAGGATCTTCATGAATAGTAGCATCCAATAAACGTACCTTAACACCCCTCATAGGTTCATGAGCTAAAGGTCCCGCACCTACAGTCCACCTAAAACCATTTATAAGAGTATCAGCAACTTCATTTAAATACTGAACACCTTTGGTAGCATCAACAAAGATATTCAGGTGTTCATCAATAGCCCAGATATTCCTAGCTTCATCAGCATCCCAATTAGCTTCATCTCTCAAGATTTTAGCTCTAGTCCTCCAATCCATATCTTCAGTCACGCGACCTTCAGCTAATAACCTTAATGTCTCTTCATTTAGAGGTTCAACTTCAACAACAACCCTATTATGTCTGTTAGGACTTTTGGTCTCAAATACTTCACCATGGCTACGGATACCTTCCCTATAAATGATAAGAGGTGCAGAAGTAACAAACTCTAGACCACCAGTTCTTTGTTTTAAATCCCATAATGCGATTTCTAAATGTAAGGAACCCATACCACTAATCAGGTACTCGCCAGTTTCCTCATTGATCTTTACATGTAAAGTAGGGTCTTCAACAGCCATCTTCTTTAAAGCATCGACTAGTTTTGGTAAATCACCACTTCTCTTAGGTTCAATAGCAATTGTGACAACTGGTTCACTGATGTAGCTTAAGCTCTCGAAAGGTACCATAGAATCTTTTAAGGAAACATCAACAACAGTCTCACCGCTCCTAGCATAACTTAAACCTAGCATAGCAGCAATATTACCAGCGCTTACGCTTTCAATGACCTCTCTATAAGGACCCATGTACATGCCAACCTGTTGCACACGCTCGATAATCCTACCACGCATTAGATAAACATCAACACCTTCTCTTACAGTACCACTGAACACTCTACCAGTAGCTACTAAACCAGCATGAGGATCATCAACAACTTTCGTTACACCAACAACGAGAGGACCATCAGGATCACATTCTAATAAGGCTTTACCAATTGCAGAACTCACATCACCTTTCCAAATCTTAGGAACTCTGTAACGCTGAGCAACGTTAGGTGGTGGAATATGTTTAATAACCATATCAAGAATAGCTTCATACAAAGGAGCAACTTTAGCTAGTTCCTCAACACCTTCCTTACCCCTATTATAAGCTTCTAGCACATCACTGAATTTCAGACCCTTAGACTGAGCCATAGGAACTGTTAACCCCCATTTACCTAAAGCACTTCCAAAGGCAACTTGGCCTTTAGAGATATCAACCTTCCATAACTTCTTAAACTCACCTTCGCCATATAATTCTATCAAGGCATTAAATTCTTTCACGATTTCAATGATTCTGTTTTGAATTTCATGGGGAGATAAACGTAGTTCTTTAATTAAGCGATCGATCTTATTAATAAACAGCAAGGGGCGAACTCGTTCTTCTAAACCTTGGCGAACAACAGTCTCAGTTTGCGTCATGACACCCTCAACGCTATCAACCACAACAATAGCACCATCCATGGCACGAAGGCTACGAGTTACGTGACCTGTAAAATCAACATGTCCAGGTGTATCGATCAAGTTAATAACATATTGACCATTTTCAAATTCATGATAAAGAGAGATGTTGGCCGCCTTGACAGTCATCTGACGTAGTTGTTCGATCTCTACATAATCCATTGCTAAAGCTACTCCAGCAACTTTCGGAGAAATAATACCAGCTGCTAATAACAATGAATCAGATAGTGTCGTTTTACCGTGATCTACATGAGCTAAAGTACCTATATTACGAACTCGCTCGACATTCCTCATTAACTTAACGATTTCTTCAGTTTGTTTGTACTTTACCATGATACTCCACCTTTTTATTTGAAATAAAACTGTGTGCAATATATTTCTTTCTCTAATAATTAATTACCATGAGAAGTCTAGACAGGCGTGTTAAGTTCGTTAGATAGCTTTATGTTTTATGGATAATTTCTTTAAATTTTTAACAATACTTTATATAATGTTGTTTTACTCTAAAGTGATAAGAGAGCAATACTTCTTAGAACATCTGCCACGTCTTCGCATTTATCTGCTGAGTTTTCTATTGAATCCATCACTTCTTTAACCATCAAGCATTGTGATATTTTTGATTGCTCACAAAAATTTAAAATATCTTTGAATACCTCATGTCTTATATCATCAACCTCTTCTTCTAATATTTCTATTTTGTTAGCAAGTTCTAGCACTTCTCTTGGATTTAGTATTAGTTTCTCTGCCGCTTTTTTCATAAGTAATGTTGCCTCATGCACTTTGCTTGCCATTACGAATAATTTATTTAGGATTTCTTGGGGCACATTTCCTATATTCAATAATGCTAATCTTCTGCTCCATGCTTTAGCATATGCAGCAACATCATCTGATGTTAAAACAAGTCTGATGAGGTCTTCTCTGTCTATTGGATGAAAGAATTCACTAGATAATTCTGAGAGTATTTTGCGTTTGATATCGTCTGCTTCTTTTTCGTATTTAAATACTTCACTCCATTCGTTTTCAACACCTTTTTTATTATTTTGTATAAATGCCTCTATTATTTTTTTAGCATGATCTGTAACGTTTATTATTCTATCAACGTGTTGTATGTAATATTGTATAACTTCTCCATGTCTTCTCCTAGAGATCCAGGACCAGAGCGTTACAGGCCCACCCCTAAAATAACAGCTAATAAGTAATAAATACCTAATCCTAACATCATCGTAATAGGTAATGTAAACATCCATGACGAAATGATAAAAACTAAAGTTTTTTTATCGATATCATGAAAACTTTTACTTTTTGCAATACCTACACCGATTATAGAACCTGCAGCAGCATAAGTAGTCGATATAGGCAGTCCATAACCTAAAATTAGGTATGGTATCGTCGTAAATATCCAGACCGTAAAAGCATTAGCAAAACCAGCTGCTATAGCCATAGGTATGTTAAGTTTTGTTATTTTAAAGGCCAAAGTGTTCACTACCTTATACCCAAGAATAAGACCACCTAAAACTATGAAAAATGATGAATAAAGGGCAAGTAACCTCATGCTCTGCTCATCTAAGAGTCCAAAATACCTAGAAGTAACAGTTATGTATACGCCTGTAGCATTAGCAACATCATTAGCTCCAAAAGAATAGGCAGAAAAAGCAGAAAAAAGAACTACAAAAAGATTAAATTTATTTCTTTTCTCAGTCACTTTAACTGAATCATAAAACCTCTTCACAACATAATATAATGGCATTGCTAAGATCATAGCCATCAGTGGTGAAACAACCCAACTTAGAATGATATCCCTAATCACAAGCAAATTTATAGTAATTTCAGTCATTGTATCAAATAACATATAAGCTAATCCAATACCTATAATACCCCCTGTGATACTATGCGTAGTTGATATAGGTGCACCAACTACAGTAGCTATCATGATCCATATGAAAGCTGCTAATGATGCAGCAATAGCTCCAATCACATCTATTTCAGGAACAATACCCTTACCTAAAGTTTTCATCACCATATAACCCTGAATCAAAGCCCCCATCAATTGAGAGACAGAAAAGAGAATAAAAGCAGTTCGAAACTTAAGAACACCTGAGCCAATAACAACACTCGTTGAATTGGCCATATCATTAGCCCCAATTGACCAAGCAATCATCGCAGCTGCAATTAGACCAGCAATGTAAAGCATCGGAAGCATCTTAAACCCTTCAAATCAACTTAAGATAAATTAATAACTCTAACTTTACTGACAACTATAAAATTCCTTCTTTCTATCCTAATAACATATTGATAAAATAAACAACAAACTGTACACTTTAGAGTAAATAAAGCTTTTAATTAAAAAAGAATTTGTACTTGATTTCAACAATTTTTAACAAATGTTAATGATCTTCATTATCATCTCAATATTTACGAACCGAGAGAGTATCTCTTCTTCATGAAGAATGAGACTTAAATAATTTTATCAACTAAAGGCGCAAAGCTTCAATTAAACTGAGAAACTTTATTCATTTACTAGTTTAGAAATCTATCTTCGTATTATTAGAGCATATTATCTTATATGAAGAAATTTTTTGTTTAAGAGCTAAGATATATATTTATTCCAAATTCAGTATTTTGTGCACTACTTTCATAAAAAAACTGTATTCAAAAATTTTGAAACAGAGTATTTTATTTAACCTTTATAAAATATGTCAATAAATAGCAACACTGTTAATGCAATTATTCCTATCGTGTTTAGTGTTATGAAAGGTAGTATGAGCATAAATCCTAAGATTAAGTATAAAATTCTTTTCCATAATATAATGTTTTTATTTAAATACCCTACAGTAGCTATATTCATAGATATTATTGAAAACACAACGAATATTATTCGTAAAATTATGTCCAGTGGGTCATTTAGAAATGGTATTATAAGTATAGCCGCTCCTAATGGGGCTGCTGCAAATGAAAAACCTAAAAGATATTTTGGTAATGCAATTTTAGCAGCAGTGATTCCTATCTCAATAGGATTTCTTCTTATTAATGCTGCTGCAGCGTATGCAGCTAATGCAACAGGAGGCGTTACATCAGCTAAAACTGCATAATAGAATGTGAACATGTGAATGGAGTATTTAGCAATTTCCATAGGAAATCCGCTTTTTACTGCTAAACTTATTGCTGATGGAGCTACTAATGCTGATGCTATCACATATGATGCAGTAGGTGGCACGCCCATGCCTAATAAGAGTGTAAAACCGGCTAATAGTACGAGTGTTATGTAAAAGTTTCCACCACTTAAAAACCTAATGACTTCTTCCATTTTTAAACCAAGCCCTGTAACTAGCAATGCATGAAGCACTATACCTGCTGATCCTGTGGCTAGAGCTACTGGTATAATATCTATTGCTCCTTTGGCGAAACCCTTTAAGAGATTAACTAGAGTTGGCCTAGTTTCTTTACTTATGATTCCTAAAGCTACTGATAGAAATGTTGCTGAAATTACAGATGTTGCTATTGTGTAGCCATATGCTACCATAATAATTAAGAGTGCTATGGGTATTAGTAAGTAAAGGAGTTTTACTTGAACTTTCGGACTCTCTATGTCAAGTTCTTTAATAATTTTTATTTTTTGGGTATAAAGTTCAAGATAAATTTGCAATGAAATGTAGTAAATAATTGCAGGAAATATTGTCATTATTATGAGCGTCTTATAATCTATTCCAATGACTTCCATCATTATAAACGCTGCTGCGCCAAGAACTGGTGGGGTAATTAATGCGGCTGTTCCCGTTCCTGCTGTGAAAGCAGCAGAGAAAACATCATCATAACCCGCTTTTTTAAATGCTGGTAGCATCGTTGTTCCTACTGTTGTGGTTACTGCAACACCTGAACCTGATACCATTCCCATTAATGCAGAGAATATTGTTGTGGCTCTACCTATTCCCTGAGGTTTTTTGCCAACTAATGAGCGTGCTATATTTGATATTAATTTTGTTATTCCTACAGCTTCTAATACGCCACCTAATATTGTAAAGTAAATAATGTATTTGGCAGAGACTCCTAAGGGAAGTCCATAAATTCCTGCCTCAGTTTCCATCCATGCTTTACCTAATGCTAATGTTATATCTATTGGAGGATGCCCGAGAGGAGGTGGTATGTAATTTCCATAAATTATGTAGTCAAAGAATATCAATATTAATGCTGATAAGATCCAGCCTACTTTTATATCTGTTGCATAAAGCAGTGTTAATAATAATATCCAGCCGATTAACATGTCAGTTGCTGTTGGACTAACAACTCTATAGAGTATTGCTTCGTAGTTCATGATGAGATATATCGTTGCAGGCACTGATGTGAGTAAGATAATGCCTCTAATTAATCCTATTATTTTCATGCTTATTATTCGCTGTAAGAGGTTTGTTGGGAATGTGAGAATCCATGTTATAAATACTAATAGTGATAAAATCAAGTTTGTATTAAGTTCATATATCATTATAGCTAGCATTGTAGGAAACGATAGTATTGTAAGTATTATCTCACCTTTTATGCTTGCATGCTGTCTAAAAGTGAGTAATGTTAAAATGGTTATGGAGAATGATAAATGTATTGCTCTTATTAAATGTTCTTGATCAAATATGTATCTAATCCATAGAGGTATCCATGTTAGGTATAGTATGAAATATGAATAAAATATTATGAAAATACTATAAGCAGCAAAGATAAAGCCTATCACTAATCCAATTTTTTCGGTGTCCACTTTAATTCACCACATTTAGTTCTACAATTCTATTGCTTGGTAACACGTATATTTGGTTATTTATGATAAGTTCCCATCCATCATTAATAAGGATCTCATTAAATGTTACTCCTTTAAGCTGCGCTATGAACATCGTTCCATTAAAGGTATAATTATCAGTATAATATGATATGCTGGCCTCATCTTTGCTCGCAATTTCTAAGGGTATAAAACCATTCTCTGTAACCTTGTATTTTACAAAAACTTGTCCTTTATATATCGAATGCATAAACGATAACGTAATGTTTTCTCCAACTTTAATAGGAATGTTCATAATATCATCACCATTACTTCTAACATGCAGAACAACGGTTTCATGATAACTTAATCGAGTTATCATGAGCAAAAAAATTAATAAAAATAGTATCAAATACGAAACCTTAGCCACCTGGCCAGACCTTTGCTTCCTTATAGAAACGTATTGCACCTGGATGATAAGGTGCTCCTTTATATAATGGTGCAGATTCTAATGTTGTATCTTTGGCTGCTTGATGAACAGCCCATAGTTCATCTAAATGCTGAAATATTGTTTTCACTAGTAAGTAAGCAGTATCATCAGCCATATCTTTATGAGCAACTATTAAGTTCGGCACAGCCATTGTTTGAACATCTTCAACAGCGTCATAAACTTCCTTCTTTAAAGTTGTTAGAACATATATTCCAGGTCGTTGAGCATTAAGTTTATTAAATACATCAGTTGGTACAGCTATGAAAGCAATCTTTAATCCCCTTTGCTTTAGATTAACTGAGAGCTCAGATATAGAGCCTGTTGGAAGACCTCCAGACCAGAAGAAAGCATCAATTTTACCGTCTAACAATGCTCCAGCCGATTCCTCTGGTCCTAATTTCTGCCATACCGTTAAATCTTTTGATGGATCTATACCAGCAGCATTAAGTATTGAAAGAGCAGTGAGCTCAGTACCACTTGCAGGAGGCCCTGTTGAGACCTTCTTACCTTTTAAGTCATAAACAGTTTTGATACCACTATCTGACCGAGTAACTATATGTATATAATTGTTATACATAACCCACAGTATCCTTATCCATTGTTGAGGCGTATTATTAAAAGCACTTAATTTACCATTCCATGCATCATATATGGTATCTGAAAGAACAAGACCAATAGTATCAGCCGGACTTTTAGCAATGTAAAGAAGATTATCAACACTTGCTTTAGTTTGAACTGCAGCGGCTTGAATACCTAAGTATTTTGAATAGATCGTTGCCATCCCTCCACCATAGTAAATGTAAACACCACCAACGGTTCCTGTTGCTATTGTAAGAGATTTAATTGGCATTGTTACGGTCGTAGTTGTTGTGGTTGTAGTAGTTGGTGTTGGGGTTGGTGGTGTTAATAGGATTGCTGTTGCGATTGCTATTATTATTAATATAATTATTATTCCAACTATAGCAAAACGACTTATAGCACGTTTATTCATAATACCTCGTAAAAATAATGTTTGTAAAAAGTATTTATACTTATCTAATATTTATTTGAGACTGTCCACATAAGCTTTATGTGAGTTTGCGGTACTACTTGTGGTGAGGTGTCGGTGAATATCTTTGAATAC
>JBMFIF010000042.1:0-16035 GCA_049976445.1 Thermoprotei archaeon | reverse complement strand
AATGTGAACTCTGGGGTTCTTGGTTTGGAGAGTGTTGAGCTTTTCGTGAACCTCTTCGCTTATTGGTATGTGAATTGGAGGTGATGTCTTATGTGGACAGTCTCAGCAATTTAGTAAAAATAAATATAAGGATGAAAATTAGAGAATTTAACATAATTGTGTAAAATTAATTTAAATATTAAACACAAAACTTATATCAAACAAGTAATATAGTAAAACGTGAACATTATGTCATCTGATAGACCTGTTTCAAGGAGAGATTTTATTAAGAATGTTGCACTTGTAGGTGCTGGGCTTGTAGTTGGTGGTGCTGCTGTAGGGGTTTTAGATCGTACACTTTTCCCGGCGGGACAACCTACTACAGTTACTAGTACTACGACTGTTACACAAACGATGGCAGCTCCTGCCCAAAAATTAAAGGTAGCGTGGGTTTATGTGGGACCTATTGGAGATTATGGATGGACTTATGCTCATGATGTTGGTAGAAAGATTGTTGCCCAGAAAATGCCATTTCTTGAAACTGCATATGTTGAGAGTGTTGCTGAGGATAGAGTTGGGCCGGTTCTTGATGATTTAGTGGCTGCTGGTAATAAGGTGATATTTACTACAAGTTTTGGTTATATGGATGCTACAATAGCTGCTGGTGAACGTTATCCGAATGTAATTTTTGAACACTGCTCTGGTTATAAACGTTCTAAAAATGTTGGAACATATTTTGCCGAGCTTTATCAGGTGTATTATTTATGCGGATTGATAGCGGGGAAAATGACTAAAACTAACAAATTAGGGTATGTTGCTGCTCACCCAACACCAGAGGTTATTAGGCATATAAATGCTTTTCATTTAGGTGCAAAAGAAGCTAATCCTAATGTGACTACAACTGTTGTATGGATTAATGCATGGTATGATCCGACTAAGGCTAGAGCTGCAGCTAATACATTAATTGATGGTGGTGCTGATATTTTAGCATTTACTGAAGATTCACCAACTGTTCTTCAGGTTGCCAAAGAAAGGGGCGCTTATAGTTTTGGGCATTATAGTGATATGTCACAATGGGGTGGTGAAGCACAATTAGCTTCTCAGGTAGCGCATTGGGATGTTATTTATGAGGAAATTCTTGCTCGTATATATGCGGGGGTTTGGCGTAGTACAGATATTTGGTGGAAAATGGGTGGAGGATATATTGATAGAGAGGGAAATACCCTTCGTGCTGTTGATATTGAAAATTTAAATCCTAAATTGCCTGAAAATGTGAAAAATTTAGTGTTGCAAAGAAGGCAGCAAATAATTGATGATGTGCTTGAACCATTTACAGGGCCTATTTATGATAGGGATGGTAAGTTAAGGATAGAAGCTGGACGGCGAGCTACTCATGATGAATTATGGAATATGTATTATTTTCTCCCTGGTATAATTGGAGAGTTACCATCACAATCAGTTTCAGCAATTAGAATGTCGTCTATTGTTAAGTGATTTTTATGGTTGATACTGTATGCGTGCTTGAAGTAAAAAATGTTACTAAGAAGTTTCCAGGTGGTATTATAGCGAATGATCGTATTAATTTTTCATTGTTTAAGGGTGAAATACATGCGCTTCTTGGTGAGAATGGTGCGGGGAAAACAACTTTGGTGAATATAATTTATGGTGTTCAGCGTCCTGATGATGGGGAGATCTATGTATGGGGAAAGAAGGTATCAATAAAGTCTCCTAAGGATGCAATACGTTTAGGGATAGGGATGGTTCATCAGCATTTTACTTTGATTTCTAAGCATACTGTGCTTGAGAATATTGCTTTGTCAGTTAATAGTTCAAAGGTATTTATTAAGTCTGATTTTTTGGAGAAAAGAATTAGAGAATTAAGTGCTGAATATGGTTTGAATGTGGATTTGAATCGCAAAATTTGGCAACTTTCTATGGGTGAAAGGCAGAAGGTTGAAATTATTAAGACTTTGCTTCGTGGAGCTAATATATTAATATTTGATGAGCCTACGTCAGTGTTGACGCCTTTAGAAACGAGGGGTTTGTTTGATTTTATGAGAAAGTTTACTATGAATGGTGGGTCTATAATATTTATTACGCATAAGCTGGATGAAGCTCTTGCTGTTAGTAATAGAATTACTGTGATTAGGAAAGGTAAAGTAGTACAAACTTTACCTAAAGAACAAGCAGATGAAAAAACGTTAACTTCAATGATGTTTGATGTTGGCAGTTTTACGAATATTACTAATGGAAACGGAGAAAAGATAAGAACAGATTTATTATCTAATGATGTTCCATTGCTAAGTGTGGATAATTTAATTGTTGAGAATGATAATGGTATGGAGGCTGTAAAAAATGTTTCGTTGAAGTTATTTAGTAATGAAATTATAGGGATTGCGGGTGTTGCTGGCAATGGTCAGCGTGAGTTTGCAGAAACGCTTGCAGGATTAAGAAGACCGAAGAGTGGAAGTATTATGGTTTTGGGAAGACCGTTAACTCAATATAAAGTGCGAGAGTTAAGAAATGTTGTAGGTTTCATACCTGAAGATCCGTTTCTTGCGGTGGTGCCTAGTTTGAGTGTTGTGGAGAATATGCTTCTTACTCATTCTATTAATTCAATGTTTTTAAATATTAATAGTTATGAGTTTTTGCAGTTTGCTGAGCAGGCAATTAAGCATTTAAGGATTGTGGCTAAAAGTGTTAAGATGAAGGTTGGTTTAATGTCTGGTGGTAATATGCAGAAAATAATAGTTGCGCGTGAAATATTGCGTAAGCCTAAGATTTTAATAGCCTCGTATCCTACAAGAGGTTTGGATGTTTCTACTTCATTAAAAGTTAGATCGATGTTGAAGAATCTTAAAAATGAAGGTTCTGGTATTATATTAATTTCGGAGGATCTTGATGAATTATTAGAGTTGAGTGACCGTATTGCAGTCATGAGTAGAGGAGTAATTAAAGGATTTGTTTCTCCAAATGAAGTTGCAAAAATAGCTACGCTTATATCAAATTAATTTTTGATTTTTTTAGGTGCAAATGATGCTGAAGTTTGTGCCACGTGAGAATGTATCGTTAAGGTTTATTGTACTTATTTATGTGATGGCTTTATTAGCTTCATTTTTAGTTTATGGTTTTATATTAATGATTGCTGGTTTTAATCCAATCTTGGCATATAGTTTTATGGTTAATAATGTGTTTCTTAATAGTTATGGTTTTTCGAACATGATAATAAGGTCATCTGCTATTATGCTTTCTGCATTAGGCCTTACTATGGCTTATAAAGCTGGTATTTTCACTATAGGTTCAGAAGGCCAAATATACATAGGTGCAGTCGCAACCACTTGGATTGCATTTACATTTGCGTCATTACCGTCGCCAATTTTGATTACCTTAATGATAATTGCAAGCTTTGCTGCTGGAGCATTTTGGGCATTCATTCCAGGTATCATGAGGGCTCTTATAAATGCTAATGAAGTCATCTCTACTCTTATGATGAATTACATAGCAATTCTTATTGTGCGTTATTTAGTTTATGGACCATGGAAAGATGTAAAGGGTTATGGTTTTCCGATAACTCCAATAATACCATCTTCTGCAATGCTCCCAGTAATACCGTATACGAACATACATATAATGCCAATAATCGGAATTTTTATTGGAATTATTCTTGCATATATTATGTATCGTACAAGAATAGGCTATGAGATAGCAGTATTTGGAGGTAATCCTGATGCCGCTCGTTATTCTGGTATTAGCTCATTGAAAGTAATAATTACAGTTATGATAATAAGTGGAGGCTTAGCTGGATTAGGAGGAATGGGGGAAGTCTCTGGGTTTCAACATAGACTTATAGCTAATATCTCATTAGGTTATGGATACATGGCAATAATAGTAGTTTGGTTAGCACGTCTTAATCCAATAGTAACGATAATCTCCTCATTTCTTTTTGGAGGAATGCTCACAGGTGCAGATACACTGCAAACACGATTTAGTTTACCAATATCATCAATCTATACATTTGAAGCACTAATTTTAATATTTGTATTAATAGCTGATTTACTTAGTAAGTATCGATTAGTGTTGAGGTGAATCATTTGATAGAACAAATTCAACTTTTCCTTATATCGGTAGCAGAATCATCAACACCATTATTATTAGCATCATTGGGTGAAATTTATTCTGAAAGATCAGGAGTTATAAACCTCGGCATTGAAGGAATGATGCTAATTGGAGCCTATACTGCCTTTATTATAGCAAATTTAACCGGAAATGTATGGTTAGCCATAATTATAGCAGGACTAGCAGGAGCAATGCTAAGTTTAATACATGCATTTCTTTCAATTACTCTTAAAGTAAACCAAATAGTAAGCGGATTAGCTTTATCATTAATGGGTGTCGGCGTAAGTGGATTATTAGGACAAGGACTAATCGGATTACCAGCACCTAGATTACCACGGTTACAAATACCTATCCTTACCTCAATACCGATAATTGGACCTATGCTTTTTGGTCAAGATCCACTAATTCTGAGTTCAGTATTTTTAGCTCCAATTCTATGGTTTATCTTATTTAAAACTATGATCGGATTAAAAATACGTTCAGTAGGTGAAAACCCTGAGGCTGCTGATGTTGCGGGTATTAACGTTGATCTTGTAAGATATTTTTCTGTAATCTTTGGTGGTTTTCTTTCAGGCATAGCTGGTTCATATTTTGCACTAGTTTTAAGCGCATCATGGATAGAGAATATGACTGCAGGTAGGGGATGGATAGCATTAGGCCTTGTTATATTTTCATTTTGGAATCCATTGTATGCATTAATTGGATCATATATATTTGGTGGTTTGGAAGTATTACAATACAGGTTTCAAATAATGTTTAATTTACCTATGGAATTATTTTCTGCGCTTCCATATGGAATCACGTTAATTGCATTAGCAATATTTTCTACTGAATATGCAAGAAAAAAATTAGGGGCACCAGCGGCATTAGGAAAACCTTACATAAGAGGAGAAAGAGCATAATAGCTTATTCTGATACTTCTAGTTCAGCTTTTGTGTTCATGATTTTATTACCCCTGTAAAATTTTATATCTACAATCTCTCCTACTTTCATTGCCCGCAAAATATCTTGTAAATCCTCTATACTGTTAACCTGTTTATTATTAACTGATATTATTATGTCACCTTCTGTAAGACCAGCTTTGTATGCAGGGCTTCTTGGAATAATATTCACTATTAATGCTCCTTTTTCTGTAGGCAATCCATAATACTCTGCTATTTGTGGTGTAACTGTTGTTCCAAGTATTCCAAGCCAAGGTCTTAATGCTCTTCCATACATTAGTATATCATCAACTACTTTCTTAACTATGTTTATTGGAATAGCGAAACCAATACCTTGCGCAAATGGAATTATTGCAGTATTAACTCCTATAACTTCACCATTAGTATTTACAAGAGGTCCTCCACTATTTCCAGGATTAATTGCTGCATCTGTTTGTATTAAGCCCATATAAAGTCTCTGTGCTCTTATGTGCCTATTTAATGCACTAATAACACCAACAGTTACTGAAGGCCCTCCAGCTAAACCTAATGGATTGCCTATTGCTATTGCAATCTGTCCTATTTTCAATTTATCTGAATCACCTAGTGATGTTGCTGGTAGGTTTTTTGCATCTACTTTAATTAAAGCAGTATCACTAGATGGATCAAATCCTATTACATGACCTTTCATTGTCCTACCATCAGATGTTGTAACACTAACAATCTTTGAACCCTCGATAACATGGAAGTTAGTTACTATAAGACCATCTGATGACACTATGAAACCTGATCCTATTCCTTGAACTGGAACAACTTCAAATAGTTGCTCTACATATCTTACAGTACTAATGTTTACGACGCTTGGATAAACACGCTCTACTGCTTTAATTATTAGATCTTCAAAAAATGCCCCCATGCTCAAAACCAGTCACCATGTACTATTTGTCTTTACATATATTTATAACTATTTGTTAAGAATAAATATGCTTTATTTTACAAATTCATGTACATGTTGAATTTTAGAAAATTCTTTGGTTAATATGTATTATGTTATTAAATTGAACCATAGTAAATTTGTGATTCTCGTAAAGCTTTATATAAGGAGGTCAGTTATTATTTTGTATGAGATACTCGAGCATAAATGGTTAAAGGTTATATAGAAAATCAATATCTGTAATATCCTTAAATCTATATTCTAGGTCTGAAAATTCTTTCCTTAATTTTATTACTTCTAAAGCTATTTTTTTAGGATCTTCATTCTTTGTAATGCGTTCTATAAATTCGGCTATTTTATCCATTTCATTTTCTTTCATGCCACGTCTCGTTATTTCGTTTACCCCTAATCTAATACCGTTATCTACTATTAAATTGGCTTTTTCTAATTTTAGTGCTAAATCTTTGTTTTTCTGGTATGGTTTTGGTGCTAAAAGTACTTGATGAGATTCTGTGTATATATCCTTTGGTCCTTTCACAGGCATTTTTCTTTCAACTAAACTTTTTGCTAATGCTTTCGCGTTTTTTATTATTTGGTTTGCATAAGATTCACCAAATTTCTCTATTTCTAAAAGAGCCATTGTTAATGCTGCTATTCTGTTCCAATGAGCATTATCTACTATCGAAGGATGAACTATACTATTTAACGGTTCTGGTTCATGTGCAAGCATTATTCCACCTTGAGGCCCAAAAAATGTTTTATGTGTAGATCCAAAAAGAGCTATTGCGCCTTCTCTCAAAGGGTCTTGAAATGTATGCCCAGCAATTAAACCGAGAACGTGTGAACCATCATAACCAACTACGGCTCCAATTTCATTTGCAATTGAACTAATTTCTCTTACAGGCTGATGATAAAGTATTAGGCTAGAACCAAGAATTATAGCTTTTGGTTTTACCTTACGTATATATTCAATGCTTTTTTCAGTGTTTATAATATAATTGTCTTTATCGAATGGTAAGTATTTAACTCGTATTCCCAACAATTTTGGAAGAGCATTCTTGGAAATGCCCGGATATCCGCCATCTTTAGGATCTATACACATTATTGTTTCACCACGTTTTACGTATGCTGCTATAAATGTAAGATCAGCAATATGTCCAGAGATCATACGAAGATCGGCATACTTTGCCCTAAATACACGTTTAGCTATTCTAATGCCCAATTGTTCGATTTCGTCAATAAATTTAGTTCCTCTATAAAATAAATCGCGTGATGTATATCTGCCAGCTATTTTTGAAGAAAGTAATGCACGTACTTCGGGGCTTATAATGTTCTCTGATGGTATTAGATTGATCGTTTTGTTTTCTCTCCATTTTTCATGTTTTTTAATTAATGTGATCAATTTTTTAATATCGCTAATTGTTTGTTCACTCATGTTAATCACAGTCTCTTATTTTTTACTTCCTAATATTCTGAAAGGTTAGGAAAGAGTTTTTGTAGGTTTGCCTATAATTAATTCAGTTTTTGCAAACGTAAAGATACCATTTTCTATAACACCTGGTATGCTATTAATTTTAAGTTCTAAATATTGTGGTTCTGCTATCAAATTAAAATATGCATCGATTATGTAATTTCCATTATCAGTTATTATAGGTCCATTTTTGCCTGATCCGTATCTTAGTACTGGTTTTGCATTTAGCTTTTTTAATTCTAACGAAACTGGTGTTACTGCATATGGTAATACCTCGATAGGAACTGGATGAGAAGCTCCTATTTTTTTAACAACTTTGCTCTCTTCAACCATAACTATAAAGCGTTTTGAAAAGTAGGCAAGAATTTTTTCTCTCATTAATGCTGCGCCGCCTCCCTTGAGAAGGACACCATTTTCCATCGCTTCATCAGCACTATCAAAACACGCATCAGGCTCTGGATATTCATCTAATGTAGAAATTGGTAATCCAAAGTTTAATGCTTGAAAGTATGTTTGTGTTGAACCAGGTATTATTGTAATTTTTAATTTTTCATTTTTAACTTTTTTAGAAAGTTCCTCAAGAAATAATGCAACTGTTGAACCAGACCCAACAGCTATAACCCATCCATCTTTAATGAATTGTAATGCTTGATTTACAGCTTCTAAGCGTCCAGGAGGTATTGTCATAAAAATCACCTTCTTCGCATTTGCGATACTGCATGACCTATTTCTGGCAATATTATACTGAGCGCAACATCTACAGCGTCAGGTGAGCCAGGTACTATAAATACTATTGAGTTATTTATGATACCAGCATCAGCTCGTGAGAGCCATGCGATTGTTCCTTTTGTTTTATAAGTCTCATATCTAAAGATTTCCCCAAAACCTTCCAATCGTTTTGAGAATAATGGTTGCAAAGTGTCAACAGATAAGTCTTTATTACTAAGTCCAGTTCCTCCAATGACCAATACAGCATCACTACTGTTACTAAAACTTTTCACGACAGTTCTAATCTCGTTTTCATCATTAGGAATTATTTTAAGTTCAATCACATCATGTCCATACTTTTTAATTTTTTCTAATGCAATTTTACCACTCATATCTTCACGTTTTCCAGAGCTTACAGCATCACTAACTACTATTACAGTAAAGTTTACTTTTTGTAATGCATGCTTTCTGTGTTCTTCAATAGAACTCAAGACACTTTCACCTATTTAGCATAAGTTTTTAATAGAGAAATACTTTATCACTATTAGCTATGGTAGTTGTAAGGCTTTATGGTTGGATAAGAGACCGTATGGGAGTGAAAACTATTGAACTTAATACCTCTGATGTTCCATTAGAACAGATTATAGCAATGATTGATGAAAACGGTGATGTTCTTAAGGAAGTAAGAGATGGGACGCTTTTTGTTGCTGTTAATCATGAGATTACGAATGATATGAAGAAAATCATAAGAAGTAATGATATTGTTGCAATATTTCCGCAGTTCTCAGGTGGTCACGATGGGTAGAGCTGAGTTAACTACAAGTGTGATCGATGTGAATAAACATTTGAAAGAGATTACTGCGAGTTCTAAGAATATCGGGGGTATTGTATGTTTCATTGGAGTAATACGTAGTGTTAATGATAATAAGAGGGTTGTGAAATTAAGTTACGATTATTATCCTGAGCTTGCAGATTCACAATTAAAAAGGTTAAGAGAAGAGGCAATTAAAAATTTTAGATTGATAGACGCGATAATAATTCACAGAGTTGGCGATGTGCCTATCGGTGAGGTTTCATTATTAGTTATAACTGCTGGGGAACATAGAGATGAATCATTCAAAGCTGCTAGATGGCTTGTTGATAAGATTAAGAATGAAGTTGCTATTTGGAAAAAAGAAGTTTACGAAGATGGATCTAGATGGGTTTATGAGACTATAACAGGGGACCTTCATGAGTGAACGTACACATATGGTTGGTTTCTATAAATTACATACAGTTGATGAGGCTTTAGAAAAGATCAGAAATTTCATACGACCAATAGATTTAGAGACAATAGAGGTACCAACAGAGAATGCCAATGGAATGATAATAGCTACAGATTTTGTTGCGCCTTTCGATATACCAAACTTTAATAGAAGTGCCGTTGATGGTTATGCAGTCATAGCCGAGGATACGTATAGTGCATCTCCAACAAATCCGATAGTACTAAAAGTTAAAGGTACTATTAAAGCAGGTGATCAGCCTATGCAAACCAAACCAATCACAAATGGTGAAGCTTATGAGATTTACACAGGTGGATTTTTGCCTAATGGAGCAAATGCTGTAGTTATGGCTGAATTTACTCATAGAAATGGTGATTTTATTAATGTCTATAAACCTGTAGCACCATGGGAGAATGTCTCACGTATTGGTGAAGATTTTGCAAAAGGTGATATAGTGGTTAAAAAGGGTACAAAACTAAGAGCATGGCATATCGGAGCCATAGTTTCCTTTAACGTAGCTACAGTAAAGGTCTTTAGAAGATTAAGAGTATCCCTAATTTCAACTGGTAATGAGGTACGTAAGGTGGGTTCAGATATTAAATATGGAGAAATTGTAGAGAGCTCTAAGCCTATGTTGAAAGTCTTATTAAGTGAGGATGGTTATGAACCAATAGATTTGGGAATAGTGCCAGATGATTTTGAAAAAATATCTGAAACAATAAAAAGTGCATTAAAAATATCTGATTCTGTTATACTTACTGGTGGCACAAGTCTTGGTAAAACTGATTTAGTACCTGATGTAATAAGCTCAATATGTAAACCCGGTATTATAGTCCATGGTATTGCAATGCGTCCAGCAAAACCTACTGGGATAGCTCTATGCGATGATAAACCGATTTTTATGTTATCAGGTTTCCCTGTAGCTGCAATAATTGCCTACATGGTTTTTGTAAGACCAACACTCAAAATGCTTCTTAATCAACCTGAAGAGCCTATACCAAAGATTAAAGCCAGATTATCCAGAAGAATTGCAGCACCAGTTGGGTTTAGATCTTTCATGAGAGTAAAAGTTAAGAAAACTAAAGAAGGATATATAGCAGAGCCATTACGTTTAACAGGTTCAGGTATCCTTTCAACATTAACAAAAGCTAATGGTTTACTAATAATACCTGAGAATATCGAGGGATACGAAGAAGGTGATGAGGTTGAAATAATTCTAACCCAACCTATTTATGAAAAGGAGTGAAGAAAATGGCAATAGTGTTTCATAAGCTTTTAACTGTTGAAGAGGCAATTCAAGCTGTTGAAAATGCTCTTGGCGGACTTAAACCGCTTGGAGTAGAAATAGTACCATTAGAACGTGCATTAGGACGGGTATTAGCAGAGAATATTTATGCAACAATAGATTTACCTCCTTTTGACCGCTCAGAGGTTGATGGTTATGCTGTAGATTCACGTAGTACTTTTGAAGCTGATGAAGATAAACCTGTTGAATTAAAAATTATAGGTACTTCACTTGTGGGAAAAGTACCTAATACTGAAGTAAACCTTAATGAGGCAATAGAGATAGATACTGGCGCTCCTTTACCTAGGGGTGCCGATGCTGTAATTATGGTTGAGCACACCAAGAAAATTGACGAGAAAAGAGTGCTTGTTTATAAATCTGTTCGCCCAGGTGAAAATGTTGCACAGGCTGGTTCTGATATTAGGATAGGAGAGAGAGCGTTAAGGAAAGGTACGTTGATTAGCGCAAGAGAGATAGCGGTATTGGCAGGTTTAGGTATAAATACTGTTAGAGTATATACAAAACCACGTATTGCGGTTATTTCTACTGGTGATGAAATTGTAATGCCTGGTTCTAAATTAGAATCAGCTAAAGTATATGATGTTAATGGCTTCTCATTAAGTAGCATGGTTGCTGAAATGGGCGCACAACCAAGTTATTTAGGTGTTGTACCAGATGATCCTAAGCTAATTGAGGATGTTGTTTTAAGGGCATATGAGAACTATGATATAGTAATTACTTCCGGTAGCACTTCAGCTGGTATTAAAGATACAATATACAAAGTTTTTAATAATTTAGGCAAACCAGGTTTAGTAGTTCATGGTCTTAAAATTAAACCTGGGAAACCAACAGTAGCTGCTGTTGTTAATGATAAATTATTATTTGGATTGCCAGGATTTCCTTTATCTTCAATGGTGGCATTCCTAGTTTTCGTTCGTCCTATACTCGCTAAAATTATTGGACTTTCATTAGAACAAAGTGAAGTAAAAATTCAGGCGAGAATGGCTTTTAAAGTTCAAGCCGGCAAAGGTAAAAGAGAATATTTACCAGTAAATATAGTTCAAGTACGAGATCATTTTAAAGCATATCCATTACTTGCAGGTTCTGGGTCAGCTACTGCATTAGCGTTTGCAGATGGATTTATAGAGATACCTGAGTCTCGTGAATTTCTAGATGAGAATGAAATTGTAGATGTGAAATTAATCTCACGATATCTTAGACCTGCTGACCTGATAATCATAGGAAGTCATTGTCCAGGCGTAGATTTAATTACTGAGCTGAGTGATCTTGGGTATGTAAAAGTTATAAACGTTGGGTCTGTAGGTGGCTGGCTTGCAGTAAAAAGAGGAGAAGCTGATATTGCTGGTACACATTTATTTGATGAACAAACAAAAGAATATAATGTGCCATTCATGGATATATATGAATTAAAGGGTAAAGCTGTATTAATTAGAGGATATGTGCGGTTACAAGGATTTATTGTTGAGAAGGGTAATCCATTAGGTATAAGTGGTTTCGAAGATTTATTAAAACCTAATATAAGATTTATAAATAGGAATAAGGGTTCTGGTACACGTGCATTAATCGATATGAAGTTGAGAGAATTAGCATTTTTAAAAAATGTCAGTTTCCAAGAACTAACAAATATGATACGCGGATATTATACTGAAGCAAAGACACATTCTGGTGTTGCTGCTGCTATTGCTCAAGGTCGTGCTGATGTAGGCGTTGCAATTAAGAGTGTTGCAGATGCGTATGATTTAGACTTTATACTTATTGGAGAAGAGTTTTATGATTTTCTGATACCAATCGATCGTTTAGAAAAAACATCAGTAAAAAAATTTATCAATACATTAAAATCGCAAGAGTTTGCTAATGAACTTCAAAAACGTTTATCTGGATATAAAATACATAAAGATACAGGCCAGATAATATCTAAATAACTTAATAATCAAAGTATTACCAAATAATATATTATCAATTTTTAGTTCATTTTAGTTTAACTTTTAAGTTAAGTCCCTTTGTTTTTGTCTTTATGCGAAAATTGATCGGTTACGATTATTCTCCCTATTTCCAGTCTCTTTAATCCTCAACCTTACCTTATTTTTACTAACAAAATAAATGACACACCCAAGAGGACTTAACTTAAATAATGATATTAACCTTATATAGTACTAAGAAAAATAACAGTTAGCTTAAGTATTTTTAAATTATGTTAAAATTTCTGATAAATCTTTTAATATTATGTCATTAGGTTTTACTCTATTAAGACTTGCTTTACATATAGGACACATTGTAATAATAGTTTTTGATTTCGAACTTAATTCTTTTATTCTTATTCTAGCTATATCTGATGAATATTTCGGAGAAAACAATTCTAATGGTCCTCCACAACAATAGGTTAACTTTTTCGAGTTTCTAACCTCCTTTATTGTAATGCCAAAAGCACGTAAAATCTCTCTAGGCTCTTCTATTATATTTAAAAAGCGTGCATAATAACATGGGTCATGAATAGTAACCTCAATATTTAATTTTTCCTTTATAAGATTTGTTCTAGAATTATTTAGAAGTTCTATATAATTTATTACTTCAAGATTAAAGTTATCTATAAACTTAGGATAAATTTCCCTTAATACATAAGTTGTATGAGGATCTATAGTTATCACTTTATTAACATTCCTCTTTTTTATCCTGCTATATACCTTCTTTGCATGAAGCTCAAAATAATCATCAAGTCCTACATCATAAAGTAAAACACCACTATAAAGATCATCCTCGTACAAATATCCAATATCTTCTTTAACTTTCTTAATTAATTTAACTATTGATCTAAGAATTCTTTCCGATTCTTTTATTTCATTCTCATCAGGCTTAATAACAACAGATAATAGTTTAGGTGAAAATTTTACTAAATATGATGCAAATTGAATCAATATAATCTTACTTTTGGTTTTTTCTAATCTTTCTAAATAGTTTACTGTAGCATTTATATATGGTATCAATTGATACAACGCCCCAGTATAAAGCATTATGTCTGATTTAGAAGACAATGCTATTCCATTAGACCATTTATAGATCACTTTTCTGTCTATTGGAACTGGGAATCCTGTTCTTAAGGTTAGGTCTCCTAATATTTTTAGAATAACATTCGAATCCACTGTTTTCACCTTTCTTTAATAATGATAGGTACTTTATTTTTTCCAAAAAGTCCTTCTCTAATTAAGAATTTCATTTCTCTGACAGACCTTCCAATATTAATACCTGCAGGACACGCCATCGAGCACGCATTGCATATTAAGCATGAATATATGCTTGCGATTGATTCTTCACTTAAAGTTTTAGAGGTTATGATTTCTTTAATTAAATTTATTCTTCCTCTTGGTCCATATCCTCTGTGAGGGCCTAAAGGTAAGGTTGGGCATACTGATTCACAAAAACCACAATATGTGCATTTATTAACTTCATTAAATAAATTTTCAATGTCATATTTCAATATCAAACACCTTTCCTGGATTTAATAATCCTTTGGGATCGAAAATTTTCTTAATCGATTTCATGATTTCAAGTGCTTTTAATGAGTTTGAATGCTCAAGCTCTGCTATTAAACCTTCTTTTTTACGCAATCCAATTCCATGTTCCGAACTCATACTACCTCCTATAGAAATGGCAGCTTTCATTATTTCATTATACCAATTTTTTACTGAGGTTTTCATACTTTCGTCTAACTCGTCATAAGCCACAGTAGGATGAAGATTTCCATCTCCTATATGACCTCCAAGACTCATAAGTAATCCATATTTATCTCCTATCTCCCTAATTTTGGCTACCGCAGTTGGTATCTTTGAAGGAGGTACAACAATGTCACCAACCATAATTTAAACCTTAGCTTTTTTACCTAATTTAGTAGCTCCTATTTGGAAAGCGCCTGGAATCAATGCTCTTCTTAATTTAAAAATTCCTTTTTCCTCTGCCTCGTCTTGAGTTAGGGCTGAAATTATATTATTTGCATTGTATCTACTCATAAGATTAACCAGCCACTTACTCATTCTTTCAGCAGATTCTTTAGTGCTTTCCAGACTTATTAATAGCATATGACCTTTTGCTTCAAAGCTTATACTTATAGTTCTGGATAATATGTCTACAGTCTTATCATCCATAAATTCGGCTATATATGGTTGCACACCACTAGATTTTATTTCAATAAATGCACTTAACAACGCATTTAGGTCATTAAAGAAGCTTAACACAGTTACAACTCTCTCTGGAATAGGTGCTATTCTTAACACTGCTTCTGTTACCAAAGCTAACGTACCTTCACTACCAACTATTAACCTAACCAAATCATATCCAGTTCTACACTTTACTGTCATGCAACCAATTTTCATTATTGTCCCGTATTGATCTGGTAAAACAATTTCTAATCTGTTTATCCAATCTTTCATTGTTCCATACTTTGCCCCTCTTAAACCTCCAGATCCATTATTTATGGCTCCTCCAATAGTAGCAACGGCTTCGCTTGCAGGATCAACGGGAAACATGTAGCCTTTTTCTGAAAGCATTGCATTTAGCTCCCCTATTCTTACCCCAGGCTCTACTACAGCTATACCATCAACTATACTTATTTCTTTAACATGATTCATTCTCTCAAAGCTAATTACTATTCCTAAATTAGATGGAACAGCATTTCCTGATAGACTACTTGAACTTCCTTGACCATAAATTGGAATATCATATTTGTAAGCTAGAGATGCTATTTTAGAAACATCATTCGTACTTTCAGGAAATAAAACAGCCAAAATATTACCTGTTAATCCTGATGCTTCCTTAGAATATAAACTTAAGATTTGCTCATCTGTCAATATTTTCCTATCACCTAAAGTTGAATACAACTCGTTAAAAAACATCTTATACTTATCCTTATTTATATTTGTCAAATAATTATCACCTTATTTTACATATTTTATATAAAAAATAAACTTTTTTACTTTCATGGTGTACTTATTAGACGGATACATAATCAATGAGATCATAAATTTTTACACTATTGTTTAAATTAAATTTTGTACATTAAGTTAAGTCCGAGTAATGGTGACGTTTATATAGACCAGTTGCGTACTTAAACTTATGAGATGTGTCACACCTTTATCGATATCTGAGGATGAGGAAAAGGAACTAAAGGGGCTCATGACCAACGGCGAAAAGGAGGAGTATAGGAGATGCCTGGCAGTCCTCCTTAGATCTCGCGGAATTCACCCTAGGGATGTGGCACAAATACTTGGAGTAGCAAGGAGGAGCGTTGAACGCTGGGTTAAGGCATACAGGGCCCATGGCTTAGACGGGCTGAAGAACAAACCCCGCCC
>JBMFIF010000041.1:0-16296 GCA_049976445.1 Thermoprotei archaeon | reverse complement strand
TGCTAGGAAGTTTGTGAACATGGTTAAGGAGGTGATGTTGAAGGTTTATCTCTACAACTTGTTCATGAGGGATTTGAGGACCGCTTAGGGAGCGTGTTGCAGTAGAGGTAAGTCTCTTATGCACAGATCCTCACATGTAAGAATTATGCAACAAAGCACTATAAGCTAAAGCTTTATATAGGAGTATACCTCTTGAATTTTCGGTTATATATCCTAAAATATTAGCAACTGCACCATATACTCCAGACTTTAGAGAGAATCCACTAGCTATTCCTTTTGATCGATAATCATAAACTCCTACAATTTTTTCATCTATAATGTGTAAATCTTCACCTGTAAAAGGTTTATCTGCTGGTTTATCCCTATTAACCATAAAAATAGCTTTTGTTGAAGAATTAGGATTTATAACACCTACTATTGTACACATATTTACTTAACCTCTAAGATGCTCTTCACTACATTAATAATCTGTTGTGCAATGATTTTTTTAGAGGAGAGTGATATATGTTTTATTAAGCCTTGTTTGCCTACTATAAATACTTCGTTAGTATCCGTTCCAAATCCTGCACCAAAGCGTCCGACATCATTGGCAATAACTAAATCTGCATTAACCAAATTAAGGTACTTTTCTGCTTCTTTTATAAGAACCTCATCTGAAACGTTATATTCAGCTTTAAATGTCACTAACAGGGTTTTGTTGTTTACCTTTCTTGCATGCTCAACTATTTTTGGTGTTGGTTCAAGTTCTAAATTTATATTGCCGGTTCTAGAATTTATTTTACTATGACTTGGATTTTTTACTTTGAAGTCGGCTGGAGCTCCAGCAGCTATAAAAACTTGATAATTGGAAGATCTTAGTTCGTCTAGCACAGCATTGAACATATCTTCAGTAGTTTCAACATTGATTACTCGTATTCCGCGTCTTGGCTTTACAGTAGAACGGCCTAGTATTAGTGTTACGTTTGCCCCTCTTAAATAAGCCTCTTCAGCAATCTGAATACCCATCTTACCACTACTCTTATTTGTTATGATTCTTACAGGGTCAATGTATTCAATGGTGGCTCCAGCTGTTACTAAAAAATTCATATCTTTTAAATCCTTTGGATATAAAACGTTAATAACATTAAATACAATATCATCAATATCAGGAAATTTTGCTTTATTCTCCTCCATTTTTGGTTCTATGATAATTACACCCATAGACCTTAAACGTTCGATTGCATCGATTATAGCTTTATTTTTGTACATAGGTCCGTGCATTGCTAGTGCGATAACTATAGGAATTTGAGAACCTAAAGCAACAGATGCAGCCGCGGTAACAGGTGTGTCAGAAATGCCTGAAGCAATTTTAGCCAATGTATTGGCAGTACAGGGTGCTATCAATATTAAATCAGTCTTACTTCCGAGTGCTACATGTTCAATACCACCAGTAAGTTCAGTTACTACAGGATTACCCGTTGCCCATTCAAAAACATACGGATGAACAATTTCTGTTGCGGAATGAGACATCACTACGTGAACATCTGCTCCAAATCTTATTAACTCTCTAGCAACATCAATACTCCTATAAGCTGATATGCTACCAGTAACACATAAAGTCACCTTTTTACCTAATAATTCATTACCTTTAGAACCTCTAATTAATTCTTTATCAGAATATTTCATAACAATAACAAAAAGAAATCGATATAAATAAATATTTGTATTAAATTATTTAAACAAATTAAATAAAATATGCATGAAAATTATGATTTTTAATCGTGTTAAATTTTAAGTTCAAAGGTTTCTTAGGTTATCAGGTTTAGATATGAAATTGCTTAACCGTTCTTTGATTATATCAAGGCTCTCAGCAAGCGTTTTAATATTATCATATTCATGCAACATCTTTTCAAGTATATTTTTTGGTTCATTCTTCATTTCCTGTATTTTCTTGACTAAAAGGGGTACTGCTCTAACTACATTATCAACGATAGTTATGTCTGCAAATCTAGCAGTTCTTGAAAGAGGATTAAGATCTATTGCTATAATAAATTTTCCAAGCTTTTTTAGTGCTTCCGTTCTATCACCATCTTCTAGTGCTAAAAAGACTACATCAGCTGAAAGGATCCCATCTTTGCTAACTAATCTTCTTTCACTGGAAAGGCCTGGTATTCCATCGATAACATCATCAACTCCTAAAACCTTTTTTGCTCCAATTTTTGTAAGAGTTTCAGCTATCTTCTTGGCTCTTTCGTATGTTCTGTGAAAAAGATTAACTTCAAGGACAGCATTAAGCGCATCAGCGAGTTTTACAAGATCTTCTGGAACTAAAGCAGCAGTATTACCGTTAACACTAATTACTGGTTTTGAGGCTAATAATAATGCTGAAGCTGCTGCGATAATAGCTTTCATGGCAGGCTCTGTTGTTCTTTCGCCTATTAAGTAATCGAAGCATTCACCTCTTCCATGTGCGATTAATCCTTCCAGAACTACTATTCCTTCTTTATAGCCTTTAACAAGACGTTCTCTTATTAAAAGGGATTCCCTTCTTGGATGATCACTCGGTATCCAGCTCAATTTTAAACCCCCTATTAGCAAGTTTATAAACGCCTAAAACTTTATCAACAATGTTTGCTATGGCTTGTGAAACTTCTTCTGAAGAGTTTTTATCATGAGCAATTATCAGAAGTGACTTTTTTACAAAAAATCCTGCAATACTTCCACGTGCTATGAATCTCTTAAGTCTTTCATTTATGTTAGCTTCAAATTTCTCTTCAAGAAATCCAAGTTTTCTTGAGAACATTTTAGAGAGTGATAGGAAAGTTTCCAGTTCAGGATTTTTTAAAAATTCATTGTATACTTGCCTACCAACATTGTTTATTTTATCCCACATAGAAATTAGCATTTGTTGTGTTGTTAAATTGTTTTTGATTAAACCTAGTGTAAACATAGGGTCATCTCTAATACTTATAGATATTGCTTCTCCAATTCCTGGAGCACCTGGACGTGTTCTTAATACAAGTCCCTTACCTGTAACCATAGCTATAACATCTCCTAAACCAGTCATAGAAAGAACTTCAGCCTTGTGAGCAAGTTTAGAAGCTTCTAGATTAAGCTCGTTCGTTGTAAATGTGATGTTTAGAGATTTTAAAATTTCACAGGCAACAACTAATGATGTGAATGCACTTACAGCACCTCCAGCTCCTAAAGGTATTGTAGATTTGATGCTTAATGAAATATTGTTTACTTTATTTTCTGTTATTAAAAATTTAATGGGATCTATCGATACGCATGTTCCATTAATTGAAACACTGCATGCACGGTTGTTATTATTATGAGCTATAATGAAAGGTTCGAGAAGAATTCCGGCTCCTAAGGAACCTGTAGTTAAAGGATTATCTGATCTAATTGGAACCCAGAACCCTGAAATGTGATATGGTGAGCTATACATTGTACATTCCTCTACTAAGCTAAGCTTTTTCTTTGATTGACTCCTTAAATTTTCTTAAATCTTCTGGTGTCATGGACCAATAATGATCTTTATCAGGAAACATTCCATTCTTTACATCAGATGTATATTCCTTTAAAGCTTCAAGAAAGAGCCCGTGAACATTAAGATATCTTTTAACGAATGGAGGAGGTGAAGGTGTAAGACCTATAACGTCATGAAAAACTAGGATTTGGCCGTCGCACCAAGGGCCTGCTCCTATACCTATAGTCGGTATTTTTAAGTTTTCAGTAATAGCTTTTGCAACGTCAGCTGCTGTATATTCAATGACTATAGAGAAGACACCAGCTTCTTCGAGCATTTTGGATGTTTCAAAAATTTCCTTAGCATCCTCGCTTGTTTTACCTCTCATTTTTAAACCTTTAATGAGTGATCTTTGAGGATTAAGTCCAATATGACCCATAACAGGAATGCCTGCTTTGACCATAGCTTCAACTTTATCAATAACTTCTAAACCACCTTCTAGCTTAACAGCATCTGCCCCAATCCTAATTAATGTACTAGCATTTTTTAAAGCATCTTTTTTGCTGATTTCATAGCTCATGAATGGCATATCAGCGACTACTAGACTCTTCGGTTTCGCATTGAGAACTGCCTTAAGGTGATGTTTAATCATATTCATTGTTACTGGAAGTGTAGAATTAAAACCCATTATGACCATTCCTAAGGAGTCACCAACGAGTATACCATCAATACCAGCTTCATTAGCTAGCATTGATTGATAATAATCGTAAGCAGTAATCATCGCGATCTTTTCACCCTTCTTTTTGAGTTTAATAAAATCATATGGAGTAATCTTCTTTAATTCATTGCTCATTCTTTTCACCTTTTTCTAATGATTTCACTAAGTAGTATAAGATTTTATTAATTTTAAGATCAAGCCCTATTTCATCTCCGAGTTTAATGACATACCCGTTAATGTAATCAATTTCAGTTTTACCATTTCTTTTCAAATCTATTAACATTGACGAATAATTATTTTTTGTAGTCTCAACTATGTTTACCATTTCTTTAAGTGGATCATTAGGCATTGTTATCATTAATGTTTGAGCTAACTTTTTAATTTCATTGACAGTTTCTTCAGCAATTTTTCTGATCCATAAATTCTCAAGAATTATACCATTTTTAGCTCCTAGTATTGCTGTTATCGGATTTATTGCTGAATTTACAGCCAATTTTAACCATCTATATGGTTCTATCTCATCAACAATTTTTATATTCAAAAGTTTAAGATCTTCTACTACAATTTTAAGTATATAATTATTGACTGAAGTTTTTGAAAATCCTAGATAGCTTATTGAGCCTCCAACCCATTTAGCTATTAGACCATCCGAATAAACTCCGTGGTTCAAGACTAACTGAGCAGTTCTCTCTTTTCCAATTATTGAACTCACAGTCTCAAAAGATCCAAAACCATTTTGAACTGTTATCACAATACTATTATTAGAAACTTTTCTTAATTTATCTAAGATACTATCAATATGATATGCTTTAACACATAGAATGATCACATCACTATTAAGCCATCTGTCATCATGAAAAGATATGTATGTACCTGTTATCCTATTTGCATGTCCATCTTGCTCAACAAAAAAACTCCCTTCTCTTATCATCTTTAATAACTAAGTATGGATTAATCTTAGCATAATTAAGGGCGTATGCAATTAACGATCCCACAGAACCAATACCTACTACAGAATATGTTAAACTTGACATGATAATTTCGCGATATATACAATAAAAGCTAACTTAAGCATATTCATTTAATAGTTTAAATTAATTTAAATATTTATGTTCATTTTAAATAATTTTTTAGTTTAGACATTATGCTATCTGTAAACTATTGTAGAGGTCACTAATAGCTGTGCTATGTTGTGCTTTATAAAAGATGAAAACTTCGCTCTTCATGGCAGGAAGGAGTGTCAATTATATTAATTTCTTTTACAAACATTAAAAATTATATACATTTAAAGTTTATTTTAACCAGGTGATTGTATGAAAGTTATTAACGTGTCTGATCATATCAATAATAACTTAAGAATAGTAGCGACTTTTTCAATAGTTGCATCTGATCCTGAAGTAGGAGATTTAGGCGTGGCTGTCGCATCAAAATTTATTGCAGTAGGACATGTTGTTCCTTGGGTTAAGATTAAAGTTGGGGCTGTAGCAACTCAGGCGTTGGCTAATGTTAAATATGGTCCTACAGCTCTAAGATATTTATCACGAGGTTTCTCGCCATCTGATGTCATAAAAAAGCTTATAGAGAAAGATCCAAAACGAGAGCATAGACAAATCGGTATAGTTAATGCAAAAGGAGAAGCAGCAGCTTATACTGGTTCGCAATGTCTTCCTTGGGCAGGGCACATTACTGGTAATGGATATTCAGTTCAGGGTAACATATTAGCTGGTGAAAATGTTGTACAATCTATGGCTAGTGCATTTGAAAACACGTCTGGAGAATTAGTTGATAAATTATTAGCATCTCTTGAAGCTGGTGAAAAAGCTGGTGGTGATAGGAGAGGTAAGCAGTCAGCAGCTATAATAGTGATGAGAAGGTGTGGAGGATATGGCGGTTGTAAAGAAGGTGTTGGAAAATATGTTGATATTAGAGTGGATGATCATCCCGAACCGGTTTTGGAATTGAGACGAATATTTAAATTATGGGATTTGACATTATTATCAAGAGAAGATCCGTCAGCTGTATATGAATGGGATTACGTGTGGGATAAGATTGCCAATGCACTATTAAAACTTGGATACTTGAAAACTATGCCAAAAAGTTCAAAAAGTATAAAACTAAAGAAAGCCTTTGAAAGATGGATAGGAGAGAATAATTTTGAAAACAAACTTAGAAAAGATGGAAAAATTTGGATCTCAATTTATAATCAATTAATTGGCACAACGCAAAATATTCACTAATATTTTTCATAATGTTTAGAATAGATTTATTTTTTATTTTAAAAATAGAGTGGGTAGGTGAAATGCTTGAAAGTTAAGACGTTTGTTATTGGTCCATTAAATACTAATTGCTATGTAGTATATGAAGATAGAGAGGCTATAATAATCGATGTTGGTGGCGATCCAACACCAATAATAAACTTTCTTGACAGTAAATCAATTAGACCAAAGTTAATATTAGCAACTCATGGCCATTTTGATCACGTTTTAGGTGTGAATATTCTCAAGAAGAAATACTCTATACCTTTTATGATACATTCTAAGGATGTGAATATTCTTAAGAATATTAAAGAAGTCGTTAAAAATCTTATTGAAATGTATGGTGTTAAAAATGTTTTAGGTACATTAGATTATGTGGAGAATCTTGAGCCTGATAGTACTTTTAAGGAAGAGTTCATTATTAGTGTAGAGAATATTTCATTAAAAATATTAGAAACACCAGGACATACTCTGGGTAGTTCATGTTTTCTTGGTCATGATGTATTGTTTAGTGGTGATACTTTATTTAAGGGCTCTATAGGTAGAATGGATTTTGGTGGTGACGATAAGCTCATGAAAATAAGTTTAAGAAAATTAAAGGAATTGCCTGATAACCTCATAGTATATCCGGGACACGGACCTGTTACTACGTTAGGCTATGAAAAAATAACGAACCCGTTTTTGATTAATCCAGATATGCTCTAAAGTGTCTTACTTAAATTTCATCGTTTCATTTATGCTTTCTTCGTTTAATTGCCTATAATATTGTTTGTAATAATTGTTAATGAATGTTAAATCATCAATCGATAAGTCCGGATAATCTGCTGCTTGCACGAATTCTTCTAATTCGTTTAAGTTTGATATGTTCGGTATTACTGATGTGACTTTCTTTTCTGATAATACAAATTTTATTGCCAATTGTGAGAGTTTCATATTCTTAGATTTTGCAAATTTTAATAGTTCTTTGCTATTTTCTACAGCTTTATTTATCCAGTTAATGTCTTTAAGGCTTCTATGCAACTTTGGATCATAAGTTATTGGCCATTTACTTTCTAATAATGCATCTGATGCGCGCGGGACTCGTATAAAGTGTCCTATTTGATTTGAACTATGAAAAGATAGGAAATCAATTCCGGGTTGTTGCTCAATTATATTGTAAATATATTCTAAACTTTCATAACCTTGTCTAATCGATTCAAGGCCTTCTTCTTTCCATCCTAATGTTGGACCTAATGCCACACCGATTAATCTTACTATGCTATCTTTTTTAAGTTGCATCAGAAAATCTCTGATTGTTTGATCTTTAATTGTATTCATTTTGGGATTATGTAACATTAATATATCAATGTAATCTGTATTTAATCTTTTTAATGATTGTATCACAGCGAAATTTAAGTAGTCTATACTAAAGTTTTGTTGTATTTTTTCATCTTTTTTATTATAAAAATCATAACCAACTTTCGTTAATATTATTATCTTATCTCTTTTTGATGAAAACACTTTAGCTAAAATTTCTTCTCCTTTCCCATCGGCATACATATCAGCTGTATCGTAAAAATTTATTCCGAGATCATAAGCTTTCTTTAATAAATCTTCGGCTTTATTAATATCTGAACCCCACCAATTAGTAATTATTGACCAAATACCAACACCTATCTCTGATACCTCTATTTTTGTATTTGCAACTCTTCTATAGTTCATAGTTTAACAGTAATACCTGCCTTAGAATATAGTTTTTCTGTTAATTGAAAATGTTTCATAATTCTTTTTCATGAAATAACAAATGAACTACATTCTTAATTAATTTTATTAGAACATGCAGTATTTATAGTGTGTCTGAGTATTTAAGTTTTACTCCACCCTGAAAGGTGAAGTTTGTCCTTCTTTTATCATTAGTTAAGAAATTAAGTATATATCGTATTTAGATTTTTAAGTTATGGTGGTTCAATGAAATTTGGTGTATTGTTGAAATTATCTCTTGACATGTCTCAGATTAAGCTTGATGAGGATGGAAGACCTAAAATCGAAACACCTCTTCGCGTGAGCGATATAGATAAAAATGCATTAGAGGAAGCTATACGGTTTAAGGAAAAAATCGGTGGTAAAGTTACTGTTCTAAGTGTTCTTAAATGGGGTCCTAAAAATGTTCGAGAGAGAGAAGTTCGTGAATTAATTAAGAGTATTCTTGCTATTGGTGCTGATGAAGCATATGTAGTGGATGATGAAAGAATATATGATGCTGATCCATCTGTTACAGCTTTTGTTTTGGCTGAGATGGTAAAGAAGTTGGGGGGGTTCGATGTTATTTTTGCTGGTGAAGGTACTATTGACGGTTTTAGTTCTCAAGTCCCTTATAGGGTAGCTGAGATATTAGGTATAAGAAGCGTGGGTTATGCAAGAAAAATTGAAGTGGTGGATGGTAATGTATTTCGTGTTTATTGTGATTATGAAGATTATATTGAGGTTGTAGAGGTTAATCCTCCTTTATTGATTACTGTTACTCAAGAGATAAACACACCACGTCTGCCTACTATAACACAAATATTGGCGGCATCAAGAAAACCATTCGTTAAGTGGAATTTGAATGATATTGGTCTATTTGAGATTGTTAATGTTACACGTGTGGTTGGTATAAAGCCTCTTAAGGTTGAAAGAAAAGGAATTAGAATAAAAGGTGATACACCACAAGAAATTGCTAAGAACCTTATTCAAGCTCTTTTAACTGAAAAAGTCATAGGGTGAAAAGCAATGTTAGCTCTTGTTTTTTCTAATAAGAGTGATCATATTCTTGGTCTTGTTGAGTTCTCAAGAAAGATAGCTGATGAAATAATAGGCATTATTGCTTCGCCTAATTTTGAAGAGCAAATATCATTTTATAGTCATGCAGGAGTTAAGAAAGTTTATAAATTACAAGGTGAAATAAACATTGATAACATTGTCGATTTAATTACTCATGTAGCAAATGAATTAAAACCAGGTATCATTGTTTTCTCAAATACAAAAATTAATAAAATAATAGCTCCAAGGGTGGCTCAAAGGATTAATTCATGTTATTTGAATGATGTTAGTGATGTCAAATTTTCAGATAATAAGCTTCTTTATCAGGTTCAAACGTTAGGTTCCATGGCTATTAAGGTTATTGAACCATTAACTACTACGGTCATTGTTACGTTTTCTCCTCCAGTAATTAAAAGTGTTCAAGGGGTTGGTGCTAAAGTTGAAGTTATTGAAATTCAGTCTAATGTTCATGGTGTTAAGATTATTGATCGTATCAAGAAGATTGCTGAAAGTGTTAACATCGAAGATGCTGATATTATAATTAGTGTTGGGCGCGGTTTAAAGTCTAAAGATGACTTGAATATTATCTATGAATTAGCAAAGATTTTAAATGCGGAAGTTGGCTGCAGTAGGCCTCTAGCAACAGATCTGAAGTGGATGGATGAGTCAAGATGGATTGGTTTATCAGGTAAAAAGGTAAAACCTAGGTTATATATAGCAATCGGAATATCTGGTCAGCCGCAACATATTGCAGGGATTAATAAATCTAAAATAATAGTATCGATTAATAAGGATGAAAATGCGCCTATTAATAAAAATGCTGATTACGTAGTTGTTGCAGATTTATATCAAGTAGTTCCTGAATTAATTAATATTCTAAGAAAATCATAACTATTCTGGAATTTCTATTTTTTGAAGATCTTTCCAGTTAACAGCCATAAGCACTTCACTACTCTCCGATTGTTGAGAAACTAAAGGAAATGTTTGCCAATCATTGGAAACTTGCCTAGCGAAATCAAGTATTTCTTCATGAGTAGGACTGTACATTAATGCTTCCTTCATTAATGTAGGATCATTATAATTTGGTTGGTGAACACCAAGTCTTATGCTTATCCTTGATGCATATCCACTTATCGCAAAACCTTTGATCTCTAAAAAGTTTGGATTAGATTTTAAAACTAACTTTCTATATCCTTCAGGATTTATCATGTTGACACCCTTGACGGCTGTTATTCGTATTACAGTTCTGCAAGGTAATTTTCCTAACATTTCAAGAGTTTTGTTTAATCGTTCCCAATGTGCATAAGATGATTTCATGCGTGGATAAACTGTTGAAGTTACTTTCATGTAAGTTTCTGGATCTGGGGCCGGTAGAGTAACATAAAGCTGAGTAGGTAGATTACCATTTTTCCATAACTCTTCTATTCTTTCAGGAAATGTTCCATTGGTAACTAAGAACGTTGAGATACCTCTTTTTCGAAATTCAGCTATAACCTCTCCTATTCTAGGATACATTATAGGTTCACCATCATATGATATGGCTACATGTTTAGGATGCATAGCTTCTTTGTGAACTCTTAAAATATCATCACGTGATGCAACGTATTTTTCAATAATTGCACGTGCATCATCATAAGTTAGATTTCGTGATATTAGTTTATCAAGTAGATATTTTTTATCAATCTTTTTAACAATACCAGCATTAGTTAAATCAACTAATGCGCCCTTAATTTTTGTACGTGATATAGTAATCATGCTGCTTATTTCGTTAACACCTATTGGTTCATCAAAATTTGAAAGTGTTTTTACTATTAAAATCATGTTTTCATAATTTTCCAAGGATTTTTTTAGACTTTCTGTGACAATTAATACTTGGTTCTTGATGAGATTGTTGACTATTTCCTCTGGTTCATCAAAAAATCTATAGGATCGTTCTCTGGCTTCTACATTCCTCCAGCAGAAAACGCATTGAAGATTACAACCTTTATAAGTTGTTGATTGTATGCAAAGATGACTTTTTATTCCGAAAGGTGATTTATAGCACATCCTTCTACCACCAGTTCTGAGACTCTGTTCAAACCAATAACATGGTTTGTATGCAGCGTGCTTGTATTTACCTATCAATATTTCTCTGTCCGCAAAGAACGCCATTTAGATGCCTCCTGAAATTTTTCATTATGTTAAATTAAAAAAGGGTAAATATTTTTTACTAATTGTAAATAAACATGATGAAGAATTTAAAATACAACTTTTACTAAATTCATATCCTTAAGATTAACAAAATAACACGTTCCAACTGATGGATTTAGTCCTTTCATTCTTTGTTTAATTGATTGTTCTTGCCATGATCCGCTATTTATTAATAAAATATTCTTATATAACTTGGCAGCTGCTGCTATATGGACATGCCCCATATGCATTATATCAGGCATGATTGTTATTACATTGAAATCATGAGGATATGGAGCAACAATAACCTTGCTATTAATGGGAATTACCAATTCCCTACGAAGTAGGAGTGATTCCATTGCATCGATAATACCTTCACTTGTCAAACCTTTTAATGTATACAGTTCTATAGCATCATCAAGCCCTCTACCATGAGAAACTAGTATATCAACACCAGAGATCCTAATAAAACTAGGATCACCTAGCATATGAACATTCTTCATAGAATAAAGTTTTTGAGCAAACTCCCTAGGAATAGGTTGCGATGGAACATACAGTCCAGAAACATCATGTTCACCAGGTATCAAGAAAATGTTTATGTCCTCAGGAATACCAGAGAGAAGTTCAGCTAACATTTTGTACTGTTCTTCAACATCTATCGTTAGTAGTTCTTTTTCTTGACCCCTATACACACCGAATCCATCAATCAAATCTCCAGCTATGATTATAAAACGTAATTTCTTAATAATATTTTTAAGCTTAGGATCATCAGTATTACCTTGTACAGTATTAATAAATGCTTTAAAGCGATTTTCAACGAACTTTAAACTTCCAACATGAAGATCTGAAAGAAAAGCAACATAAAGATCATCACTTGGTCTTCTAATAGGTTTTAGTGTTATACCAGGCAAAAGTATATCCTCAACTTCGAACTTATCATTATTTAAAACGCCCACTACACCAATAACTTCATTCTCCGCTATCCACATAGCCTTTTTAAATGCTTGAGATGTTGACGGAATTTCAACAGTAATCCTATTAACAGTTCCACTTCCTTTACTTTCAACAGCTATATCTTCAAGAATAATCTCAACTTTTTTACTATTTCTTGTAACAGATAATACAAGACCATATGTTGCAATCTTCCTTTGCTGAGACGTTTCATTCTCAAAAAACCTTTTAACACCTTTCTTAATATCCTTCAATGACACGGCATAATGCATATCAGGTCTTTCAAGAAGAATCCTTTTTAGCTTCTGATATCTGTCAATAAGTAAACGTGCATATCCATCAACAAGCTTTATAGATCTATCAACCTTATAACCCATAAATGTAAACTTAATTTCAAAACCAATGTGCTCACTCACTAACTCTCTTATAGTCATTTTTTTATTTTCAGAGATGACCGATGCAAGTGCACTATTAATGTGAGATGCATTGATCACAATAGGTTTCGGACTGACACTATCCAAATATTTTAGAATCACTTCTATTACACTATCAACGTCTGGACTATTCATAATTAATTTAATGGCTTCAGGAGAGACCAGATAACCAGAATCTTTAAATTTTCTAACAATTCGTTCAACACTCAATTTAGCACACCATAATTATTTCCCTAATCCTTTTTCTATTATTTCTCGTGAAACTTTCACAATATATTCTAAATCTTCAACAGTAAAACCTTCAGCGTATAAGCGAATTTTGGGTTCCGTCCCTGAAACTCTTACAAGGGCCCATCCCCGCTTTGTCTCGACTTTTATTCCATCAATATCGATAACATTCATAACATCTTTAAATGCAGACGGTAAATTCTCTTTGACAAACTCCATAAAAGCATCTCTCTTAAGATTATTATGATAAAAACTTAATCTGACACCAGGATAGATTGGTATTTTTTCCTCATCTAGAATTTGCCTTAATCGTTTCCCTTTGGAAGTTATAAATCTAATTAACTGTCCAGCGGCATAAATACCGTCTTGCCAAAAACCCCATGAAGGATCGATAATTTTCCAAGGCTCAGCTGCAAGCACAACTCCAGAACGCAATTTTGCATGAGTTTTACCAAGCTTCGTAACTTCAACATGACCACCTGCATGTTCAACAACTTCCCTAACAGACATTGAAGTATCGACAGAAACAACTACAATACCACCACCATTTTCCTCAACTTTCCTCTTAGCCATTAAAGCAATTATAGTACTCATATCAACAAAATTTCCGTTTTCATCAATAACAGCTAACCTGTCTCCATCTCCATCATGAGCCAACCCAATATCAAAACCTAAACTCACAACACCTTTAGAAAAGCGCAATAAGACATCAGGTCTAGGCTCAGCTTCACGTCCACTAAAAAATGGATCAACATAATCATTTATGACATATGCATCAGACAGCATACTAAGAACTCTAGGAGTATATAGACCGGCAACGCCTCCTCCACAATCAATAATTATTCTAGGCTTCCATAACTTTTTAGTAAATAATGTATTATACAAATCTTTAATATAAGCATACGATATACTACGAAACTCAACTCTACCATATTCGTTATGGGAATCACTACCAAATTCATTCATGATTGATTCTATAGCTTGTTCCTCATTTTCTATACTTTCTCTACCACCACTAAAATAAACCTTAAACCCATTAAACTCTGGCGGATTATGACTAGCAGTAACCATAACACCTCCTGAAGCACCAAAATATCTGACAGAATATGCTAGCACAGGTGTAGGAACCATGCCAACAGCAATAGCATCTAATCCAGCACTATTAATACCAGAAATGATGGACGTTCCAAGAAGTCTTGAAGTATTACGACCATCCCACCCAACAACAATAAAACCACGATTCACATAACTAGCAACAGCAAAACCCAATTTCACAGCTAAACTATTAGAAATTTGAAATGGATACACTCCTCTTATACCAGAGGTACCAAATAGCATTTTGTTCCCTACTATAATAAAATTACAATAACTTAAAACTTATCCTATATCACTATGCCCATAATGATTAGAAGATCGATAGCTAAACTTGATACAACGGTGCACGAGCTTTTTTCCTCTTTAAAATCATATTAACTATCTCTAAAAATTCATTTATACTTATTAAGCCTCTCATCAAAGCTTCATCACAGTTCATACCAGTCCTTCTCTCAATTTCCCTATCTATCTCTAACCTATCCTCATGTGTAGTTTCATAAAACAATCCAAGATTCATAAGCCACTCCCTAACAAGACGACTCATACTGTACTCATAATATTTAATCTAATTCTGCCTTATATTTTCATCTCATAGCACAAATGAGTTATCATTAAGAACTTTCATCAAATCTCTAAAGCAATTATCCCTACAATTTTTCCATTAGAAATAATTCTGTTAATCTATTATTTTATCTACTCATTTAACGGTGAGAAACATATACTAACCTGCAATTATCGTGTATAACATTATCAGAATCGATACTCGAATAATTGTAAGCTTATTCATTAGGATTATGAAGCAACTCCTGAAAGCAGTATATTTAAATAACAGAAGCATTTATAAAATCTGGTGATAACAATTTGGGTAAAATAAAATTTATTCTTGGTGAGAAAACATTAGCGATTATTATGGAAAAAAATCTCAAAGTTTTAAAAGATAAAAAGTTAAAGTATGGAAAATATAAAATCATTAAAAGATATGTGGTCAAGGTGTGATAGTTGGCTGTACGAGTAAAAATTAAAGTAACATGGGAAAGCAGGTCAAAAACATTTATTGTCTTAGTTAATGGTGGTGCAGAAAGTGACGAACCAGTTATAGTTTTAAGACCTGAGGATGCCGAAGAATTAGGATTATTATCAAATAGTTTCGATATAATAGAGGTTGAGTTAGCATCAGGTAAAACTCATAACCTAATATCAAAAGAGAAAATAAAAATTGAACTACTCGATGAAAAAGATGAATCAATTTCTAATACTCTTGCATTTCTTGCAGTCGATGAAAATTTAACAGAACCACTAATAACAGATGCGACAATAGATGAACTAGGCATAGTAGTCATAAGTTTTAAAAAAGGACTTTGGAGACATATTAACGATCCACCTACTATAATTAGACGAAGTTGCACATCATAAAGTAATGGAAAATGAAACATTAAAAAATTACAAAAATGAAAACCTCGTCTTCTAGGGCGGAAGGGATTATATAAATACTCTTATATCTGAATCTTGGTATATTTTTAAAGAGTACTACATATGCTTAATTAAGTTAAATTCAGTATGAAATGATAAAGCTAAACAAAATAATAAAATAACTAAAAAGATTACGAATGAATAATAAATTTCTAACAAGTCTTATTTAAAAGTTTAGACGTAAGGTAATGAAGATATTTTTTATCTGATCAAAAGCTTATATTCTACAAGCTGTTAAAAAGTATAGAGCGGGGGTGGCCGAGTCAGGTCAAAGGCGCAGGGCTTAGGACCCTGTGCGTTAGCGCTGCGTGGGTTCAAATCCCACCCCCCGCATAATTCTTGAGCAAGCCAAAAATACATCACCTATCTTTTATTAATTCTTTTTAACCCATCTAATGTTCTCGAAAATTTTATCTAGTTGAGTTCTGAATATCCCAATTGCGTAATCTGAGATTCCTCCTATCCAATACACGTATTCTTTATATATGATAAGACCGCATCCAAAAATGACACCTGGCCTATCTCCATAAAATTCAATTATGCCTTTTGGTGATAAAACATAATCCGTGGTTCCCAATAAGTTACCTTCACTATCTGTTATTGCTAATCCGTTTCTATAAATGAGATCTTTACCCTCACCATGCCATCCTACTAGGTATTCGTTTTGAGAGACTTTGATAGTGTTTGTAGACCATCCTACTTTAATTTCAAAATCTTCAAATGCTAGAACAGGCTCCATCGAATCAG
>JBMFIF010000040.1:0-16453 GCA_049976445.1 Thermoprotei archaeon | reverse complement strand
TTCGAGTTCTTCCAAAACTTTTTCTGTGATCATGCTGGCCTGCTCTCTTAATTTTATTAATTTATTTCCTATATATAGTTTCCGTGTCCTTTCACTATTCTTGAGCTGCATCTGGGGCAGTGGATACCGTTTTGCCACCTGATGGTTCTAAAAAGTTTTGAGCATGCTTCCTCACTTGACAAGAGGGTTAGTATTTCCATAGGTAAAGTATAGGAAGAGCAACAACAAAAATCTTACTTAAGAGCGTAAATAGATTTAAGATAAAATAAACTCCAATATTTTATTGTAGATTTCTTCCGTTATTTTGCTTAAATGTTTTTCAAGATCTTCTGATAAATTCTCTGATATTATATAAGGATCTTTAACCTCAATTCCGATTATTATAACTTTCTTTGGTTCATCTAATTTTAGACTCTTAATGAAATTTACCACATCAACAACACCTAAAAAATGTGGTGCCATAGGTTTTATCTGTTTGAATTCTTCAGGAGAGAATATGCTAACACTTCCTATTGGGTGCTTATTGGTTTTGATGCTATCAACAATGACAGCTTTCTCATACCCGCTTAAATAATCTAACAGGGCAAGTCCTGAACGTTCTACTATGTGTACATCAATACCGTGTGGAATTAATCTTTCTCTTAGCATCTCACCTACCACTAATCCTACTCTATCATCACCGAGTATACTATTACCCAAAAAAATTGCTGTATATTTATGCACTATTGCTCCCGTGTTATCACATTTAATAGTTTACCGTCCTCGTTATATAGGTAAATTTTAAACGACATAGAACCAGGTAATGAATGTGTACCACATGCGTGGCAGGGGTCATAAGCTCTGAATGCCATTTCAACCATATTAAGTAATCCCTCGTCAATAACACCACCTTTAACAAAACTTTTTGCAGCCTTATCAACAGATAGAGCTATGCGTGCAGCATTTTGTTGTGTTGCGACTATTAAATTAGCTCTTTTGATTCTTCCAAGTTCGTCAGTTTCATAATGATGAATGAGAGTACCACGTGGAGCTTCTACAACACCAATACCAATACTTGGAGTTCTTGTTGGTATAATCCTAACATTTTTATCAGTCAATTCTGGATCTTCTGCAAGTTCCTTAATCCTTTCAGCAGCATAAACCATTTCTATAACTCTAGCCCAATGAAAAGCAAGCGTATGGTGAACAGGTTTTCCACCAAGCATTTCATACATTTCTTCGTAGGCTTCTTGTGCAAGCGGTGTAGCCATTCCATCAGCTACATTTAATCTTGCCAAAGGAGCCACGCAATATATACCGCTATCCTCACCGTCTACAAAACCTTTCCATCCCACCTGACGAATAAATGGAAACTTAATGTAAGTCCATGGCTCAACATGTTCTTGTATATAATTCTGATACTCATGAACATCAAATTTCGCAAACTCTTTCCCTGAAGGTGTCACAATTCTTATTTTACCATCATAGAAATTCACACGATTCTTATCATCAACAAGTCCCATGTAATAAGTTCTATGTGTATAAGCCTCACTAATTATAAGGTCTAAAAGTTCTTTTTTAGAAAGAACAAGATCTTTAAACGCTTTTAATGTGAACATTGCGAAGTCGAGAGCTTCATTAGCAATAGCCCTAATCTCCTTCGCATCATCCTCACTCACAGGTTTAGAAACACCTCCAGGTACACCAAAAACTGGATGTATCACCTTACCTGCTAACCTTGTATTTATATCTCTAAGCTTTTTACGTGTTACTATAACTCTTTTTCCTACTTCTAGACCAACCTTCTTTATAACACCAACAACATTCCTCTCAGACTTAGGTGCAGTTGGTCCAACTATAAAATCTGGACCAGCCAATATGTAGAAGTGCAATGCATGATCCTCAAGCATGAAAACATTATACGCAAGCTCACGAATCTTTTTAGCTACACTTGGTGGATCCACCTTATATAAATCGTCGAGAGCTTTCGTGGATGCCATATGATGAGCCATAGGACAAACACCACAAATTCTTGGAGTTATTATCGGCATATCTTCAGCCGCTCTACCTTCAGCAAACTTCTCAAAACCCCTTAATTCAGGAACTTGAAAATAGGCTCGCTTAGCATTACCCTTATCATCCAATACTATAATTATCTTTCCATGACCCTCTAACCTTGTTATAGGATCAATAATAACCTCCTTCATGACTTACCACCTCCTACTTTACCTTTAAGAGCAGACTTTGGTAAATAATACTTATACACCAAACCCGTGATATCTATTATTTTAGACAACTCTCTCTTTATGTCTTCTTCATTATCTAAATCAAGAATACTAGCAAGATATGATATTGCTTTACCGCCATAATCTCTCACACCACTAAGCGGACCAAAACATCCTGTACATGGCATATTAGCATTAACACACAAAGCCCCACAACCTCCTCTAGTTACAGGGCCTAAACACGGAAGACCTTGAGCAAGGAGACATTTATTAGGTTCCGGATTAAAGTTAACAACCCTTCTAAACTCTTTAATAAGCACATTCTCAGGCTTAGTCTTATTAAGTGGACATTCATCGCATAGAGATCGATCATTAGCGCCTAGTACTGAGCCTTTAGGTGGAAGATTACCAGAGAGTAAAGTCTCTAATGCTTTCCATGTCACGTTTGGAGTTGGCGGACAACCAGGTATATAATAATCAACATCTATAACTTCATCAAGAGGTCTTAAACTCGTAAGGAAAACTGGCACTTCAATCTTAGTACCATCAATTTCAACCTCAGTCTTAGAACCAGGTATTATTTTATCAGGATTATATGTTGTTGGAGTTGTGAAGTAAGCACGCTCAAGTATTTCTTCACGAGTATACAAATTGGCTAAACCTGGAATACCTCCCCATGAAGAACAAGCACCATAAGCTACCACTAATTTAGATTTTTGTCTAAGAAGCTTAACAACTTTCTCATGTTCACTAAGCCTTATACCACCATTAATAAAACTAACTGTTATCGAGTTATCTGGCATTTTTTCAACATCTTCTAATTTGAAATCCATAGCAACAGGCCAAAACACTATATCAACTAAATTAACTACATCTAGTATTTTCTCAGCTAAGTCAACAACGGCCTCTTCACATCCACCGCAACTAGCACACCAATAAAACGCTACCTTAACACGCTCACTCATTGCATCACACCTCCTTCACTCCTAATTTAGGTTTAAAAGGACCGAGCTTACGCACGTTTTCTACCATCTCACTAACCACCTTCACCCACTTATCAGCTTCAGAAGCTGATATCCATTCAAGCCTAAATCTCTCCTGTTCAACACCTAAATCATTAAGCAACCTTCTAAGAAGTGTGAATCGCCTTAAAGCTTTTATATTTCCACTAGTATAATGACAATCTACAGGTGGATGACAACCAGCAACTATCACACCATCAGCACCGTTTTTAAACGCTTCGAGCACAAACTGCGGATCAACACGTCCAGAACACATAACCCTAATAACTCTGACGTTTGATGGATATGAAATTCTACTAGTACCAGCCAAATCCACAGCAGCATAAGTACACCAATTACAAGCAAACACAACTATCTTAGGTTCAAACATGGGATCAGAACTCATGCACTACCACCTCCAGCCACTGCAACAACTTGAGCTATAATCTGATCATCTTTAAAACCTAAATGTTGCATTGCGCCAGAAGGACAAGCAGCAGAGCACGTTCCACAACCCATACAAAGTGCGCTCTCAACATGTGCAATACTCCTACCATTAACGTCTATCATCGAAATAGCACCATAAGGACAAACACCTACACATACTTTACATCCACTACATTTGTCCTCATTAACTTTTGCTACAAGAGGTTCTGTTCGTACCTTACCCTTAGATAATAGGGCCGTAACTTTAGATGCTGCAGCACTTCCCATTCTAATACTTTCTATGATATTCTTAGGGCCTGTTACTGCGCCAGCTAAATATATTCCTGAACTAGGTGCTTCAACAGGTCTTAATTTCAAGTGCGCTTCTCGGATAAATCCATCAGGACCACAGCTCGCTCTAGTTACAGAAAGCACTTCACTTTGATCACGTCTAGGAATCATACCGACTGATAGAACTATAGCATCTATCGGAATTCTAATATTTTCTTGAATCGTAACTTCTTTGACATCGATATATAATCCCTCAGGTCCTACATCAACTACTGGAATTTCTTCAAACTTCACAAATTTTACTAGTTTTTCACCAGCTTCCTCATAAAGACGCTCATCATTACCGTAAGTTGTAATATCTTTATAAAGAACGAACACATCAGTTTCTGGATATCGTTCCTTAATTTTAATGGCATTCATTAATGTAGATGTACAACACATACGTGAACAATAACTTTTAGCATTGGGCGTTGTTCCACGAGATCCCACACAAAGTATGAACGCTATACTTTTAGGTACCTTTCCACCTATTATTAATTCTCCATGAGTTGGTCCTTCTGGGTCAAGAAGTCTTTCAAGTTGGAACAAAGTTATTATGCTCTCATGCAAACCATAACTGTATTCTCCTCTCACCGGTCTATATGGATCATAACCTGTTGCAATGATTACTGCACCAACTTTTAGATCTAATATTGTTTCTTTTTCATTCAAGTTAATTGCATTATACCTACATGCCTTAACACATTCACCACATTTCACACAAACACGCGGATCTATAGCGTAGAACTGTGGATATGCATCCTTAAATGGCAAATATATTGCTTTTCTGCGATTTAACCCATATTCATACTCATTCAACACTTCAACAGGGCATTCAAGCTCGCATTCACCACATAATGTGCATCTTTCATTCACATATCTTGGATTTATCTTAATTTTAGCACTAAAATTACCTGGAAAACCACTTAAACCAATAAGTTCAGAACCAGTAAAAACATGAATCTTACCATTCTTTGCTATTTCTTTAATCATAGATCTTACAACTTCTGCACCTCTTCTATCATGTCTAAGCCATCCTGTTAAAGCTGTCCTACCTCCTAATGTTGGGCTTTTTTCTACTAGATAAACATCAAATCCCCAATTAGCTAGATCCAAAGAAGCCCTCATTCCCGCCACTCCGCCACCTAAAACTAGGACACTTTGTTGAGCAATGTACTCTTGCTCCTCTAAAGGCTCAAGTAGACGAGCCTTCGCTACAGCCATACGCACGAGGTCTTTTGCTTTCTCAGTGGCTGCATTCTTATCTGAATGAACCCACGAACAATGCTCTCTAATATTAGCCATTTCTAGAAGATATTTATTAAGACCCGCACTTTCTAAAACTGCTCTAAACGTTGGTTCATGCATTGACGGCGAACAAGCAGCCACCACAACTCTATTTAATTTATAATTCTTAATATCATCCCTAATTAAATCTTGACCCGGCGTTGAACACATAAAAACATACTCACGACTAACTACCACATTAGGAAGACTTTTAGCATATTCTACCACAGCTTTAACATCTACTGTTGCAGCTATATTAAGACCACAGTGACACACATAAACACCTATTCTAGGTTCCTCATTCATGGATTTTCACCCCTTGTCGCAACTAAAGGTTTAACCGCAATAGCTGGGTTTTTAGCTATGAGAGCTGCTTTAACAGCAGCAGCACTAGCCATTGTGACAGAATCAGGAATATCTCTAGCCTCCGCAGCACCACCAATTACGAAAATACCATCTACCGTAGCAGAAACAGTGTCTAAATACGGATCCATTAATTTTATAAACCCACCTTCATCAAACTTTAATGGTAATTGAAGTGAGATTGCGTTAGGTTTGATAGCTACTGATAAAACTACCATATCAAATTCGTCTCTTTTTATATAGCTTACTGATGTGTCTTCATAAAGTAGTGTTAGATTCTTATTATTAGGATTCTCGCTAATCTTCACAACCTTTCCACGAACATATTTTACACCAAATTCATCTATTGCTCTCTTGTAAAATTCATAGAAACCTTTCCCAAATGCCCTTATATCCATGTAAAATATAGTGGTATCTACATCTGGCATATGCTCTTTAGTGAGTATTGCTTGCTTTGTTGCAGCCATGCAACAGAATGCGGAACAATAGTGGTTAAACCTAATATCTCTAGAACCTACACATTGAATCCATGCAATCTTCTTAGGAGGTCTTCCATCAGATCTTCTAACTATATGTCCCCCAGTCGGGCCTGTTGCAGAAACTAATCTTTCAAATTCTAAGTGAGTATATACATTCTGGAACTTTCCGTAACCATAATCAGGTATTTTACGAGCATCATAAAGATCTACACCAGTTGCGATTATTATTGCTGCAACATTTAATTCTACGATCTCTGGTGTCTGATTAAAATCTATAGCTTTAGCAGGACAAATTCTTTCACATACTCCACATAAAGGTCTTCCTTTAGCTCTTTCTTTAAGATCAGGTGGTGGATTAAGACGTAAACAGTGTGAGGCGTCTATAACTGCTTTGCGTGGAACAGCTTGAGGAAATTGTATGTATATAGCTTTACGATAACTCAATCCCATATTATACTCATCAGGAACTTTCTGAGGGCATTTTTCTTGACACGTTCCACACCCAGTACATTTATCCCAATCAACGTATCTCGGTTTTTTAAGAACCTTAACAGTAAAATTCCCAGCCGTTCCTTTAACCTCCTGTACTTCCGAATACATTAGTAATTTTACATTATCATACCTAAGGACAGATGCCATTTTAGGTGTTAGAATACAGGATGCACAGTCAAGCGTTGGAAATGTTTTATCAAGCTGAGCCATCTTTCCACCTATGCTTGGATTCTTCTCAACCAAGTATACTTCAACGCCTTGCTCAGCTAGATCTAGTGTTGCTTGTATGCCAGCTATTCCACCACCAACTACAAGAACCGGCTTACTCAATTCCCTCACCCCTTACTAATCCTTTTCTAGCTCCAACATAATTTGCGATAGTTTTATACACCCAATGACTATGCTTCCCAAACGGTACTTCAAGAATTAAAAACGGAACAACTAATCCAATATGCAGAACATAAATCGTATATGAGAATGTATATAAGTGAAAGTCATTAAAGATGTTTAGAAGTATTCCAGTAAATGCTATTGAAAATAGTAGCCCTACTGCTATCCAATCAGTTGAGTGACGGAATAGCTTATAATACCAGTGAATGTTAGGCAGATCTATAACGCGCTTTATAAACGGAAGCCCAGCACCAATCACAAGAAGCCCTCCTGCCATATATCTACTGATCATTAGTATGTGTGAATAGGGGTATATTGAGTATATTGAAGGTAATAGTAAATAAAGGAGAGAAAGTAACAAAAATAGTCCTAATCCTATTAGAATAAATACATGCTCTAGAATTCTAATCCTCTTATCTGGGACCTTAAGCGCATCCCATTCACTTTTTATCCAAAAGACTATTGTCCTTTTTACAGCTTCAACAAAACTTACCTTGTAGTCCTTACCACCACCTACAAATATGTACATTCTGTATGCATTACTGATGAGAAAGGCTAATGAAATGAGAACTATACTAATACCTATTGGAATAAGTTGAGTCAAGTTAACAAACATATTTCGTGACATATAACTTGATATTACAGATCCGAATAATCCTAGAAATCCTATGATTGATAAACATATGATCATTGTAATTATTCCTAACTTTCTTTTTAAGGATGAAAAGTACCACCATTTAGCTACACCAGTCCAGTCGTAGAGCGTACTTTGATAACGTCTTAAAGAGGCTAATATTTCACATGGATTCGCATCCCTAGGACAGGCTTTAATACAATCACCATGGACATTGCATAACCATGGTACCAAATCACTTTTAAGCCTATCTTCCAATCCTAATTGAGCATACTTAATTGCTCTTCGAAAACTTATAAACATGCCCTCCGCTATAGCACATGTTGCAGTGCACGAACCACATTGATAACACTTAAAAATACCTTTACCGCCTAATTCAACAATATCATTAATGATATCCTTCTTAACAGTAACTATAGGTTTCATATGTTACCCACCCCCTTAGATTTTAACTCATTTAATCGTGCAAAGTATAATGCAAATGGCCTGTAAATAAGATGCAATCCTTTTTCAAAAAAGGCAAGAATTATAAGAGGCACTATTAACATTAAATGAAGAGAATATGTTACATAAGTCAGTAAAGGTAAGCCTACTGATTTAAATATCACAGTCATTAAACCTGTTATCACTACAAGAACAATAACTATAATAAAGGTCCAATCCGTTATATGCGAGGACTTCCAAATAGGGCGACTCTTCTTCACCCTGCCATAAATTGTAGTGAACCCACCATAAAGAAGCACAACACCAGCAACAATGCCTATCATGTTAATTACGTTAAGATTTAATGAAGGTACTACAGAAAAAAGCAAATCAGTTCTTTGGAATAATCGTAAAACAAAGTCAACTAGAGTGCATACGAATAAAACAACAAATCCATAAAATATTAGTAAATGGTTTATCCAGTACCTTTTATCATTACAGTATTGGGATAAATTCTGAGTTAGAAAATTAAACGGAACAATTTTTATAAACTCTGTTAGGTAAGTTTTGAAAGGAAGCTTCATGCTAGCCGTTACTGTAAAACGATACATTCTGTATACATTAGTTATAAGTATTAATGCAAGAATCGCTAAAATTATTAATCCAACAAATTCTATTGTACTAACAGGTGCAAAAGCATCAAGCTCTACAGAGTCTAAAATTATTGGTCCATGAAATAGATAAATCACAACACCAGTAAGCAATGATAAAATAAGTATAGTAAATAATTCTACTTTCTTAGAGAAATAAAAAAGCCTTGACAACCCAGTCCAATCATATTTTGTTGTCAGATACCTCCTGAAGGTCATCATTAGTTCACTAGGATTTGCATCTCTAGGACAAGAATTACTGCATTCTCCGCATGCATGACAAATCCATGGAGTAAGATCATTGACTAATTTTTTCTCTAGACCTAGTTGAGCATACTTTATCGTCCTTCTAAAGCTTATTGAGAAATTTTCTGAAATCGGACATATTGCTGTGCATGAACCACATTGATAACATTCTCTGATCCCATTCCCGCCTAGAGCTACAATTAAATTACTTAACTTTCTATCATACATAACTACTGAGGATGTCATTTCAACTCTTACCCAAATATATAATAACAAAAAAGATTAATATATTTTACGTCTAATATATTTTATTCATCATTAATATATATAATATCATTAAAACATGTATTAATATAAAATAATCAGAAACATCTAATATCAAAATTAACTATTATTTCTGCTATAAAGAAAATCGTGCACATTTAGGTTAAGGGTTAAACTTTAAAGATGAGAATAGTACAAAGATAATCTACAGTAGTTGTGTATTTTCCGATAAGAATTGATCTTAAAAATATTGGTAGTTGAATTGCATTAGGATTTAAGTATATAGTATCATTATTAAACCATAAGTTTCTTATCAATAACAAATTCTTCCTAACAAGATGACACTACAAAAATATTTCTAGTATGAATAAAAAACATGTTTATATACATGTTTATTAATAATATTACGTGGCATACTATGTTAATAAGTGCTGGAGGTGGTTGATTTGAAATACTCTGCCAGGGATGTAGTTTTGATTGCTGGGCTTTCTGTCGTTTCGGGAATAATTTTCGCAATTACTAGCGATGTTTTAGCAACACCTGTTTATGCGATTGGTGGTCATTATGGTATTGCTGTAATTTATGGTTTATGGTTTGTTGGTGGGACACTAACAGGTTATGTCGTAAGAAAACCTGGTGCTGCGTTTTTGGGTGAAACTATAGGTGCTGTAATTGAACTGTTAGCGTTAAGTCCTTATAGCATACTTCTCTATTATTATGGGCCTGCTCAAGGTATAATGAGCGAATTAGCGTTTGCTATTTTCCGTTATAAGAAATGGGATTACTCTGTCATGTTTTTGGCAGGAGCGTTACCTGCTATAGCAGCATATCCTTTTGATGTAACAGTCTCACCTTTTTATCCTGAAGCCGTTCATTACAGCTTAGTTACGCATACAACACTTTTCTTGGGTTATCTTTTAAGTGGAGCAATCTTAGGTGGTGTTTTAATCAAAATAATCATTGATAGAGCAGTAAAAGCTGGTGCAATAAAAGTGGGAGCTTAATGTTAAGCGTTAATAATTTAACAATAAACGAAAGGGTTAAAACACCTGTTTCGTTTTTAGTGGAGAATGGTGAGATAGCTAATTTAGTGGGTCCGACTGGTAGTGGAAAAACTAGTGTTTTAATGGCTATTGCTCAGTTGTTGCAGTATGATGGAAGTATAAAACTTGATAGCTTAAATCTTAAGAATGCTGATAAAAAATGGCTTGCTAGACATGTTGGATTTGTTCTGGATGATGTTGAGAGACAGCTCGTAGCTCATAAAGTTGCTGATGAAGTAGCATTTACTTTGGAAAATCTTTCCTGGGATAGGAGATCAATAAATGAACGTATTGTTGAGGTTCTTCGAAAGTTTAATGTTGAATATTTAATGTGGAGACCTTTAAATACTCTAAGTTCAGGGGAGAAAGTACGTGTTGCGTTAGCATCAGCCATGGTTGCTGATCCAGACATCCTATTAATAGATAACGTTTTTTCACGAATCGATCCACCTACATCTAAGGAGTTTATGGAGCACATGAAGAAGATTGTTCTAAATGGAAAAATTATTGTGACTGCAAGTTATGAAGAAATACAAAATGGGAAGAACATACACATGGGAATTATTAAAGAACCATTAATGGTTAATGTTTTGCCAAAGAAGGTTGGGGATGTTATTGTCGAGCTCGATGGTATTCAATATGGTTATAGAAAGGAAGAACCTTTACTGAATGATGTATCGTTTGAGATAAAGCGATCAGAAGTTATTGCCTTACTAGGAAGAAATGGTTCTGGAAAGAGCACTTTATCAAAAATTATAACAGGATTAATTAGACCATGGGGAGGCGTTTTAAAGATTCACGGAAGAATCGCATACGTTCCTGAAGATCCAAATTTATTATTCGTTAAGTCTACTCCTTATGAAGATATTGCTCTTAGCATAAAGATTTCAAAAAATGCCATGAATGTGGAAGATTTACTTAGAGATCTGGATATTCTTCAGTATGCGAATTATCCTGTTTATAGTTTAAGTAGAGGTTTAAAGAAGGTAGTAAGTATTGCAATTTCATTAGCCCTTAAACCTGATGTTTTAATAATTGATGAACCTACTGTAGGACTTGATAATTACTATAAGAGCTTAATCAGTCTCATACTTTCAAAGCTTGTGTCTATGGGTGTTACTCTAATGTTTATAACACATGATATAAATTTTGCATTGAAGTTAGCTGATAGATTTCTTGTTCTGGGTAATGGAAGAATAAAATATGATGGTGAACCAACAAGGAGTATAGAGTTATGAGAGCTTTAATAAGTTCTATTATAGTAGCTTTAATAGTAGGTTTGATGACTTGGAGAAAAGATCCCGTGTATCCTCTTTTCTTAGTTTTCCTCACTTTAATTATTGTTAGTAGAAATCTAAAAACTGTATTAAGAGGATATTTACTATTCATGCCTTTAATTTTTGGTTTATCATGGTTCAATGGATTCATATCATTTACGCACGGTGGAAGTTTCTTTTCTACGTTCACAATGGTTTTCGCTAGACTTTTAACTCTCATTAATCTTTCAGCATTTTTTGTTTTCACCATTGAACCTTATGAGCTAGCAGAAAATTTTGCCAAAATCAGTTCACCAAGCATAGGCTACGTTTTTTACATAGCATACAATATGATGCAAACAATGATTAAACGCTATCAAGATACTTATCAAGCAATGAAAAGCCGTCTCCTTTTAAAGTCCCGCCTAAACACTTTAAGACTTATAATTCCAATCACTATTTCAGTTGTAAACTATGTATATGAATATTCAGAAATTTTAGGAACATCAATGGAAGTTCGGGGATTTGACGATAAAAGAATCTTCTGGAGAAACATCAAACTCACCAAAAAAGACCTCATAGTAATAATACTCCTCACAACCCTGAGTATTATAGGCTTTTTCACCCTCCCCTCAGCTATTAAACCTCTTTAACAAATTTTCATCATGTAATCCACATAAAACCTTATAACATTTCTTAAAAAGAATCTTTGTCATCTTTTAAATGTCTTATCAAATAATTCTTATATTTTAACTATTTTTTCTAATAATTTTTAACTATTTTTCCAAAAAGTATTTAAAGTTTTTATGCAAATACACAGAGTTGAGAACAATGTCTTACGCAATAAAAGTTAAAGAATTAATGACACCTAAGAACAAATTAATAACCGTAAAACCTTCAATAACAATACTAGAAGCAATAAAAATAATGAACGAGAAAGGTGTAGGGTCAGTCTTAGTGGTAGAAAATGATAAACTTGTAGGCATATTTACTGAAAGAGATGTGGTTAGAACTGTAGCTAACGAAATCAACTTGAATGAGCGTTTAGAAAAAGTAATGACAAAGAAACCCGTTATCGTTGAAGAAGAGGATTACTTATCTAAAGCATCATTGTTAATGAGCGAAAAGAATGTCAGACATTTACCAGTTATTAATAAAGAAGGAAAACTAGTTGGCATTATTTCCGCAAGAGATTTAGCAACATACTTTTACACAATCATAGAAAGAGAAGTTTAACCCAAATTCAATCCATAAACAATTTTTATTTTTTAATAATAATCTATTACTAGTTTATCAGAATATTCACTACACTAATATTCTTATGACTAGAATAACAAAACAGATAATTACCTGCTCCTTACACTACAATAACTTGTTAATTAATTTAAATTTCACATTAACTTTCCTCTATTAAGCTAGACTGTGGCCTTTTGATGCGTGTTGTAGTATGTCCTCTTATATATTCTTCAAAAAATCTGTTAAAGATCTTTGCATGTTCGCTTTTTTGGTTTGTTTTGAAATAATTCCCTATACTCCTCAAAATTTTTTCACTTGTTATTAAGCTTTCAAATTTTTTAATATATTCTGAAAAGATAACATTATCAGTATATGGTTTTATTCGCTCAGAAATTATGTGGTATGCATATGATATTGGATGACCTAGAATGTATTCTGGTTTTTCTCTTAAATGCAGAGCCTGATAGGATGCAGCCATATGAATGGCTAGGATTGTTAATGTATTTTTCACAATATTTCTTGCCTTTATTGCTGCATGCAATCCCATCGAGACTATATCTTGATTATCCTCATTAGATGGTATATTGTTGATACTTGCCGGAGTTGATAAGATCCTGTTTTCAGCTGCTAGGCTTGTCGCAATATATTGCGCACCTTCAAACCCACAATTTAATCCTGGCGTGCCTTTTATAAGAAATTGAGGTAAACCTTTGTTCAGATGATGATTCAAGAGTCTGTTTATTTGTCTTTCAAGAAAATTAGATAATTGTGTCATTGCAATAGAAAGATAATCCATGTAAAAAGCCACATGTTGTCCATGAAAATTTGCTCCATGAAAAACATCATAGTTACCGTGTTTATTAACGTAAACCAAGGGATTATCGCTTGATGAGTTTAACTCACTCTCTACAACATCATGAACATGCCACAAAGTTGTAAGTATGGCTCCAAATACTTGAGGTATTGCTCTTAATGTGTAAGCATCTTGTAAAAATTCTGATACAATTTTTATCTTATTTCCCTCATATTCTTCTTTTATTTTTTTAATGATCTCTCTTTCATCTCTTACCATATTACTTTCCTCAATTAATGCCATAACTATTCCTGCAACTAATTTCTGAGCTGGATGTTCTTTTTTAGCGTTACCTTCAAGATCAAAGGGTGTTTTACTAGCATGCAAAGCTAAAAGTGCCATAGATACTGATACTAAAGAATGCGCAAAGATATTATAAGCATCATATAATGTTAAGCATGAAATTCCTGTCATGGCTGAAGTACCATTTATCAAAGCTAAACCATCTTTATAGCTTAATTTTGCTGGCTTCAAGCCCTCTTTTTCCATTGCATTTTTTACATCGTGGATAGCATTTCTATAATAACATTTACCTTCACCAATCACACCTAATGCCATGTGAGCTAAAGGGGCTAAATCACCACTTGCGCCTAATGATCCTTTTTCTGGTATTAAAGGAATAATTCCTTTATTAAGCATGTTTCTTAATGTGTCAAATACCTCAAGCGAAATTCCTGAACATCCCTTGGCCAATGAAATTAACCTCGCAAACATTATTGCACGTACTTCCTCGTCAGAAAAATATTTACCAACACCAGCAGCATGCGTTCGTATCAAATTATACTGCAACTCTACTGCATCCTTTTCTGGAATTAAAACATTAACCAACGTTCCTAAACCAGTATTTACACCATAGATTGGTATCTTATTCTGAACAAAATATTCTACAATCTTTCTTCCAACTTCTAAATTCTTAATGGTTTCTTTATCAAATTTTGCTTCTTCCCTATCACGGGCAACTTTCTTTACATCAAAAATTGTAAACCACATACCTTAAAATACTCAACGAAACTAAAAAGATTATCTACTTTAAGTATGATCCCATTCAGTTTAAAAATATTGTGAAACCATATTAAGCGATATTGTCCTACTTCAGCTTTGCTAAATAAAAGCAATATTATCAACGCTTTTTACAATCTTACCTTTGTATAGAAAATCTATCTGCCTGAGTGTAGAGTGAAGATCAAATTCCGTGAGAGCTGATATTCCATCAATTGGAACTATAACGTCGAACCATCTTAGTGCTGCACTACCTGCAGTATGAAGAACACATATGTTAGCTACAGTACCAACTATTATAAGAATATCCTTTTTAAGGACTCTAGAGATAACGTGCTCAAGTTGTGTACCATAGAATGCATCATACCTTAATTTTTTAATAATAATATCATTTTCATGAGGCTTCAACTCATCGATAATTTCAGCCCCCCAAGTATTAGCAACCGCATGCTCACCCCAAATTCTAAATTCTGGATCATCTTTCATATGCCAATCCTGAGTATATATAATAGGAACATTATGATTTCTAGCATTCTCAATAAGCCTTTTAATATTCTTCACCGTTTTTATAGCAGTAGGAACCGATAACTTTCCCTTGAGATCAACAAAGTCATTTTGCATATCAACAACAATAATAACAGCTCTAGCACTATCTACACTTAAACTATCGATAATATGAACTTCAGGTACTTCAACATTAACCAAAACAACCACCAGAACATTATAAACTATAAACTAAATAAATTTATCAAAAAATGCAAAAACAGAAAGATAACAAAACCTAATTGAAAAAATTGTCACTAATTAATGCATCACCTTACTACAATTCTGATTAACATTTTAGTTCATGAGAATTTCCACTTTTAAAATATGATAATACTAATAATAATATCTTTTGAGATGAAGTAAGATTGTGTGATTTATAATATAAATGATATAATGTTGAAAAATATTCAAAAAATAAAAAATATTTTTATAATACTTGAAGTTCTCTAAGCTTTGAGAATGGTATTGTGCCGTCACTGTTCCATCCTCTTAATCTATAATATTCGTCAAGTAATGAGTTAAAGAGCGCTGGTGTGATTATATTGCCTTTGCTTGGGCCTGAATCTGATGGCTGTGTCATGAATCTTTTCGGTAGTATGTCATGTCTTCTATCGAATCCATTCATTTGATTAATGTACCTTTCTAAGTTCCAAATTCTTTCACCAATACGGAGGACTTCGTTAACGTCTATATCCCAACCTGTGAATCCTGTAAGCATCGTTGCATAATCTTCAAGTGTCATAGCAAACGTTGAGAATTTGCACACATCCAACGAATCCGTTAAAGCAAAGAAGTCCTCTAAAAGTTTTACTAGTTCAGGTTTTCCTTTAATAGCTAATGGATCATGTTTTTCTGGTATGCCAAAGAGTTCTGCTGCAGGTGTGTAGCTTCTCAGATGGCATGCTCCTCTGTTAGAAGTAGCATAAGCTATTGAAAATCCTGTAAGACCTCGAGGATCGTATGCAGGTATTCCTTGACCCTTAACAGCATTTGCCATATCAGGATCACCAAAAGCTTTTGCTGCCCTTGCACTACCCTCTGCCAAAATTTCTCCTATGCCTTCTCTTCTAGCTATTAAATGGACCAATTCGACAAATTTGTCTGCATCACCCCATGCTATTTTTTCATCGATCAATCCTCTCTCTGATGCTTCAGCAGCCACTCCCAGCACATTTCCAAGTTCGATCGTATCAACACCTATATCGTTAGCTAAGTAATTAAGGTATGATAAAAGCCAATCAAACCTCGCCTTTTACAGTAGTTCAAAACTTTTTAGTGCAGGACAGTATTACAAAGTTTATGCAAACCATGCGCACAATCCTACGATCTAA